>JBIIJV010000183.1:0-6040 GCA_044233545.1 Cyanobium sp.
AAGCTCCCCGCAGCCACTCGGATGGAGGCCCACGATAGTAGCCCGCCCGGTGAACTGCTCACACTTCTGCTCACACCGGCGCTGCCTTTATGGCTGGACATCTTCGCCAGTGGTCAGAAGCTGCTGTGGCGGCTTTTAGGCCGTCGCCTCGATGGATGGGTTGGGAGGCACTTTCACGCACGGTGATGCCATGGTGTTAGCGACCGCACCACTGCTTCTCGCAAGGGATTCCATTCCCGTCGCCGTCCATCTTTGTACTGGGGCAGTTGGCGAGAAAGTAGTTTGCTTCGGCGCATGACTTCATTTGGGAGCAGTACCGTCGACCGTCACAACTGAAGCCGCTAGAAATTTTAGGCGCCGCAGGCGCAACCTTATTTGGGGCTGAGACAGCCGCTGCCGTACGGAAACTCTTCTCTTCGGCGATCAATTCTTGAATGGTCGGCGGTTTCCGAACTTGATCAGATGGGCAAGTGCCCTGCTGATAGGTGACCGTGCTGTTAGCAAGGCACTTGTTCGATGGCGCAGCTATGGCTCCAGAGGTGGCGAGCACAAGACCAGCAACAAGGCTGAGGTTGGATAAGATTTTAGGCATATTCGTGTGGATGGGATGGTGAAGCAACTGTAGGCGATTTAGCGTGATCAGGCTGTAAAAAGCAGTGACCCCGCGAATGGAAGCGGCTGGAAAGCCACTGGCATCCTTGGTTGAAGTCGGATACCTGCCATAGCCCCCCGGCTGGTATCAGCCTCCTGCAGCACCAACCGCTTGGCCCCCAGGAGCCGTAACCAAAGCCGCAACAATTGGCAGTCGCTCTCTCAGGTCGAGCAACATGCCCTGGCCGCAGATCGGATGGCAGCGCCCCGGTCACTTCAACCCTATCGGGCGCGCCACCCTCCACTCCCGGCACGACCAGCTGCAGCTCTGCTGCCCCTCGATGGGGGCTGGGTAGCTTCAGGACAGCCGATCGGGCCAGCGCAGCGGTAGTAATTAGGTATGAAATCCTCATAGGGGACCTTGCTGAGCAGGTGGCGGATGCGTGTAAACGTTCCGTTAAACGTGGCTAACTTGCAATTTGCGTCTGAGTCGGCTCGCTTAATCATCAAAGTGAAGCCCCTTTGCCCCAGACGCGCTCAACCCCCGGCCCTTGAGCCGGTTGTTTTTTGTTGCCCCTGCAGCCGCCGTTCCAACAAGATCAGCCCCACCACCGTGGTGAAGCTCACCATCAGCACCAGGGCTGAAAACTGCACGGCATTGATCACCCCAGCCGCCAGGGCGGTGCTGGCGAACACCAACCCCGGCAGACCGCGGGGCATCAGCCCATAGATCACCAGCCAGCGGTCGATGCCGTTGCGCCGATCGTTGGCGTTGATGCCAAGGCCGCAGAGCAGCTTCGAGACCACCGCCAGCAGCAGCAGGAAAAGCGCCAGCACCAAGGCCTGGCTCTGCAGCAGGCTGCCCGCCTGGATGCGCATCCCCACGCTGATGAAATAAAGGGGCAGGAATACCTCCGAGAGCAGCGTCAGCAGCCCCTCCAGCCGCTGCGGTTCAGGGTTGAGGCGATTGAACAGCACGCCGCCCCACAGCGCCCCCAGCAGGGAAGTGAGGCCGCTGGCCTCCCCAACCCAGGCGGATCCGATCAGCAGGATCAACACCGTCAGGGGGCTGCTGGGGGGGGCGCCGCCGCGTTGGCGCCACTGGTCCGCCAGCACGAGACTCGCCGCGGCAGCCCCCAGACCCAGGACCATCCCGGGCCAGCCCGGGCCACTATTCCAGTTGCTGCCACCCAAGGCCACCGAGAGGCTCAGCAGGCCGATGGCGGGCAGGTCGTCGAGCACGGACACCCCCACCAGCAACCGGCCCGAGGGGGTGTGCAGGGCGCCCCGTTGGGCCAGGAGCCGCAGGGTGACGCCAGTGCCGGTGGCGGCCACGCAGGTCAGACAAAGCAGCGCCGTGGCCGGGGCCATGCCGAAGCCCAGCGTCAGCGGCCAGTAACCCAGCAGCGGTGCCAGGCAGCTCAGGGCCACCAGCCGCAGAATCGTGCCGCGCCGGGAGGCCAGCAGATCGCCGCGCACCTCCAGGCCCACCTGGAAGAACAGCGACAGCACCCCCAGTTCCGTCAGGCCGCTCAGCGGTTTGATCGCAGCGAAGGGCAGCACGCTGTTGCCCAGCACAAAGCCGATCACCAGCTCCACCACGATCGCCGGCACCGCCCAGCGGGCCATGGTGCCGGCACTGAGCCGGGCCAGGGCCAGCCCCACCAGCAGAATTAATAGTGTGGTGAGCACGGTCGGTGATTGCAGGGTGCTGGCTGCGCCTGGCTCTGATGCTGCCAGTCCGCCTGCAGTGGGAGGGGCGATCCTGGGCGGATGGGTTTGTCGATCGCCGCTGTTGATGCGTCACCGATGAGGTGTTGATCGAGGGCGGTCCATGCCGTTGCAGACCAGGTGACCGCCGAGCGCTTCACGCATGCCAGGCTCCGCCAGGCGGCAATGAACTGCCGCAGCGGCCTCGGGATGCACGGACCGTGAGCGCAATTCGACTCAAGGGCAGGCGTAAAGCATATTGACAGCTCTGTTTGAACTAAATTCCAGGGTCATGGAACAGCGGCCACTGCCTGCAAAAGGGGCATGATGGCTTTTATCGGACTACTGCAAAAGTTGCAGTAGTCCGTTCACCCACCCCCGCACCCGGCAATCGCGTACTCCAACGCCCGGACGGCATTCGCGTCGGTCTCGTTCGATCCGGCCTCCTAAAGGGCCCCGACGAGCGCAGGGGTGCGTGCCAACGCTGCTCCCGTGGCTGCGGCGACTCTTACTCGAACGTCCGGAACACGGAGCGCCGCCTTCAGGATGTCGAGGTCGTCTTCGCTGACAGGTCTGCCAGTTGCGACCATCAACATGACGACTGATCGGGGCCAGCCTTCGGGTGTTCGTGCCCGTTCGCGCACCACCTCCACCGGGCAGACGGGGAGCACCCGCGAGACCAGTGTCCGGATGGCGACAAGGTCGGCTGGACGCTCCGCGTTGATCCGGACCCAGGCGGCGCCGAACTCGCGATCGGAGTTGAGGCGTACGGCACGGGCGGGCCCGTCCAATGCCCTCCATCCAACCGCCGCAGCGGTTACGTCACCGCCGATGGAGCCCAGGGGGTCGAGGCCCGCTGGGGGCGCGGTGAGCGCCTCCCCAAGGCGCTGTTCCGCCACCTCCTCATCCTGGTGGGGATCCAGGACGAGCAACACATGTCGCATCAGCTTCCTCAGCGGTAGGCAGGAATGAATAGCAGTAATTTCCCTCTCAACTCCGCTTTCGCCCGCTTCAGACGGTATTCGTCGATCTTGCCGCTCGCCCGCGGGAGGTTGCCCGCGCACGACGAGATGCTGTTCACCATCCAGAACCAGACCAGCGAGCTCTGGATGAAACTCATGCTGCACGAGCTACACGCGGCCATTCGCCACATCGCCATCGAATTAGCCATGGGCAACAAAAACGCCGCCAGTGGAACAGGCCTGGCTGCAGGTCTACCGCAACCTCAAGAGCCACTGGGACCTCTACCAACTCGGCGAAGAACTCGCCGACCTCGCGGAAACCTTCCGCCTCTGGCGCTTCCGCCACGTCACCAACTTGGAGCGGGTCATCGGCTTCAAGCGCGGCACCGGCGGCACCGGTGGTGTGAGCTATCTGCGCAAGATGCTGGACGTGGTGCCGTTGCCAGAGATCTGGCGCTTGCGCACCTCGCTCTGAGAACCCGTTGCCCCCGTGCGATCACCGCTCGCGTTGCAACAGCACAGGGCGCAACAGCGCAAGACCGTCGTCTGACTGCACCTGGTAGGGCAAAGGACCGCAGCGGCACCAGCTTCCAGACGCATCAACGGCCCACTCCGGGTGCTCACCATGACCCCAGGTGCTCCAGGGTCCGGGGCACTGCGCTGCGTCGTGCTGCCAGCCATTGCCCCAGGGGTACAGGCGCCCGTCGTTGCCGCGCACGGTGCTCAGCCATTCGGTCACGGTGGGCAAGCGCCACCGCCCTGCCTGGCCCTCCAGCCAGTACTGCACCAAAGCGACGCTGAGCAGCCGCGCGCCTGCACCTGCCCCCGCCTCAACAGGATCGACGGCCACATGAAAGCCCGCCACCTGCAGCAGCTCGATGGACCCGGACAGACCATCGCCGCGAAATGCCGGCCCGTCCGGCACCCACACCGTGGACATGGACGGCGCTCCGTCGCATAGCTGCGGTGGCACCGACGGCACGGGGGTGGTCAGTGCGTGCACCATCAAGGCAATGTGGTCGGTCACGTCCTGTGCAGCCAGAGGCACCTGCAGACATTGCGCCAAACGGTCCATCACCTGCAGCTTTGGTGAGGCATGTTCATCCAGCACAGGCGGCACCCGGCCCGCCAGCAAGGCGCAAGCCACCCGTCGCAGTTCGCGCAGCAAAGCTCGGTCTTGCACGTCCGGCCCATCGCGACTCACCGATGGCAGCGCGCACTGTTCCACCAGCCCGGCCAGCGACCGAACCCGCCACCGGGTGACGCCGATGACCGCGCCCACGCGCACCTCCCAATCGGGGTCGGCCAGCGCAGCACGCAGCACCGACTCCACACCCGGCGAGGCGCTCGTGTTGTCGTTCAGCAGCCAGCGAAGGATCTGCCGCCGCAACCAAGCTGGGCTGAATTCGCTCCACAGGGGATGGACGCCCTGCTGCTGCGCTGCGGCTTCGCGCAACAAGCGGCTGCCTTGGCTCAGCAGGGTGGGCAGCATTTGCTGCATGGCCGCCACGGCCTCGACCCGTACGGCTTCTTCAGGGCGGTGGCGCAAACGTGCCAGCGGCGCAAACAGCGCGGGGTCGCACATGAGGGCCGCCGCGCGGATACCTTCGATGACCACCCTCTCATCGACCGCCGCCAGCCGCTGCGCCACCGCCTCGCTCGTCCAGGCCGGCAGTTGCGCCAGGCTGGTCAGCTCGGCCTGCTCCGCGTCACCGACATGCAGGATCAGAATGAAGCCGTCATCGACCAGCTCGGCATGCCCGCCGCGCCGATTCGTCCATTGGCCGACCAGGCATTCGTCGAGCGGTTGGGATTCCGGGGCAGGCAGGTCCTCGATCGTCTGCCAGCCAAGGGGTTCGAAGACCTTTGACAGGCATTCCTGCGGGATGCTCCGCTGTAGCACAAAGACCCTCTCGGTGGTCCCCGCGGGTGGGTCGGTTGCCATGGCGTTCATAGTGCCCTCTCGCGCAAACCAGTCACCACAGCTTCGAACCTTGGCACCAGGCGCTGCGGCTCCCAGGCCTTCACCCAATGCACGCGGTAGGCATCGACCAGCCTGTCCAGCCCCGTCGGGTCGTGCAGGCTCGCCAGGGTGACGCCGCGCAGTACCCGGCGCACTTCGTTGCGGCAGTGGACGCACGGGGCCGCAGGGTCGGCGTTGAACGCCCGCTCCATGGCCACGGGGTCGCGCAGGCGGCTGAAATGCGTGGCGCCCGTATCGCGCATAAAGGCCACGAAATCATCCATCGCGACCACGAGCGCTTCGGGCGAGTGGAGCCGGCGGTGGAGGTCACCCGTGATGCTGCGTGGCCTGATGTCCCCCATGTGCGTGATGGTGGTGGGCGTGTCCAGCCCCGGCCCGCTGCTGGCGGGGTCCAGGCGCGCCAGCAGGCGTTCGACAGTGTCCTGGCGGATATTGAGCGAAAAATCGAGCTGGACCTCGCCGGGGTGCTCCACCGTCAACGGCACGATGGCGTCAAAACCGCCGCGCCAGTCGCGCCGGTACACCGCCGACCCGGCACGAGTGAAGCCATGCGGCAACAGCAGCTCGTCGAGTCGGGCCAGGAAGGCGTGGTTCATGGGCAATTGCTCAGGGTGGGGGCGCGTAGGGCATCACCCGCACCGAGCCATCCGGGTTGTTGGTGTGGATTTCAATGTGGGTGTCGAGCTGAATGTCGTCGCCGTCGGACAAGCCAATCTTGTTGGCCGAATTCTCACTGACCACCCTCACCGACCGGATGTCGCCATTCGCGATCTCGGGGTAGGCCAGAGTCTGG
>JBIIJV010000184.1:0-6036 GCA_044233545.1 Cyanobium sp.
CTTCAGCTCCGGAGGCAGCTGGCTGAGGGTTTCACTGCGGCAGAACACCACCTGTAGCGTGCCACCGCTGGCCTCGTTGATGGGCACACCCTCCGCCAGGTTGCCCTTCTCGCGCAGCTCATCAAGCAACCGGGACACCTGGCGGGCGTTACGGCCTTTCTCCGAGGGGTCGCGCTTGAAGCGGTCGATTTCCTCGACCACTTCGATGGGCACGACGACGGCGTTGTCCTCGAAACGGGTCAGGGCCAGGGGGTCATGCAGCAGGACATTGGTATCGAGAACAAAGGTTTTGCGCATGCCAGTCGCTTTGCCGGTGCCATGGTGCGGAAGCTAGGGCCGCAGCGGCATCTACGCTCCGCCAGATCCATTCTTTTCTTACCGCTTGCCACTGCTTTTCTCCCTGCTGCTGGTCGTTGCCCTGTTTTTTGGCCTCAGCCTTCTCTGGCTTGAACTGCGTCATCGGCTGCGCCCTTCATCCCCCCTGCAGTTGATCCCAGGGGCGTTCCAGGTCAAACGTCGTGCCCAGGGTCTCGAGGTGATCGGGGAGATCACCATCCGCAATCCCCACCCCCGAATGGAGGTCTTTGTGCCTGAGATCAGGGTGAACCCGGTGCTTCTCGGTCGGGGTGATCTGGCAGGCATCAGCTGCGAGAGCAAGGTGATAGCCGAGCACCCCGATGAGGAAACGCGCCTTGACGGTTACTGGGCTGCTTACATCGTCAAAGGCTGCAAGAGCACCCGGGCGCGGGTGCATGTCCGCGTCATCGGCCCGGCCGGGGTCGATCTGGAGGGGCTGGTGGATACGGCCTGGCTGGAAATTTTCTGGGTCAACTACGGACCGTTTGGACGCCTGCAGCGTCGTGACGCCATTTTGGTGCCGATCCAGAAGCCCGAGCCCCTCGAACCCGCAACCGCTTCCTGGCGTTCTGGCGAGGACTGCCGCGTCTTGCCGGTTGGCACCCATCTGCTGGGTGTGCTGGATGACCCACGGGAGGTGCTGGAGCGCTACACAAATGGACTGCGCCGCAGTGGAGACGTGCTGACCATCGGGGAGACGCCGCTGGCCGTGATGCAGGGCCGCTATCACCACCCTCAAACTGTGCAGCCCTCCGCCCTGGCCAGGCTTCTTTGCCGGGTGTTTCACCCGACCAGCAGCCTGGCTACCGCCTGCGGATTGCAGTCCCTGATCGACATCGTCGGGCCGGCCAGGGTGCTGGTGGCTTGGTTGGCCGGTACGGCCCTCAAGGCGGTGGGGATCAAGGGAGTTTTCTATCGCCTGGCCGGCGACCAGGCTCGCTTGATTGACGACATCACCGGCACCACCCCCCCCTACGACCAAACCCTGGTCCTAGGTCCTGCCAATCCCGAACAATTTTGCAACCGGATGGCGGCCGATCTTGGTGTGGCGGTTGCCGTCGTTGATGTCAACGACTTGGGAAGGGTCAAGGTACTGGCCTCCAGCCAAGGCTGCGATGAGGAATTACTGCATCGGGCCCTGCGGCCCAATCCGGCCGGAAATGCCAACGAACGCACCCCCCTAGTCCTCGTGCGTCCGACCTGAAAGCCTGGGGTCGGTCCCTGGGTCCTATCGGCCTAGAATCAAATTTACCGGCCCTTGCTTTCCTACGTCCCTGTGCCGTCTCCTGTGATTGCTGCTGCTATCGGGATTCAGCCGGACTTCCAGCAGGCCCTTGCCGGGTCAGAGCCTGAACGGTTGCCCGGATCCGAGCTTGACTGGAGTGTGGAGGCACTCCAGGGTTGGCACATACCCCTTTTGGACGATCCGGCCTTTCTGCCCCTGCAACCCCTGCTGCAGCGAGCCCTGTTGCTGGGAGTGCCCGATCGCCTCATCGCCGCTGTCTCCTCCAGGCGCTGCCTGGCCCCCAGGGTCCATGTGGCCCTCTGCCGCGATCAGCCCGGCCGTCCCCTGCTTCTGGGCATCATCGTCACCCGCCGCCTCAATCGCAGCGGCAGCTCTTGGGAGGTCCAGCACCTCATGCTGGCCGAGGATTCTCTCGGGGCACCTGGCTTGCCCACAGAGGCAGCCCTAATTGGTGCCTTGCTGCGCGAAGCCATCCTGCGGGGTCGGGGGGCTTGTAGTTGGATTGCCACTACCTCAAGCTTGGATACTCCCCGTTTAGCCGCCTTGAGACAGCAGGGGTTCCAGCCATTGAGGCGGGATGCCCTCTGGTGCTGGCAGGCGAAGGGCCCGGCCCCCTCTCTAGGCCCAGGCCTTGAGCTGTTGCCCCTTAATCGAGATACCGCCCCCCAGCTCTGGCACCTCGAACAGGCCGCCATTCCGGCCCAGCTTCGTCAAATCCTCGATCGCCGCAGTGAAGATTTACTTGATCACAGCGGCACCCGGGGCTGGATGCTTGTAGACGCCATTCGTCGTGAGGCGGTGGCCGGGGTCCGTTGGCTGGCTGATCAGCCGGAGGGGGGACAACTAATTGAACTCTCGGTAATGCCAGGCCGCGAAGCCTTGCTTGGTCCGCCAACCGCCCTGTTGCTGCACCGCCTGAGTCGGCCCGGCCAGCCCCTATGGCTGCGGGTGGAGCTCTCCGATCGGGTGCGCAACCTCTGGCTTGAGCAGCTGGGTGCTACCGGCCACGGGGAGCAAGTCTTGATGGGAAGAAGTCTTTGGCGCCGCCAACCCTCCCCCCCCGCCCGGGAGGCCGCCCGGCGGCTGGAAGCGATGCTGGAACCGTTTCAACCCCGGCGCCGCACCTTGCCCACACCCGTGGGTCCGCGCTGAATGGCGCAGATGGGAGCACCCCCACCGTGCTCGGCCCTGGCCCTTGATGTGGGCCACCGCCGCATCGGCCTGGCGGGTTGTGACCCCCTTGGCATCACGGTTACACCCCTGGCCCCTTTGCATCGTCAGGATTTCGAAGTCGATGCGCAAGCCATCGCCACCCTGGCCCGTCAACGGCGGGTGCAGGTTCTCGTCGTTGGCCTTCCCCTTGATGCGGCCCAGCGGGCCACCCAACAGGCCCGACATTGCCGTCGTTATGGGCTGAGGCTTGCCGGTGCCCTGGCTGCGGCGGGATTGGAACTTCCCCTGGTCTGGGTTAACGAGCACGCCAGCACGCGGATGGCGGCAGAAAGGTACGGTCTTCACGGTGATCGCACCGGCCGCCTGGATAGTGCCAGTGCTGCCCTGCTCCTGGAACAATGGCTCAGGGAGGGGCCGTTGCCCCAACCTCCAGCCAACGCGGCGCCCCTGCGTTCGCCTCCAGCCCATCCCATCCATCCTGAGGGTCCCTCAGTCGTTCAGCCATGACCACCGACCAACCAGAGATGACGGGTGCGGGAGATGTGCCCACCGTTCTGGTGAGCGACTCCAATGGACGTCAGTTGCTCTGCTTTCTAGAAGAACTGATCCCCCTTGATGGCCACGACTACGCGCTCCTAACGCCCGTGGACACTCCGGTCTGCTTGTTTCGCCTGCGCGACGATGAAGAGCCCGAACTGATTGACACGCTTCAGGCCACCGAACCGGTCCTGTCGGTCGCCGATGTGGTTCTGCAGGAGCACGACCTCACTTTGGTGCGTTCGGCCGTCAGTCTGACCGTGAATGGCGAACTGGATGAACCCGAACCTGAGGATCTCGATGAAGACGAAGAGGGGGATGACGACACCGACACCTATGAACTCCTGGTGAGTTTCATGGTGGACGCTGAGGAGTACGGCCTATACATCCCTCTCGATCCTTTCTTTGTAGTGGCCCGCCTTACCCTTGACGGTGCTGTGGTTGTGGAAGGGGAAGAATTCGATCGGGTTCAACCTCGCATTGAAGCCGAGCTGGATGAAAGGGAGAGCGACGATTGATGTTAGCCAAGCTCCTCACCCCTGGGTGGGCACCGGCCACTACGGTGGCCCATCTCTCCCTTGATGAGCTTGTGCATCGGGCCGGCCATTCGATCAGTGCCCTTGTGATTGATGTGGACCGCACTCTCTTGCCCCGTCGGCAGTCCGAGATACCTCCCAGTGTCGAATCATGGCTGCGAAAGGCCCAGGCAAAGTTGCCAATCCACCTGCTCAGCAACAATCCCAGTCGGCGGCGCATCGCCTCCGTGGCTGAACCGTTTGGCTTGCCTTACACGATCTCCGCTGCTAAGCCACGGCGGGGTGCCCTCAGGAGGGTGATAAACGATCTCGGATTACCCCCCGCCCAGGTTGCCCTGCTAGGTGATCGTCTGTTTACTGATGTGCTGGCGGGCAATCGCTTGGGTCTGTTCACGGTGTTGGTCAAACCGATTGACCCGTTGGGTCAACCCTGCCGCCATAACCAGGTGCAGAATCTGGAATTGCGTATGGCCCGCTGGTTGGGCAGCACCAACCCTTCCTGATGGACCAAGTCAGGGCGGCCCAACAGCGCCGCGTTATCAAAGTGGGTACAAGTCTCTTGCGTGGAGACAGCCAAAGGCCTACCGCTGCCGTCATTGCTGACCTGGCGGCCAGCCTGGCCCGCCGGCGCCAGATGGGTGATGTCTTTGCCCTGGTCACCAGTGGCGCGGTTGGTCTGGGTTGCCAGGCCCTAGCCCTGGCCCGTCGCCCCGGTGATGTGGTGGCTCTGCAGGCGGCGGCAGCGGTGGGCCAGGGCCATTTGATGGCTCTCTATCAAGATGCCTTTGCCGTGCGCGGGCTAACGGTGGCCCAGGTGCTGCTAACCCGGGGTGATCTGGCCTCAAGGGGCCGCTATCGAAGGGCTTGTCGCACCCTGGAGCAACTGCTGGCTTGGGAAGTGATTCCCATTATCAACGAAAACGATACCCTCGCCACCGATGAGCTGCGCTTCGGCGATAACGACACCCTCTCGGCGCTGGTGGCGGTAGCTGTCGGAGCCCAGGAGCTGGTGCTGCTGACCGATGTCGACCGGCTTTACTCCGGTGATCCCCGCCATGATCCCCAGGCGCGTCCAATTTTGGAGGTGTGGGGCCCCGAGGAGATTGACCAGCTCCAGGGGGTGGCCGGGGCTGGGGGCCGTTGGGGCACCGGGGGCATGGGGACCAAACTCACCGCCGCCCGCATCGCCACCGCCAGTGGCGTGAAGGTTCGCCTGGCCGATGGCCGTGATCCGACAGTGCTTGATGCCCTTTTGGCCGGTGAACCGGTGGGTACCCTGTTCCATCCCAGCTTGACTCCCCTTTCCGATCGCAAAGGTTGGCTGGCCCATGCCCTGCTGCCGGCCGGCAGCCTGCGGCTCGATGCAGGGGCGGAGCGCGCCCTGGTACACAAAGGGGCTTCCCTGCTTGCGGTTGGTATCAAGGCGGTGGAGGGGTCCTTCGCTCGCCAGCAACCAGTGCGCTTGCTGGCCCCCGATGGGCGGGAGCTGGGCCGTGGTTTGAGCGAGTTCAGCAGTGATGAATTGCGCCAGATTCTGGGGTTGAGCAGTGATGAGATTCGCGAACGGCTGGGGGCGATCAGCGAGGAGGTGGTGCATCGGGACCAGTTGGTCCTGAATCGGGTCAGTTCCCAGGAGATCGAGCCTGCCGATGCCAGGGCTGCACATACCAGGGACCCCGACTCCTGAGGCCCAGGCGGCCTGCCCCCTGGTTACCGGGCCCCGGCTTTACGATCCGGCCCTGGCCGGTTTAGGAGAATGCGTTTCAGCGATCTGCTCACCAAAATCAGCCAGGTTGGGCTGGCCACGCCTCGCCATCTGGGTCCCGATCCCGAATTGTTAGCGGGTCAGTCCCTTGATCTGGCGGGTCCTGGTCAGGTGGCGTTTCTAGAGGCGGGCCATGCCATGGCCTCGGCACTCGCCGCCAGTGAGGCCGCCGCCGTGATACTGCCCCTCGAGGCAGACCTGCAGCGCCAGGCCACCGAGCGGGGCCTGGCCTGGGTGGCCTTGGCCGACCCTCGCCTCGGGTTCGCCGAGGCCCTTGGGGCCCTTAATCCCACTCCCCGTCGCCATGCTGGGGTGCATCCCAGCGCCATCATCGATCCTTCCGCCCGGCTGGGGGCGGGGGTGCATGTGGGTGCCCGGGTGGTCGTTGGGGCGGGCTGCCTCATCGGCCATGGCAGCATGCT
>JBIIJV010000185.1:0-5988 GCA_044233545.1 Cyanobium sp.
ACCGTACCGGTCGCCTTTTGGGGACGGGCGACGGCGGGGCTGGCCGCCGGCACGGCAGGCAAGGGCGGCGGCGGTTGCAGGGCCAAGGCGGGCCCGGCACCAAGGGCGATCGCCGCAGCCATCAGGCCGCTGGTGCGCAGACCCCAGCCCAGGCCCCGGGCAGCCCCAGGATGGGATGGGCAAACGGTTGGGCCGCAGGGATTGGGGCTCATGGGTTGGTCGCGGAACGGGTGGACAGGGAACGGCCCAGACGGGTCCGATGGGAAGGGAGTGGGGGCGATCAGCCCACCAACTTGGGGTCGATGGTTGAGGTATAGCGCAGCTCGCACTCCTTGATAACCCTCACGGCCTCGGCGCTGTCAAAGAAGCCGTTGACGTGGCAGGTGCCTGGCTTTTTGAGGTCCTTGTAGTGCTCCCAGTAGTAAGTGGTTTCCGTGAGCCACTGGGGGCCCAGCTGCTCATGGGAAGTGATGTGGTCCATGCGCTTGTCATCCGCCAGCACGGCGATGACCTTGTCGTCGACTTCACCGCCGTCGTCGAATTTCATGATGCCGATGATGCGGGCCTCCACCAAGGAACCGGGGACCAGGGGTTCGCTGACCCCCACGATCTCGATATCGAGCGGATCGCCATCCTCATCCCAGGTGCGGGGGATGCAGCCATAGGCAAAGGGGTAGGTCAGGGAGGAGTACCCGACGCGATCGAGCTTGAGGTGACCGGTTTCGGTGATCAGCTCGTATTTGTTGATAGTGCCTGAATTGAGCTCGACGATCGCGTTCAACCTCAGCTGGCCCTCGTCGGCGAAGGCCGGCAGCACGTGCAGCAGGTTGAGCATCGTGCGGCTGGGGGCGTGGTCGATGTTCGCCAAGGGGAGGGGGCAAAGCGGCAGGAATCTTAAAGAAAGACTCCCCCTTCAGCCAGCCAGCTGGTCCACCTTGGCGGCCAGGTAGGTGAGGAAGGGCTCCGCCCCCAGGGGCCGGCCCGTCACCTGCTGCACCAGCTCCTCGCCATTGACCGAACGGCCCAGGGGCCAGACCCGCGCCGCCAGCCAGCCCCGCAGCCGCTCCTCCTCGCCGGCCGCCACCAGGGTTTCGAGCGGCCCGAGGTCCTGCTCCAGGGTTTGGCTGAGCTGGGCGCTGATCAGGTGCCCCAGGGCATAGGAGGGGAAATAGCCAAACAGCCCCTCGGCCCAGTGGATGTCCTGGAGGCAGCCTTCGCTGTCGCTGGGCGGCAGCAGGCCCAGCGAGGAAACCATGCGGCGGTTCCATTCGGCGGGCAGGTCGGCCACCGGCAGCCCGCCTTCGACCAGCTCCAGCTCCAGCTCGTAGCGCAGCACGATGTGGAGGCAATAGCTGAGTTCATCGGCCTCGACACGGATCAGGCCGGGCCGCAGCGGATTAAGGCAGCGCCAGAAATCCTGGCTGCTGCCCCAGGCCTCGATGCCAGCAGCGGCCTGGAAGCGGGACAACCAGCGCTCGGCAAAGGCGCGACTGCGGGCCACCCGACATTCCCAGAAGAGTGATTGGCTTTCGTGCACCCCCATGGAGGTGGCTTCCCCCAGGGGCCAGGGAAAATAGTGCTGGCCGTCCCGGGGCAGACCCTGTTCGTAAAGCGAGTGGCCCCATTCGTGGGCCGTGGCCAGGAAGGCGGAGAAGGGCTGGCCCGGCACGACCCGGGTGGTGATGCGGAAGTCCTGGGGACCAACCGTGCAGGAAAAAGGATGGGCCGACCTGGCGCGCTGGCAGCGGCGCGGGTCATAGCCCCAACCCTCCAGCAGCTCGGCACAAAGGGCCTCCTGAGCCCCCTCGGGGAGATCAAACGCCTCGGTTGAGCCGCCGAGCTGGCCGGCAGTGGCGCGCCCGCCCAGCTCGGCGGCCCGCTCCAGCAGGGCCGGCAACTGCTGCTTGAGGGGGGTGAATAGCTCGTCGAGACGGGCCTTGCTGATGTCGGGCTCGAAGGGTTGGGCGAGGGTTTCCCAGGGGCTGCGGGCGATCGGCTCGGCGGCCGCCAGCTGGGCGGCCTGGTCGCGGCGCAGGGTCAAGAGCTCCTGGAGGGCCGGCGCGAACAGGGGAAAGTCGTTGCTGCGCCGGGCCTGCTGCCAAAGGGCATTGCCGCGGGACTGGGCCTGGGCGAGGCGGCCGACCAGGTCGGGATCCAGGCAGCGCTGGCGCTCTAATTCGAGGCGCAACAACTGCAGGTTGCGGTGGCTTTGCGGCGGCGAATCGGGCTCCAGCTCGGCTTCGGCGGCGGCCAGTAGGTCGACGTATTCCTGTTGGCTTTGGCGCTGGTGCAACTGGGTGGCCAGCAGGGCCAATTGCTCGCCGCGCCAGGGGGCGCCCGCCGCCGGCATCACCGTGTTTTGGTCGTAATAAAGGGAGCTACTGATCGAGCCGAGCAACCGGGTTTGGTGCAGGTAGGCGTGCAGACGCCCGAAGGCGGAAGCCGGCGCACTCATGGGGGGGGGCGATTATCACTGGCCCCAGCATGGCGGCAAGGGAGGGCCGGGACTACGGATGCCCGTATCCCAGAAGTCCGCCAACCCGGGGCCAGGGCGGTGAAGCTGGAACTATCCAAAAGCTCAGACGACAAGAGATCGGCATGCGCGAGATCGTTTTCCTGGTGACGACGGAGCGGCCCGGGCATATCGAAGCCACCGCCCCTGGTAGCTCCCTCCAGGTGCAGGCCGCCAGCCTGGAGGAACTGCACCACGAAGCCCGCGAAGCCCTGATCGCCCAGGTGGGAGCAGCCCACAACAGCTACCGGATTCGCTTCTGCCGGCCTTTGAGTCCCAAGCCGCGGCCGGAGGGGTCAGAGCAACGCCAACGGCGGCCGGCATCGGCGGTCGGCATCGGCGGCCCCTGAATCCCCAGCGGCTGTGCTGGCACCACCGGGCCCGCCCCGGCTGCTGAAACCAGGGGTTTTGTCAGGGCGCAGACCGCAAGTTCAGAGGGCCGAGAGGCCCTGGGCCAGGCCGGTGGTCACCGCCGTCAGAAAGGGCAGATCGAGGCTGGCGATGGTGTCTGTGGGTTGGTGGTAGTGGGGGTTGCGCAGAAAGGAGGTGTCTGTGGCCATGACGGCGGCGTAACCCTGGTCCCAGAAGGGGCTGTGGTCGGAACGACGCACATCCGGCAGCAGGCGACCGGCCCCGGGCACCGGCAATACCTTGGTGGGTACATGGCGCCCCAGGCGCCGGGCCAGCGCCGGCAGCAGGGGTAGGGCCTTGAAGTTGGCGACCAGGGCCAGGAAATCGCCCCGCTCGCCATAGAGATGGCGCATCGCCGCCAGGGGATAGCGCTGCTGGCTGGAGGTGTAACCGAGCATCTCCAGGCTCACCATCAGGGCCAAATCCTGGCCGCTGGCCCTGAGCTGAGCCGCCAGGGCGATGCTGCCCAGCAAGCCCAATTCCTCCTGGTCAAAGGCCACCAGCCAGACGGGCCGCCGGGGCGGCTGCATGGCCCAGTGCTGCGCCAACTCGACCAGGGCCGCCAGGCCGGTGGCGTTGTCATCGGCGCCGGGGGAATGCAACGGCCCGTCGTAGTGGGCGCCCACCAATAACGGAGGCCGGTGCGATTGGCGGCCCGGCAAGCGCAGAATCAAATTGCAGCCGGCCTGCGAACCAACCCCAAAGCGATGCTCTTCCAAGTGGCCAAGGGGGGCCAGCAGGGCCGCCAGCTCGGTGCGTACGGCCAGCAGAGCCAGGCGATCCCAGTGGCTGTGGCGGGGCCGGGCCCACCGCTGCAGATGGACCAGCAGGCGCTGCTGCAGGCCGGGGGCCAGGGACTGGGGGCAGGGCGACATTGAAGGCCCCTAGTTCCAATGAATCTGCATCGGCACCGATCCCTCCAGGCTGCGTTTCACCGGGCAGGCCTCGCCGGCGCGGCGCAGCTTTTGACGCTGGTCGTCATTGAGTGCCGCCGGCAGGGTCACCCACACCTCCAGCTCGGCGATGCGGCGCACCCCCGAGCTGGTCATGCGCTTTTCCACCTTGGCGCTGCTGCCCTCAATCGCAAAGCCGTCGCGATCAGCCGTGATGCCCATGATCGTCAGGATGCAGGTGGCCAGCGCCGCCGCCACCAGATCGGTGGGTGAAAACGCCTCGCCCCGGCCCTGGTTGTCGACGGGGGCATCGGTGTGGATCGTGATGCCGGAGGGACCATGCACCGCACTGCAGCGCAGGCCACCGTCGTAGGTGCTGGTGGAGAGGGTCATGGCTGCAGACGGCGGAGGGGTGCAGTGTGGCTTAGGTGAATGCAATGGCTGGAAAGTGCTCTGAGCCTTTGGCGGAAACGTCTCAGGCTGCCGGCTCAACAGTTGCTCCTCGCGGTGGGATCCCTGCCGGCGCGGCGGGGCCTTGAGGGTTGGTGACGCCCAGCGATGGCTCTTCAACCGCTGCCGCCATTAAGATTGCCGTAGGAATCTGGCCCAGCCCATGGCCCTGGCGCCCCCACCCGCAACCACCCAGCCGCCTGGGCTTGAGCCGGCGCCGCTGCTGTTGCCCTGGGATTTGCGGCTGACGCCGGAGCAGTTCGAGCGGGTCTGCCAGGTAAATCCGGAGGCGGTGCTGGAGCTCACGGATGAAGGCCATCTAATTGTCATGACGCCAACCGGAGGGGAAACAGGGGCCAGGTGCTTGCGTTTGGGCCAGCGGCTTCTGGCTTGGGCCGACGGTCCAGGCAACGGCACCTGGATCGCCTTCGACAGTTCCACGGGTTTTCAGCTTGCCGATGGTTCCGTGCTGAGCCCCGATTTATCTTTGTTGCGCAGAGAGCGCTGGCAGACCCTCAGCCCCCAGCAACGCCGCAGCTTCCCGCCCCTCTGCCCCGATCTGGTGATCGAATTAGCGAGCCCCAGCGACGAAGGGCCCCGAGGCGTCAAGGCCCTGCGCCGCAAGATGGAGCAATATCAGGCCAATGGCGCCCGCCTCGGCTGGCTGCTGTTGCCCCTGGAGCGGGCGGTGGAGATCTGGCGGGGCGGCCAGCAAGGGATGGGGGAGCGGCTGGACAACGCCAGCCGGGTTGACGGCAGCGAGCTGGCGGAGGGTCTGGAGTTGGATCTGGAGGAGATCTGGGCGGTATGAGCTGATCGTGTTACCCACCAGCTGATGGTCTCGGCAGAGGGGCTCCAGCAGGGGCCACTCAGCGGAGAGCGGCAGCAGCTCCACCCCCGCAACTGCCAGCAGCGCCGCCAAGAAATCCTGCGCCGCCTGCCTGGCCGAATGGCATCAACTGACCTCAACGCTAACAAGTTCCAAACGCACTTGGTGGCGGCCTTTCTGCAGAGTCGTTATACGAAAGCAGGCCAGGTAGCTCTGGGACCTCTGCAATCCAGCGTCCATCAACCTCTTGGTCGCATTCAAAAGTGAAATTCATGGGATGAGTACTTTTGCTATCACCGTAGCAACAACTCAGGGCATGAGCTTCATCCGCCGTTGGCTAGATCGGGTTCCATGCCAGGGATGCGGCTAACGCCAAAGCTCAGTGGTGTGTCGCTTGCGGCTCGTCAACTGATGAGTCGTGTTGGGTGCCTTGATACAGAAACTCGGGATCGAGATCTGCTCCATTCGGCCAAATAACAGTTTCGAGTTCTGGTTCGACCTTCGCCTGCACAAAGAGGTCGGGATCCTTCAGTGGTTCAAACATCGGACCCCACAGCTCATTGATGAGTTCAATTATGCCTACCTTGCCATCCTGAAATCTTAGCCACAAGCGATAGGATAGCCTTGCAGCGATTTGACCTCGGCAACTCTAGGGATCATGAAGGCTACTCTATGGGCTCTATTTTAACCAGAGGTTGGCGTGCTTGCTCAATGGTCCAGTCATCGAGCAACTCTGCCTTGTGAAGAATCCTCCATTCTTCCACAAGATGCCATCAACAATCCGAATAGAAGCCTGCCTATCTACATATTTCGCGTAAAATGAGGAGAAGAATGATCGTTGTAATACATGGAAACGATGATACCGAAGAAGTGTATAATTTCTGGCAATTGTC
>JBIIJV010000217.1:0-4695 GCA_044233545.1 Cyanobium sp.
TCACTCCCCGGGCCTACGCGAAAGGCACACCAGCGGCACTGGCGGCGCTGCAGGCCCGGCTTGTCGCCGTGCCGCGCTGGGTGATCTGCACGCCGGAATACAACGGTTCAATCCCGCCGGTGCTGACCAGCGCCATCGCCTGGCTGTCGATGCAAGGCGATGACTTTCGGGCCCTGTTCAATGGCCGCCCCGTGGCCATCGCCACCCACTCCGGCGGTGGCGGCCATACCGTGCTCACAGCCCTGAGGCTGCAGCTGGCCCACCTCGGCGCCCACGTGGTCGGCCGCCAACTGGTGAGCAACAAGAATCAGCCCGCCAAGGACGATTCCATCGCTGATCTGATTTCCCGGCTGAGCCAGCTTCGTGCAGGCCCGCTGGTGGTAGCTGCCGGCGGCTGATGAAGGGGGTTTGGGTGCAGGGAGCTGGATCTGCTTGCGGCCCTGCCCTCAGGCGGGGCGGAGAAAGGGAGAGGGGTGGCGGCCCGCTACAGCTGGAGGGCTGAAATTATGCGCTCCGTGCATAGATCCAAGACTTGCGGCCGCAAGTGCTTCTGATGTGCTGCCGCCTCGCTTCCTCAAGGTGCAGACTGGCCACAGCGTCCACTCACCCCCATGCCAGTCCCGCCGCTGCAGGCGGACCACCACCTTCTTGAGGCTGCCCGCTGATGGACGTTTTCTCCTTCCGCGACCGGGTCGTCGAGGACTACGGGCAGTTCAGCCGGAGCTTTACGCAGATCAAGGCGCCTGATCTGCGGGACTTTGTTGATGGCCGCTATGGGGCGGGTGAGTACTGGCCCTCGCCGCTGATCCAGCTCAACCCCAGCTTCGTGGGGGGCGGCAGCATCAGTGCTCTGGTGGAGGAGGACCTGCTGCACCCCGAATGCAGCCGGATCTTCCGCTGGGGCAAGGACAGGGGAGATGGGGTGGAGCTGCTGCTGCACCGCCACCAACGGGAAGCGATCGTGATCGCCCGCGCCGGCGGCAGCCTGGTGGTGATCTCCGGCACGGGTTCCGGCAAGTCGCTGGGTTACATGATTCCGATCATCAATCGGGTGCTGGAGGAACGCGAGCGTGGCGACCAGAGCAAGCGGATCAGGGCAATTGTCATCTACCCGATGAATGCGCTTTGCAACAGCCAGATTGAGGAGCTGCAGAAATACCTCGGCTGGGGTTATCCCGATGGTCCCCGTGTCACCTTTGCGCGCTACACGGGTCAGGAGAGTGAGGAAGAGCGGGAAAAGATCAAGAATGATCCTCCCGACATCCTGCTCACGAACTACGTGATGCTGGAGTACATCCTCACCCGTCAAGATCCGCTGGATCAGAAGGTGATCAGCGATGCCCAGGGTCTGGAGTTCCTGGTGCTGGATGAACTTCACACCTACCGGGGGCGTCAAGGCGCTGATGTAGCCCTGCTGGTGCGCCGGGTGCGCCAGCGCCTGAATGCCGATCTGATCTGCATCGGCACCTCCGCCACGATGGCCTCGGAGGGCACCGCCGCCGAAAGGAACGGCACGGTGGCCCAGGTGGCGAGCAAGTTGTTCGGCACCAGCATCCCGGTTGAGAACATCGTCACCGAGACGCTGGAGCGCCTCACTATTGGCGATCTGCCCGATGCCGCTGAACTGGGTTCAGCTCTTGCTGTGGATTATTCACCGGAAACCACCGCCGCATGGTCACCGGATGATCTTCGCCACCAACCCCTGGCCCGCTGGGTGGAGTTGCGGCTCGGCCTGGAACGGGAGGACGGCCGAGCGGATGGGAAGTGGGTGCGCTGCCGGCCGCGCACCTTGCAGGATGCAGCCCTGGAGCTCGCCAGGGCCAGCGGGCGTCTGGCTGCGGATGAAGACCCCGATTCAGAAGCCGGGCAGCGCGTGTGCGAGGCGGTGCTCACCAGCTTGCGCCAGTTTCTGCTGGCGGCTTACCAGGTGGAGGTGGGGCCGAACCGCCGCTTCTTTGCCTTCCGCCTGCACCAGTTCGTCTCGGCCGGCGGTGATGTGCACTCCAGCCTGGAGGCACCTGGCCGGCGCTATCTGACCCTCAAGGGTCAGAAGTATCAGCCCAACGCCGGTCGTCAGGCCTTGCTTTATCCGGTGGTGTTCTGCCGCAGTTGCGGCCAGGAATTCCACCCGGTCTGGGCGCAGCTGCACAACCGCAGGCCGGAACGGTTCGAGCCCCGCGAGTTCTCCGATGAATCGAGTCTGCGGGAACGGGATGTAGTCAATGGCTACCTGATGCCCGATGCAGAGGCCGCCTACGAGGTGGAGGATCTGGAGAAAGCCAGGTTCCCCGATGGCTGGCTCGAAGCCGATAAAAGCGGCGAGCTGGTGCTCAAGAAGACCTACCGGGAGTTCGCACCGGTGCCCTGCCGGATCAAAGCCGATGGAGGCACGAGCAGTGACGGAACCCCAGCCTGGTTCCTCAAAGGCAGTTTCCGCTTCTGCCCCAGCTGCGGGGTGGAACACAACGTGCGCGGCAGCGAGTTCCGCAAGCTCTGCGGCCTGAATTCCGAGGGCCGCAGCTCGGCCACCACCACCTTGAGCCTGGCGGTGCTGCGCCAGCTGCTCAGCTTCCCGGAGGCGGAGATCCCCGATAACGCCCGCAAGCTGCTGGCCTTCAGCGACAACCGCCAGGACGCTTCACTGCAGGCGGGCCACTTCAACGACTTCGTGCGGGTGCTGCAGCTGAGGGCCGCTCTGGTGGCGGCGCTGCGCGGCAAGCCAGGCCATGAGCTGAGCCTGGAGACCCTGGCGCTCGATACCGAGAAGGCGTTGCGCCTAAGAGCTGATGACTTCATTGCCACGAAGGGTGTCAAACCCAACGTGGAGCAGGAGCGCCGCAAGGCGTTGCGCGGGGTTTTGGAGTATCGGCTGTTGGTGGATCTGCGCAAGGGCTGGCGGCTCACCAACCCCAACCTGGAGCAGCTGCGGCTACTGGAGATCGACTACGCCGAGCTGGTGAACTGCGCCGAGGACCAGGCCGACTGGCAGCAGCGCCATCCGCTGCTGGCGCATGCGAGCAATGAGGAGCGTTTCCTGATCCTGCACCGCTTGCTGGAGGAGATGCGCGAGCGGTTGGCGATCGACTGCGATGCCCTGGGACTGGAGGAGTTCGAGCGCCGCCGCAAGGCCTGTTTCGATCTGGAGGAGGTCTGGGGCATCCGCATGGAAGAACAGCCCGAGTTGGCCCGCACCGTACTGATGAGCCCAGTCACGGCGGAGCAGCGTCTGCAGCGGTTGGAGGGTCTGTCATTGCGGGGAGCGTTCGGGCGCTGGCTCAAGGCACGCGAGCGCTGGCTGTCGGTGGAGGAGTTGCACCGCAGCCTTAAATGGAAGGACGACCTGTATCAGGAGATCACCGGCCATCTGCTGGCGATGCTCAAGGCCTGGGGCCTGGTCAAGCCCAAGGAGGTGAAAGTCGGCAAGCGCAAGAGCGAGGTGCTGCAGGGCTGGCGATTGAACAGCTCAGCACTGCGCTGGACCTTGGTGGATCCTGATGCTGGTTCATCAAAAACAGCCCCCGCACAGGACGCCTATGCCGAACGTCTGCTCCTGCAGCAGGAGAGCAGCGGCCGCCGCGGACCCGTGAACAGCTACTTCCGCAGCCTCTATGAGGATCTCGCCTCTCTGATTGCTGACCCGGGCCAGGCCGAGGGCAGGCCCTTTGTGCAGACCCTGGAAGCGCGGGAGCACACCGCCCAGGTGGATGCCGGCGTGCGCGAGCAACGCGAGAAGCAGTTCCGCGATGCCCGGCTGCGGCTCCTGTACTGCTCGCCAACAATGGAGCTGGGCGTGGACATCTCCGCGCTCAACACCGTCTACATGCGCAATGTGCCGCCGACGCCGGCGAACTACGCCCAGCGCAGTGGCCGGGCGGGGCGCAGCGGTCAACCGGCGCTGGTGCTCAGCTACTGCGGCGCCACCTCACCGCACGATCAGTACTTCTTCTCCGATCCCACCCGCATGGTGGCTGGTGCCGTGATCGCACCGACCCTGGAGCTGGCCAACGAGGAACTGCTCAAGGCCCATTTCCGGGCGCTCTGGCTGGCTGCCACCCGCCAGCGACTGCCGGGCAAGGTGAAGGAACTCGTGGATCTTGGTGCCGAAGGCAGGCCGCTGGTGGCAGACCTGCGCGAGGCGCTCGCCAGCGATGACGCCTGCCGCAGCGCCCAGGCCGATGGCCAGGCGATCGTGGACGACCTGGTGGAGAACCACTGGTTGGGCAGCACGCCGCCGCCCTGGCTCACCGGCAGCTGGTTGGATGCCCTGATCCGTGGCGCGGCGCTCGATTTCGATGCGGCGCTGCGTCGCTGGCGCGATCTGCTGGAGGCGGTCGACAGCCAGTTCGCCCACGCCCAGGTGGATCTGGCCAACCATGAACTGTCAGAGCGGGAACGGCAGGCGGCGGATCAGCGGCAACGGGCGGCGCGGCTGCAACAACAGTTGCTGCTGGCTGACAAACCAGGCAGCAGTAACAACAACGACTTCAGCACCTACCGCTACCTGGCCAGCCAGGGCTTCATGCCGGGCTACAACTTCCCCCGGTTGCCGTTGATGGCCTACATCCCTGGCAGCCGTGAGCAGGTGGGAGGCGGCACGTTCATTACCCGGCCGCGCTTCGTGGGCATCAGCGAGTTCGGGCCCCATTCGCTGATCTATCACGAGGGCAACACCTACAAGGTGAAGGGCGCGATCCT
>JBIIJV010000186.1:0-5973 GCA_044233545.1 Cyanobium sp.
GGCGGCGGCGGCCAGGGCAAGCTGTCCAGCTCTTCCTGAAGCCAGGCCAGCTCCATGGGGTGCTGCAACAGGGACAGCAGCAGGCAGGACAGGGAGGAGGCGGTGGTTTCGTAGCCAGCGAACAGCAGCAACAGCAACTGCTCGGCCACATCGTCATCCGCCAGGGGCAGGCCGGCTTCATCCAGGCCACCGGCCAGCAGATCAAGGCCGCCGGCGTTGAGGGGCCGGCCTGCGGCAGCGGCAGCCTGGGCCTTTTCAAGCACGGCACCAAGGCGGCCCAGCAAGCGCTTGCGGGCCTGGAGGGCCCGGCGGTAAGGGCTGCCGGGGAGGGCAAACGGCAGGGCGAACAGGCCCCCACACCAGATCTCGAAATCGCCAAACAGGGCCTCGCGATCAACCGGATCGAGCCCAAGCACGGTGGTGGCGATGACACTGAAGGCGAAACGCCGCAGCTTGGGCACCAGGGCCAGGGGGGCTGTGGCCTGTTGCACCTCCTGCCGGAGCTCGTCCACCAAGGCCACGATGGCGGGGCTGGAGCGCTTGAGCGCCACCGTGGCAAAGAGTTGACCGACCACCCGCCGGCGCGCCTTGTGGTCGGCGCCATTGCGGTTGGCGAGCGACAACGGACCCAGCAGGTTGCGCACGCTGGCCGGCCACCAGCCCTCGACGGCATCGCCCTGGGCGAACAGGTCGGCAATCGCCTGCTCACCGCGGATGAAGACCGTGCGCTGCCCCAACAAGGTGGTGCCAAAGACATCGCCGTAGCGCTCGAAGCGGGATTGGGCAAAATCCCGATCCCGCAGAAAGGCGAGGGTTTCGAGCACACCGCTGACGGCTGGCGTGGTCGGCAGCGGCGTCAGGGTGGCGGAATCGATTGCCATCCAACCTCGATAAGAGTTGGGACCAGGCTGTCGGATCTCAGCCGGGACTGCGGGATGGTCAGCCATCGGCTACAGCCCTCAGGTTTCTTCAGGGTGCTTTGGAGGAAGCGTTAATGCGGGACTGGCCATCGGCGGAGAGGGCAAAACCAAGAAACGCCTTGACGGCTGGATCAATTGGCTTGCGATAGACATAGAAGAGAGGCCGCTGGAAGGGATAGGAATCAGCATCCGGCATGCTGCCATCGATGGCAACAACGCGCACCGTCTGTTGATCCGCCACCTGGGCATAGGTGGCGTAGCTGATGCCATCGCTGCCGAGCAAGCGCAGCAGCGGCGTTGTGGCATCGCGATCCAAGGTGGTGATGTTGGCCGTCTTGCCGAAGTCGGCACCGCCCAGGACAAGTTCACGGAAGGCCTTGTGGGTGCCACTGACTGAAGGCCTGTTGATGACCCGAATTGGTCGATCGGGCCCACCAAAGGTGGACCAATTGCTGATCTCACCACGGAAGATCTGCTGCAGTTGGCTGCGGGAGAGACTGCGGCGAAAGGGATTGCTGGCACCGACGACGATTGCGATCCGATCGCGCGCCACCGGCACCGCCTCCAGTCCCTGCGATTTTTCTGCTGCTGTCAGGGGCCGCGAGATCGCCGCCAGGTTGACGCTTCCCCCCAGCAGGGCCTGGATGCCGTTATCGGAGCCGGTGGCGGCGGTGTTGACGACAGTGCCGGGGTAGGTGTTGAGGAAGCTGCTCTTGAGTGCCTCATTGATCAGCACCATGCTGGTGGAGCCATCAATGCTGATCGTGGTGCCGGCCGGGATGCTGGCCTCCCGGGGAAAGCGCTGCGTTAGGTTGCCCAGGCCGATGCCGATACCACCGCCGATGCCAGGGCCACTGCCAGGGCCACCACCACCGGGCAAGGAGGCCCCGGCGGGGATGGCCGGGAGGCTGGGGCGCGAACCGAGCAGTTTGGGGAGCTGGGTAAACAGCAGCCAGAGTGCGCCGATGCCAAGCAAGACGAAAAGAATCGGTGGCGGGCCTTTGCGGGATCCACCGGTAGAAGGTTCTTTCATGGTTAGGGGGGCTTAAGGCTGCTTGGGGGCGAAAGGGGTTTCTAGGGCCTGGAGGCGCAGGGAAACCTGGTCATCCAGGGTGATCTAGGTCCAGGTCTGCTGCCAGTTGCTCTTGGGGATTTTCGCAAAGTTTGGCCAGCGCTGTGCAGATGCGATGGTGACCTCTGGCGGCATTTTTAGTCGCATCATTGGCCACATCAAAGGTGGAACGCGCCGGGATGATTGGGCCCAGGCTGGCGCCGCCGACAAGGCAAATGCAGTTGCAAAATTGACCAGCGGATTGGAGGACATAATGGATAGGCTATGCCCCAACATTGATCAGGGCCCTTTGATACCAGCATGGATGAGCGACTGGCCATCGGCGGAGAACGCAAAACCAAGAAACGCTTTTACGGCTGGATCAATAGGATTGCGATAGACATAGAACAAGGACCGCTGAAAAGGATAGGAATCCGCATCCGGCATGCTGCCATCAATTGCTAAAACACGCGCCGTCTGTTGATCGGCCACCTGGTCAAAGGTGGCATAGCTGATGCCATCGCTGCCAAGCAAGCGCAGCAGCGGCGTTGTGGCATCGCGGTCCATGGTGGTGATGTTGGGCGTCTTGCCGAAGTCGGCACCGCCTAGGACAAGTTCACGGAAGGCCTGGTTGGTGCCACTGACAGAAGGCCTGTTGAGGACCCGAATCGGGCGATCGGGGCCACCAATGCTGGACCAATTGCTGATCTCGCCCCGAAAGATCTGCTGCAGTTGGCTGCGGGAGAGACTGCGGCGAAAGGGGTTGCTTGCACCGACGACAATGGCGATGCGATCGCGCGCAACCTGCACGGCCTCCAGTCCCTGGGATTGTTCTGCCGCTGTCAGAGGGCGCGAGATGGCCGCCAGGTTGACGCTGCCCGCCAGCAGGGCCTGGATGCCGTTGTCGGAGCCGGTGGCGGCGGTGTTGACAACAGTGCCCGGATAGGTGCTGGAGAAACTGCTTTTGAGGGCTTGATTGATCAGCACCATGCTGGTGGAGCCATCGATGCTGATCTTGGTGCCGGCAGGCACGCTGGCCTGCCGGGGAAAGCGCTGCGCCAAGTTGCCCGGGCCGATGCCGATGCCACCGCCACCAGGTAAGGAGGCCCCGGCGGGAATGGCAGGGAGGCTGGGGCGTGAACCGAGCAGTTTGGGGAGCTGGGTAAACAGCAGCCAGAGGGCGCCGATGCCCAGCAATAGGAAAACAATCGGTGGCGGGCCCTTGCGGGAATTACCGGATGAGGGTTCCTTCATGGTTGGGGGGCCTCAGGCAGCTTGGGGGAGAAAGGGGTATCAAGGGCTTGGAGACGCAGGGAAACCTGGTCATCAAGGGTGAGCTGGTCCAGGTCAGCTGCCAGTTTCTCCTGGGGATTCTCGGAAAGTTCGGCCAGTGCCGTACTGGTGCGATGCCGACCTTCGACGGCATTTTTGGCCGCATCAAAGCTGGAACGGGCCGAGCCGATATCGAAGTCGTTATTCACCTTGGCAATCGATTCAAGAGCGGCATTGACTTCGGCAAGGTCCTTGATATTTTGCATGTCGGATTTGTACTGCTCCAGCTTGATGCGTTCGCGGTTGAGCTTGTCCTTGGACGAACCGACAAAAGCGGCTGCCTGCTGCACCTGCTGTTCGAGGGAGGGAAGCAGTTTTTCAATTTGAATGGCGCGAGTCATGGCCAAGCGGGCGGCATCGTCCTTGTCCATCCGCTGGGCCAAGCGCGCTTGTTGCTCGAAGTTCTTGAGCTCTTGGATTTTCTGCTGGTATTTGGACTGGGCCCGATCGTAGGCGCCCACCTGCATGGCCACCGCCTTGGCCAGCTTCTGCACCGATTCCTGCATGGAGAGCAGGGATTCTTCCGCCACGGCCACGGCCACCTTGCCGCCCGCTTCGACGGGCCTACCCCAGAGCCAATTCCAGCTGCCGACAACAACACGGCCGGCCCGATCGCCCATCAGCCAATAAACGAATTTTTTCATTGAACGAGCCATTCCAATTAAAGGTTAAACCGGCTCTGGGGTTTCGTCACCTGCCAGCAGGGCCACTTGCCACCTGTTCACGCAGCAACTCGCCAAGGCGACAGGCCAGAATTTGCCTCTATTGCCCGCACCGCCATGCTGCTTCGATTGCTTGCCAGGCCCTTGTTGGCCGGCCTGACGGCGCTCTGGCTGCTGATTGGCACTGCCCTGCCGGCCCGGGCCGAGTTCAGCCTACCGCCGCTGCCCTATGCCGCCACGGCCCTGGAGCCGGCGATTGATGCCACCACGATGACGATCCACCACGACCGTCACCACGGCGCCTATGTGGCCAACCTCAATGGCCAAATCGCCGCCAACCCGGCCCTGGCGGACCTGAGCCTCGATGCCCTGCAGGGGAAAATCTCCGCATTCCCGTTGGCGGTGCGCAACAACGGCGGCGGCCACTGGAACCACAGCCAGTTCTGGGCGGTGCTGGCGCCCGAGGGCCAAGGGGGCACGCCCTCGTCAGAGCTGCTGGCGGCGATCAACAAAAACTTCGGCTCGTTGGAGGAACTGCAGACCCAGTTCAACCAGGCGGCGGCGGCACGGTTCGGTTCCGGCTGGGCTTGGCTGATTCGCAAAGCCGACGGCAGCCTGGCCATCACCAGCACCGCCAACCAGGACAACCCCCTGATGGATCTGCCCGGCATTGAACGGGGTGTGCCTTTACTGGGGCTGGATGTGTGGGAGCATGCCTACTACCTGAAGTATCAGAATCGCAGACCTGATTACATCAAGGCGTGGTGGTCGCTGGTGAATTGGAAGGAGGTTAATGGGAGGTGGGTTAAGGCGGGGGTGGGGGGTTGATACCGGTTGGCTGGGGAAATGAAGTTATTTTTTTGAATTGTGTTGACGGTTTGGCGAAGTTAATTTGCGCCGAAGATAGCCATATCGAATCACGTTATGAAAGCATGAAAAGCGCCTTATGCTTGAATAATTCTTTGCATTTCTTGCAAGGAAAGTCATCCGAATAATGAATAGCGTTATATATTGCTGAAGTTCATATACAGCCTAAACATACTTGCAGAGAAGGGTTCAGGCTTAGTGGGATTTTTCTTGATTAATCAGCGAGCATTTGGCAATAGCCAAGGCCTGCCAATACTTCCAAAACCTGCTGCCTCTGGTCGAAGCTGGACTTCGAAACGGCTGAACCTACATGCCAGTCTGGTGAATGGCTGCCGGTGCGCCTTGAGATCCGTGTAACCTCAGTCCATGGCCAAACTCAGCCACGCCATTGACCCTGACTTGCTAATGCAGGTAGTTCAGCATCCATTGTGGCAGCCTAAAGCGGTGCACTCAATGGTGCGGAGAGATGTCCTCTGCCAGCACAGCCCATGCCGTCCCGAGCAGGTCAGCCCTGCCTTCGGCGGCTTTGCACTAGAGCCAGGACGGAACGTCTTCCAGCGGGTCTCGGCTAGGTCGCGCAGGCTCAGCGCTACAAGCCTGCCAAAGAGGCCTCAACTGCATGATTCACCAAATTTTCGGCATCTTGGTGGATTGAAAATACAGCTTAAAACCAACCGAGTCGAATGCTTTCGAGGATTTGATTTAAGCTGGGTGATATAGTTAAAATGGCGATATATTCTAAGGATTTGCCGGAGGCGTTCAAGCGAATTGCGGCCGAGCTAGCAGCGCAAACCGGCAGGCTTGATCTATCAGGGCTCCAGCTCAGCGAACTACCCCCAGAGCTGGGTGGCCTCACCAGCATTCAGTACCTAGATTGCGGCAACACCCAGGTGAGTGATCTGGAGCCGCTGCGGGGCCTCACCAGCCTTCAGTACCTCAACTGCAGCTTCACCAAGGTGAGCGTTATGCAGCCGCTGTCGGGCCTCACCAGCCTTCAGTACCTCAACTGCAGCGACACCAAGGTGAGCGATCTGCAGCCCCTGCGGGGCCTCAACAGCCTTCAGAACCTCAACTACAGCGACACCCAGGTGAGAGATCTGCAGCCCCTGATGGACCTCGCCAAGCTTGAGATACTCGACTG
>JBIIJV010000187.1:0-5958 GCA_044233545.1 Cyanobium sp.
GTTGCAGTTGACCCTGAAGGTTCTCAACTGGCACTCCGCAATCGCTGCAGATCAGCAGGTTGCCCCTGCGTCCGACCTTGGTGACCATGCGACAGCCGCAACGGCGACAGGCCAAGAGACGCTTCCCCAAAGGATTATTTTGACAGCGACAGGCCGAGGAATTGGTCGCAGCCGCTGCGGTTTTCCCATCTGCCTGAGACATCCTAAATTTGATCAATATCTGATCAAACCCATCATTAGTTTTGGTTGGCAATGATTGTTCAAGCCCCGCCACCCCCCCTGTTGCCATGTCCACTCACGGCCGGTTGGGACCTAGTGGCCGAGGTGCGCCTGCCGAAGCTTGATGGGGCTGGAAAGTCCGCCGGGGGCTTCTCAGCGGCCACCTATCGCGCCGACGGGGATCAGCTCTGGCTGCTGAGTGACGCCCCCAAGGGTCAGTTGGTCGGCTGGGGCGGACTGGGCAAGCTCGGCAAGGCACCATTGCGTCCGTTGGGGGTGGTGCGTCTGAGCAGTGGCAAGGGGGCCCCCCTACCGAAGAGCATCGATGGGGAGGGCTTGGTACTGCTGGGAGATCGGGCCTGGGTGGCGAGCGAGGGCCGTGGCAGCCCCGAACGTCCTTCCCAGTTACTTGGCTTCGATCGTCGCAGCGGCAAGCTGCAGCTGGCTATGCCCATGCCTGCCGAGTGGCAGCCTGCTCCAGGGCAGGGACTCGCTGCCAATAGGGGTCCCGAGTCCCTCACCCTGCTGCAGCGGCAAGGCAAGCCTGCGATGCTGCTGATGGCGGCCGAAACCGCCCTGCTTCAGGATCCTGCTGGCCAAGTGCGGGTGCTGGGGTGGCCCCTCGGCGCCGGCAAGACCTCTGCGGCCGGCAACCCCAAACCACTGCAACCGCTGCGACTTCCCCGGGGTGATGGCTGGGGGCTCACCGACCTCCTGGCCCTGCCCGAGGCCCCCCTTGGGGCAACCCATGGGGCACCCCTGCTTGGGCTGCAAAGAAGATTCAAGGCGCCGGATCAATGGAGCAATCGGCTTGTTCTATACCCTTTGCCCAAGCCGATCACTCCGGCAGGTAATGCCGCTCCCCTACCCCCCCTGATGTCATGGGACCTCAAAGCCATCGGCCTGTCTGCGGACAATTGGGAAGCAATCACTCCTGGCCCTCCGCTTGAGGATGGGCGCCCGACCCTACTGCTCGCCTCTGACGACAACTTCAGCCCATTTCAGGCCAACCACCTGGCCCGGCTCGCCCCCCGACGCAGTGCGACTTGCAGGCCATGAGCGCAACTCAATCACTCAAGCCAACGCGATAAGAATCTTTCTCAAGTTGCTTGCGCAAGCCCATGATGCGGTGTTTGGTTTGGTCGTACTGAGCAACCCAGAGGATGGGAACCAAAACCAAGGAGAAACCCAAGGTGGGTATTGCCAGCAGGAAGCTTAATGCAGTGCACAAATTGGGCGACAAGTAGGCCGGCGCAGGAACGGCATCATTGAGTCCCAGGGCAAGGGCGCGATCTACGACAATTTGGTCTTCAGCAGGGAGAAATCGCATCACTGCCAAGAAATATATGAATCAACCTGGCACCTGCAGGTTAAATAAGGTTTAGCTCCAAGCGACCTCCATCACCCCGTGTGGTGTCCCAGCGCACCACCGCCCATGAGTTCATATGGGGTTGATAACATGGCTCACTTGGAGGGGAAAAGGCAACTCAGAACTAGCGGAATTGAGGCTGCTTATTGGCATCAAAACTCCGCCGCAGCGCGTCGCCGATGCTGAGGCCCACCGGCAGATCACCAGCGAATGAGCTTCCGGTGATGCGTTTGTACAGTTTTGATTCGACCAGTTGGTAGGTGCTGGCCGGCAGGGGAACATCTCCTGCCTTGCCAACGAATCGCAAGCCATTGCGAACAGTAAATGTTGTGAACTTTTGCAGATCAGGCCTGCTAGAGAGGGCCTTGTCATTGATGTAGATAAAAAGTGGCCGAGAAAGGGGCTGATAGCGACCTGCCTGCACACTGGCAGCTGATGGAATCACGGTTCCTGTTGAAGTAACAATCCCAAGAGCCCTCAACTTGTCTTGATTGGCCTTGTAATAGCTGAGGCCAAAATAGCCAATGGCATTAGGATTTTGAGCCACACACCTGACAATAACATTATCATCTTCGCTGGAGGCATAATCTCGCCGCGAATTTTCAGCATTACTATTGATGGCTTTATTGAAATAATCATAGGTTCCCGAGTCCTTGCCAGGACCGCAAAGCTTGAGAGGACGGTCAGGCCAGTCAAGGTTCACTTCGTTCCAGCGGTCGATCTTTCCCTCAGCCTGCTGCCCCCAGAGCCGGGCCAATTCCTTGGTGCTGATCTGCTTGGCCCAGGTATTGGCGGGATTCACCACGATGGTGAGGGCATCGAAAGCAATCGGCAGCTCGATGAAAGTGATTCGGTTGCTGGAGCAGGCTTTGAGCTCTTTGCTGTTGATCGGCCGCGAGGCATTAACTATCTCTAGCTGGCCGGTACAGAATCGCCTGAATCCATCGCTGGTCCCTGTCTCTTTGAGATCGATTTTTGTACTGTTTCCTGCCTCGCGGAAAGCTCTGATCGCCTCCGCCATGATCGGGAACACCGTGCTGGAGCCACCGATTCTGATGCTGGCACCATTGCTGCCAGCACGTTGGGCAAGAGAATCAGCGTGGGCTAGCGGCGAAGTGACCAGGACGGCAGTGAACGCCGCCGCGATCTGAATCGAGAGGCGCGGGAGCTTAGGCAGACAGGACAATGCCATGACAATAGGCTCAAGGATAGGGAAGGAAGGAAAGGAAAGGAAAGGAAAGGAAATTCAACCGATCAAGATTAATTGATGGATCCTGGGCCGTTCGTTAGTTTTGTCATGGTTCTTGACCACATCACCCTTAATCCAAGGCCGATCTCCATAATCAGCTAGCACCTATTTGCGTTTTGATCTTCTGCAGACGCTGCTCTAGATCATGCAGCATCTCCAGACTAAACATCGGCAATTCCTGCAGGGCAAACAAGAATTCCTCGCGGTTCATCTGCAGCAACTCACTGTCGCAAAGGGCCACGGCAGTGCCGAAGCGGCGATGCTCTGGTTCTACCAGAGCTCCAACACCAAAAGAGCTACCTGGTCCAATTATCTCCACACCATTATCACCCCAATTTAGCTGCACCTCTCCTGATACAGCACCGTAGAGATTATCTCCAAGCTCACCCTTGCGAAAAATAATGTCGCCTTGTTTGACCGAGCTAAGGTCACGTTTATCGGCCAAAGCCCTGATGGTACTCATCTCAAGGTTGTCGTTAATGTTCATATCGAAATGACAGTGGGCCTTAAGGGAAGGGAACAGCAGAAGCTGGAGGGCACGGAGCGCTAATTGAAATTGTATTTACATTGTAGTGGATGGCCTGATTGCAAGATGATAGGCCCGGCGGGCCATGGTGCCAACGCCGATGCGTTTGCCGGCCGGCCCTCTCATTACAGGCTTGGTCACGCCACCTCGGGCTCCCAGTCCCGCTGGCGACGCTTGTTTGCCGTCCAACCGCTGCAGCTGCGGGTGAGGTGCTCGCCATGGGCGATCAGGGCTTGATGCAGATGGCAGGTGAGCAGCGGAATGCCGTTGGCCCCCGGGTGGTGGCGAAAGAAATGGCAGGTCATGCAGACCTGATGACTGCGGCTGGTGTGGAGCAGCTCATGATCGAGCCACGGCCAGTCCCCAATCGCCTCAAGGCGGGAGGGCTGCAGCCGGCAGATGTTGAGTGGCACCACGGCGACTTTTGCGGGCGGCCACACATAGCAGGGGCTTGGGGATTTTGTCGTCTCTGCCCGATGCTTGATGCGGTTCCGTCGTTGCGGTTCTCTCGATGCAGGGAGGCGGATTGATAGTGGCTGGGGCTGGCGCCGCTGCTTGAAGGGATCTGGAGTTCCTCGTAGCCGCCAGTTTTGTGCAAGGCAACCGTGGACTGGATGGCGAGCAGGTGGAGTTTCCCTTAACCCAGACACAGCAGATTGGTGTAAGCCTCCGGACCAAGGCCATGAGCAGCACCTTCACCGACACCCCAGACCTGTCACGCCCCGCCAGCTCAGGGGATCTGCAGCGGACCGGTCTCGCTGCCAACGATTTGTTCGAGGGCATCGCCGAGCACCTCTTCTTTAGCCTCGGCCGCCGGGTGGAGAGCGCGAGTCCCTACGACTTCTACCTGGCCCTCAGTTATGCCGTAAGGGATCGGCTGATGAGCCGACAGCTGGCCACCCAGCATGCCCTCCGGGCGCACCAGAGGCCTCGGACGGTGGCATATCTCTCGGCGGAGTTCCTGATCGGCCCCCAGCTGGGCAACAACCTGTTGATGCTCGGCATCGAGGCGGAGGCTGCCGCAGCCCTGCAGCGCTTCGGCATCAATGACATTGAACAGATCCTCGCCCTTGAGGAGGAGCCGGGACTGGGCAACGGCGGCCTCGGCCGCCTGGCCGCTTGCTTCCTTGAATCCCTTGCCACTCTTGAGATCCCGGCGACCGGTTACGGCATCCGCTACGAATTCGGCATCTTCGACCAGGCGATCCGGGACGGCTGGCAGGTGGAGATCACCGACAAGTGGCTCAAGGGCGGTTGGCCCTGGGAGCTGGTGCAGCCGTCCATGGGCTGCCGGGTCGGCTTCGGGGGCCACACGGAGGTATGGCACGACGACCAAGGCCACCACAGGGTGCGCTGGATTCCCTCCGAACAGGCCATCGGCATCCCCCACGATGTGCCGGTGCTCGGCTATCGCGTCAACACCTGCAACCGTCTGCGACTTTGGAAGGCGGAGGCGGCCGAGGCGTTTGATTTTCATGCCTTCAACAGCGGCGATTTCTATGGCGCCGTGGAGCAGAAGGTGATCAGTGAGACCCTCTCCAAGGTGCTCTACCCCAACGACGGCAACGATGCCGGCCGCAGGCTGCGACTGATGCAGCAGTTCTTCTTCGTGAGCTGCTCGCTGCAGGACATGCTGCGCAATCTGCGCAATCGTGACATCGCTGTTCAGGAGTTTGCGACCCACTGGGCGGTGCAGCTCAATGACACCCATCCAGCCATCGCCGTGGCCGAACTGATGCGGCTTCTGGTGGATGAGCATCAGCTCGAATGGGATCAGGCCTGGGACATCACCTGCCGCTCGATTGCCTACACCAATCACACCTTGCTCCCCGAAGCGCTCGAGAGCTGGGATCTGGGCCTGTTCGCCTCTCTGCTGCCGCGCCATCTCGAACTGATCTATGAGATCAATGCCCGCTTCCTGCGACAGGTGCGGATTCGGTTCCCCGGCGATGGCGAACTACTTGCCCGGGTCTCGATTATTGCTGAACAGGGCAACAAAGCTGTGCGCATGGCCCATCTCGCCACCGTCGCCGCCCATCACGTCAATGGGGTGGCGGCCCTGCACAGTGATCTGGTCCGGACGGATCTGCTGGCCGATTTCGCCCGGCTTCAACCGGAGCGGTTCACCAATGTCACCAACGGCGTCACGCCCCGCCGCTGGGTGGCCCTGGCCAACCCCGCGCTGAATGAATTGTTGCGGGAGACGATCGGCCCGGACTGGCCCGCCCGCGAGCAGGAATGGCTGCGGCTTGAAGCCCTCCAAGCCGACCCGGCCTTCCTGGCCCGCTGGGAGGCCAGCAAGCTGGAGGCCAAGCGCCGGCTGGCCGCCCTGATCGCCGATCGCACCGAGCAGTTGGTGGATCCCACCAGCCTCTTTGACGTGCAGGTGAAACGCATCCACGAGTACAAGCGTCAGCACCTCAATGCCCTTCAGCTCGTGGTCCAGTACCTGCGCATCAAGCAAGGGGACACCTCCGCCATGGTGCCCCGCAGCGTCATTTTCGGCGGTAAAGCCGCCCCCGGCTATTACATGGCCAAACTGATCATCCGCTTTATCAATGGGATCGGGGAGGTCATCAACAACGACCCAGATTG
>JBIIJV010000191.1:0-5765 GCA_044233545.1 Cyanobium sp.
GAATTGACCACGGCAGCGGAACTCCAACGACTGATCATCGCCCTGGCCGATGACTACGCCCAAGCAGAACAAGCCATCACCACTCTGGAGCTGAGCCTGGCCAAAGCCGCCGCCAGCCCCCTTGAAGAGCTGCTGCCCGAATTGCCGCTCCGCCATGGCCCCTGGCTGCGCCAAACCGCCTTCCACCGATACCGCAGCGAAACCGAGCTGCTGCGTTACATCCAACGACTGGTCAGCAAGGATTTATCCCTGGTGCACGGCATGATCCCCTTGGGTAGCTGCACCATGAAATTGAATGCGGCGGCCGAATTGGCGCCCGTCAGTTGGCCCGCCTTCAGCCAGATCCATCCCTTCGCTCCGGCGGACCAGACGCGGGGCTATGCCCGGCTTGTAGCGGATCTGGAGGCCTGGCTCGGCGCTATCACCGGCTTTGCCGGGGTTTCCCTCCAGCCAAATGCCGGTTCCCAGGGCGAATATGCCGGCTTAATGGTTATTCGGGCTTGGCACCAAAGTCGCGGCGAAGGCCACCGTCGCGTCTGTTTGATCCCCACCAGTGCCCACGGGACCAATCCCGCCAGTGCCGTGATGGCCGGGATGAGGGTCGTTCCGATCCAATGCGATGAAGAAGGCAACATCGACACGGTCGATCTGGCGGCCAAGGCCGAGGCCCATGCCGACGACCTGGCGGCGTTGATGGTGACTTACCCCTCTACCCACGGCGTGTTTGAAACCAGCATTCGCCAGATCTGCGACTTGGTGCACGAACAGGGCGGCCAGGTCTATCTCGATGGCGCCAACCTCAATGCCCAAGTTGGTCTGTGCAAGCCAGGCATCTATGGAGCTGACGTCTGCCACCTCAATCTCCATAAGACAGTCTGCATCCCCCATGGGGGGGGCGGGCCGGGGGTGGGGCCGATAGGGGTGGCCGCTCACCTGGTGCCCTTCCTGCCGGGCCATCCCCTCGTCGCCGGTCCAGGTGAAGCCGGCTCCGGCAGCCACCAGGCGATCGGGCCGGTGTCAGCGGCACCCTGGGGCAGTGCCGGCATCCTGCCTATCAGCTGGATGTACATCCGCATGATGGGTGGACTAGGCCTGCGCACCGCCAGCCAGGTGGCCCTGCTGGCGGCCAACCTGATTGCCGATCGCCTGGATCCGCATTTCCCGGTGCTCTACAAGGGCTCCAATGGCAGGGTGGCCCACGAATGCATCCTCGACCTGCGTCCCCTCAAGCGCAGCTGCGGCCTGGAAGTGGATGATGTGGCCAAACGCCTGATGGATTATGGGTTCCACGCCCCAACCGTGAGTTGGCCCGTAGCGGGAACGGTAATGGTGGAACCCACCGAGAGCGAATCCCTGGCCGAGTTGGATCGTTTCTGCGATGCCATGATCCACATCCGGCAAGAGGCAGCGGCCCTGGAATCGGGTCAAGCCGATCCCCTCAATAACCCCCTCAAGCGAGCTCCCCATACGCTCGCTGCCGTCACAGCCGATACTTGGGATCGTCCCTATAGCCGCAGCCAAGCCGGTTTTCCAGCGGGAGATCTACAGCGCGATGGCAAAGTCTGGCCGGCTGTAGCCCGCATCGATAACGCCTTCGGCGATCGGAACCTGGTCTGCACCTGTCCCACCGTGGCCGAAATGTCAGTTACAGAAGTGGCCTCCTAATTGGCCACAGATCTACCGTAGGTTTCTTCCATCACGCATATTGGTTTTAATGTGGGTCACCCAACGCTTCTAATGCTGCCAAGCCACCTAAACCACCCATGAACCCCATCGGTCCAGGAAACGGAACCCAACGCGTCGAAGGCACCAACGTTATTCGCGTTGCGTTTGGTGTCCGTCATTCCCGTCGCTGCCGCCCCGCACGGCCCGAGCATTGGGCCACCCTGGTGCTGCCGTTTCAGGACGGCGGCGGCGGCGGTCCTACACCACCACAAGCAGCTTGATCATTAGGCTCTAACTCGTATCAGTCCCCCTGATTGTTGTTTAGGAGACAGGGTGCCTTGACTTAGTTGACCTAATTTACTGGTGCTCGGCATTTCACCACTTTCATCGAGCTCAAATTAGGCTGGATTAGCAAGTAGGAGTAGCATTAATGCAGCAGCACGAAGAGGCGTTAAAGCTATCTAACCAGATGACTTAAATCGTTGTTTATATGCTTAAGGAAATCTCATTTGATTTCCAATTGTCTCCTTCTAGAGGACTGAGATCGTTGTCGTGACTGAAATCAGTTTGGCAACCTTGGTTGGTTTCGCGGAATTTCCGAGGCGACATTAAGTCAATCCAACTACTATTTATACATTAGTGTCAATCATACCTGGCAAAAACTGATTTCTGGCATGGTTATCATTTCAAATCTTATGCTCATCCGCTGGGAATCTTAAAATCCGCCTATGCCCTGCCCTAAGTACAGATTCAGCGCCCACCCCGATGCAGAGACGCCGGGAATCCCAACAGCAGTGGCACGCACAGACCGGCAATCACGGGGCCGGGGGGACGATCAAACACCATGCCGAGGCCGAAACCACCTACCGCCACCGTCATGGCGATGATCGCCGACCGCGCCATGGCACCTGCGAGGCTTGTCGATGTGCGGGTGCCGATCAGGGCCGGCGCGCCGTAAAGAGCAATAGAAAGGACAAGACCCACCGCGGCCATACCGCTCACAATCACCAGTGTGGTGGCGAGGCTGAGCAGCTGCTGCAGCCGTCGAACCGGCAGCCCTGCAGCCGCGGCCCCTTCCGGATCCATGGTCAAAAACACCAGGTGCTGATAGCGACTGCAGACGAGAACCAGCAGCATGCCGAGGGCAATGCCGGCCCGCAGCAGTTCTACCGGGCCGGCTGTGAGCAGATCGCCGAACAGGAGGCTGTTGAGGTCCACGTCGCCATCGAGGGCCTGGATCAGCAGGACTCCTAGCCCCAGGCTGGCGGCGAGCAGCGTGTTGGCAACTACTTCCTGGCCCAGATCATCCAGCAGGCGACGGCTACTGAGCCACTCCGCGAGCCAGGTGACGCTTAACCCACTAGCCAGCCCTCCAAGCAGGGGGTCGATTCCTGCCGCCAGGGCCAGAGCCACACCCGGCAGCACGGCATGGGCGATCAGGTTGCTGTGCAGCACCCTGCGTCTCAAAACCAGAAGTGGGCCGACCACGCCGGCCATGGCTCCGGTCAGCAGGGCCATCAGCAGGGGTAGCAGCCACCAGGCAAACGTGCTCGCGTCTGGACTCATGGCCGCTGCAACCGCCTTAGGACGAGATCAGGCCGGTCATCCGCGAGAAGCCTTGTATCCAGTAGTAGCGCCCTGTCGTACTCCTGCAGGGAATCACCCCAGTCGTGGCTACTCACCAGCACAACGCGACCATGGGCGGCCTGCTGGCGCAGCACCGCCAGAAGCTGCTGGCGGGTCGGGGGATCCAGGTAGGTGAACGGTTCATCCAGGACCAGCAGTTCCGCCTTCTGAAGCAGGGCCCGAGCCAACAGGGCCCGCTGCTGCTGGCCCCCGGAGAGCTGGGAAAGACGCGTTTCCGCCAGGGAGGCCAAACCCATGGACTGCAGGGCCTCGGCGGTATCCGGCAGCGGTTCCGCCGCTGGGCCTGCCAGTTTGCCGAGAGCCACAAGATCACGGACAGTAATAGGCATCTGCCACTGGATGGCGCTGCGTTGAGGAACCAGGGCAAGCCGAGGCCGACAAGGGGCCATGGCCCGGCCATTCCAGAGCACCTTTCCCAGGCTTGGGGTGAGCTGGCCGAGCAGCAGTTTCAGCAGGGTGGATTTGCCAGCACCATTCGGCCCGAGCAGCGCCGTGAGGCTGCCGGGCCCGAGGCTGAAACTTACCTCCGCCAAAACCGTGGGGGAAGCCTTGCCTGGATAGCGGTAACTGACTCCCTGAACCTGAAGCATCGGAAAGGCGGGTCGGGATTGCGCTGCGTTGGGGGAAGTTGGGAATGGGCTTCCGGGCAGAAGGGAGAGCGGCCTAGGACTGCCGAAGGGATCGAAGCGATACGAGCCTAGGGCCGTCGATGCTGGGAATGGTTATCATTGGCGTGGTTGTTGTTCGGCATGTGTCGCTGTTATCCGATCGTCAGTTCTGCGGTTTCAGAGGGTTCCACTTTCAGGGCCGGCGAACCCCCATTTCCAGGCCATGGCTAGCCCAACTCATTTTGGCCGCCGCCTTACTGCTCCCGCCTCCCTCTGCCCAGGCGGCCACCGTTGTCGCTGCGGACGGCGTGCTCTGCGACCTCACCCGCACCCTGGCGCAAGGGCTAATCACTGTGGTATGCCTTCTGCCCGCCAGCCAGGACCCTCACCAGGCGGCGCTGCGGCCCAGCGATCGCCAGGTTCTGGCCCAGTCCGATCTGGTACTGGTGAATGGCTTTGGCCTCACCCCCGCTCTCAGCAAGGTGCAGGGGCGTCGGCCCCAGGTGGCGGTGGCGGAGTTGGCGGTGCCCAACAGCCCCAGCTTCGAGGGTGCCGGCGGTGTGCGAGACCCCCATGTCTGGCATGACCCCCGCCAGGCCGCAGCGATGGTGCGACTGATTGCGGAACGCCTGGCTCCCTTCACCGACCAGGACAGCCGGCTGCGCTCCCGCAGCCAGCAGGCCGCTCTGGTGCTCACCGATCTCGATGCCTGGACCGCTCGACAGATCGCGACGCTGCCCCCCTCTGCCCGGGTGCTGGCCAGCGGCCATCGTGCCTTCCGCAGCTTCGCCCGTCGCTACGGCATACGGGAGTTGGCGGTGATCGAATCCTTCAGTACCGCCGGCCTGCTGCGGCCCCAAGGACTCAATCAAGTGAGTGATGCATTGCAGCGTTCTGGCGCCCGTGTCATCTTCCCGGATCGTCTGCCGCCCTCGAAGACACTGCGGCGCATCTCCCAGCGCAGTGGAGTTCCGATCAGTTCTGTGGCCCTCGTGGCCGATGGCCTGGCAGCCAAGGCCAGTTACGTGGATACCTTTACCGCCAATGTTTGCACCTTCGTGGAGGGTCAGGGCGGCAGCTGCGACCGGGCCGGTGGCCAGCAACTGGCGCGCCGCTGGGCGGCAATTCGCTGAGTGCTGCGGCGCACCTCGGCTTGGCAGCGCTCTTCGCCTCGATCTTCCAACTTTCAGTGAATCCCTCCACCCCGTCGTCCCTTCATCCGCAATCGCGTCATGGCTTTTCCCTTCTCCTGTCGCTTCCGCTGGCCGCTCAGCTCAAGCCTGGCAGGGCTCCTGCTGCTCTCCAGCGCACCTGCCCTGAGCCATGGCGGTGATGGCCAGGCCGGCCGGGTGGCTCCGGGCCAGTTCCGCGTGCTGCCGTTGATCACGATCGAGGGCCACGGCGGCTTTGAGAACAACATCGAGGGCCAGCCCCGCCACTACGCAATCGATGCCCAGTTGGGCACGGTGCTGGAGTGGGGTCTCAACAACGGTGGTGTGTTTGCCATCGAGCTGGAACTGGGCCCTGCCTTCGTGTGGGGTGAGGCCGAGCATTTCTATGGCCAGGTGGAACCGGCCGGCGAGGAGGAGGAGCACGACCACCACGGGCTGCCGGGCTCGAACTGGCGCCGCACCGACATCAAGGGCCGGCTGCAGCTGGTGTACCAGCCGACACGGCGGCTCGAACTGAGCGCCGAGTGGATGCCCTACCTGATCACGTCCAGTCAGGGTGAAGATGTGCGCGGCCTGCGCCAGCAGCTCTCGCTGGCCGGCACCCTGGCGCTGGGTGACGGTGATGTGAACTTCGCGCTGGGCGATGGGCTTGAGACCATTGCCGACGGCCTCT
>JBIIJV010000024.1:0-20934 GCA_044233545.1 Cyanobium sp.
GCCGGTCTGGTGGCCTGGGGCCTGGCCCAGCGGCTGAGCTGGCCGCCGGGGTTGGTCGGCCTGCTGCTCCAGAATGGCTTGAGTGCGGGCCTGGCGATCGGCGTCTTTGGTGTACTGGCCACCCTGGCAGGGGTCCCCGAGATCCACGAGCTCATGCGCCTGGTGCGGCGCCGCTCGGCCTGAATCAGGGCAGCCGCACCTGGCGTTCTTCACGCACCTGCATCGGCAGCTCCAGGTGGCAACGACCAATAATCTGGGGCCCGTCGACCGAGAGGATGCGGGCTTCAATGCCGTAATCGCGGAAGGCCGTCTCCAGTTCCTGGATCAGGGCTTTCTCCACCTGGGCCTCGGCGTCTACCACCTTGCCAATCAGCCGGCCACCCAGCTTGCCGATGCGTTTGCTGACCACCTCGCGGGCATTGGTGACTTCGATGATCAGCACGGCCACTGAGCGAAGGCAGCCACCTTATCGAGCGGTGCTCCAGCAGGGGGAGGCAGCCGGATCGAACCGAGCCCTCAACAGAGCGGTTCGAGCAACTCTTCCAGGTCCCGCAATTGGCCGGCTGGCACCAGTCGGGAGAGGGGCAAGCGGGTGGCGCCACCGCCAATCGGCACCTGAACGGCCTCCAGCGCCTGGCGGGCCGAGACCCCCGCGCCCTGATCGAGTCGGCCGGCGCATTCGATCGCCAGGGCCTGGGCCAGGTGGGCATCCCCCAGGTAGAGGTGCCATTCCCCCACCTGGATGTAAAGACGATCGGCGATCGCTCGGGTGAGCTCGTCGAGTTCGCTGGCTGCCAGTGTCATGGGGAAGGGGAGGGTCGAAGCGCCACCACCACGCTGCCATGCACCAGGAGTGCCCCCGCCCAGGCGAGGCTGAGCCAGCCCAGATGGGACCAGGGGTGCCGCAGTTCTTGTATGAACCAGAGGCCGCTGTTGATGGCCGCAAACAGGGCCGCATGCAAGGTGAGATTGACGATGCGTGCGAAGTGCCGATAGGTGGGTTCGGTCGGATCGGCGGGTCCGTACCAGCGGATGGGCATGGTTGGGTCGGCAGAAAGGGACGGGCGGTTGACGGATGGGCCCCCCGTGAGGAGAGAATGTGGGGGCATGCGCTTGTAGCTCAGCGGATTAGAGCATCTGACTACGGATCAGAGGGTCGGGAGTTCGAATCTCTCCAGGCGCGTTGTTCTTCATGGTCGCCCTCCGGGGCGATTTTTTTTTGCCCAGCCCCTTGTGGATTCCATTCCCCTTCTGGCGTGAGCCGCCTACGATCTTGGTATGCGTGAGGCAAACGGCCCGCCCGTCGGTAACCGCTTCCTGCCCCTTGATCGCATTGTCCGTCCGCTGATCGAACCTCATTTCCATGGTCGCTGCCTCGATCGACAATCCCTTGGCCAGCGGCGATCCGGCCGTTTCTGACCTGATCGCCGCTGAGCTGAATCGGCAGCAGAGTCACCTTGAGCTGATCGCCAGCGAGAACTTCGCCTCCCGGGCCGTCATGGAAGCCCAGGGCTCGGTGCTCACCAATAAATATGCCGAAGGTCTGCCTGGCAAGCGCTATTACGGGGGCTGTGAGTTCGTCGATGGTATTGAGGCCCTTGCCATTGACCGTGCCCGTGAACTGTTTGGTGCGGCTTGGGCCAACGTCCAGCCCCATAGTGGGGCCCAGGCCAACTTTGCGGTATTCCTGGCCCTGCTCCAGCCTGGCGACACGATCCTGGGCATGGACCTTTCCCATGGCGGCCATCTCACCCATGGATCGCCGGTCAATGTCAGTGGCAAATGGTTCAAGGCCTTTCACTATGGCGTTGATCCCGAGACCCACCGGCTGAATTTCGACACGATTCGCCAACTGGCCCTGGAGCACCGGCCCAAGCTAATAATTTGCGGGTATTCCGCCTATCCCCGCACCATTGACTTTGCCGCCTTCCGCGCCATTGCCGATGAGGTGGGGGCCTATCTGTTGGCGGACATGGCCCACATCGCCGGTCTGGTGGCTGCCGGTGTCCATCCAAACCCCATTCCCCACTGCCATGTGGTCACCACCACCACCCATAAGACCCTACGGGGCCCGCGGGGCGGACTGATCCTCAGCGGCGATGCTGAGCTCGGCAAACGCTTCGACAAGGCTGTTTTCCCCGGCACCCAGGGCGGCCCCTTGGAGCACGTCATCGCCGCCAAGGCCGTGGCTTTCGGTGAAGCCCTCCAGCCTGCGTTTGGCGACTACAGCCAGCGGGTCGTCGCCAATGCCCAGGCCCTGGCTGGCCGATTACAGGAGCGGGGCATTGGCGTGGTCAGTGGTGGCACCGACAATCACATCGTGCTTCTCGATCTGCGTTCGATTGGGTTGACGGGCAAGGTGGCCGATGCCCTGGTCAGTGAGATCAACATCACCGCCAACAAGAACACCATTCCCTTCGATCCCGAGTCTCCTTTTGTCACCAGTGGCCTGAGATTGGGCAGCGCCGCCATGACGACCCGTGGCTTCGATGGCGCCGCCTTCATTGAGGTGGCAGATATCATCGCCGACCGGCTCCTGCTCCCAGGTGATGGGGCCGTGGCCCAGCGCTGCCGGGAACGGGTTGATGTCCTCTGCAGCCGTTTTCCCCTTTATGCTCCCGCCCGTGCCTTGCAGCCCGCCTGAGATCGGGTCCAAACTCTTCACCGTCTTCCCGGCCTGATGGCGGCCCGTCTCTTGCCGTGAATCTTGCCCAAAGCCCCAATGCGGCCGCCCTGCTGACGGCGCTGCTGGCCGCCGTGCTCACTGCGGTGATCGTGCCCCTGGTGCGCCGGGCGGGACTGCACTGGGGCGTTGTAGACGCCCCGGACGCCCGCAAGCACCACCAGCGCCCGATCGTGCGTCTGGGCGGAGTGGGCATCGTGGCAGGCTTCAGCCTGGCGCTGGCCCTGACCTGGTTCTGGGGGGGCTTCGCGGGATTGGCCCCCGATAAGGATCAGTTGATCTGGACGACCCTGGCCGGCTCGCTCTGCTTCTTTGTAATTGGTCTGGCGGATGACCTCTTTGCCCTACCCCCGCTGCCGCGGTTGGTGGGCCAGGTGGCCGTAGCCATGGCGGTTTGGAGCCAGGGGGTGCGCATTGGCAGCATTGATCTGCCCTCCACCTTTTTGGGTACCGGGGCGGTTGTCACCCTCCCCCCCTGGATCAGCCTTGGGGCCACGGTGTTTTGGCTGGTGGGTATCACCAATGCCATCAATTGGCTTGATGGCCTCGATGGCCTGGCCGCTGGCGTCAGTGGCATCGCCGCCGTGGCCTTGCTTTCGGTGAGCTACAGCCTCCACCAAAGCGCCCCTGGCTTGTTGGGGGCCGCCCTGGCGGGTGCCTGCCTGGGCTTTCTGCGCCATAACTTCAATCCCGCCAAGATCTTCATGGGAGATGGGGGGTCCTATTTCCTCGGCTTCGCCCTGGCTTCGATCAGCATCGTCGGCCCGGCCAAAGCCCTCACCAGCGTCAGCTTGCTGCTACCGCTGTTAATTTTGTCGCTGCCGCTGGCCGATATGTCGGCGGTGATCATGGGGCGTCTGCGGGAGGGCCGCTCACCCTTTTATCCCGATCGCCGCCATCTCCATCACCGCCTGTTGCGCAGCGGTCTGAGTCAGCGGCATACGGTGCTTTTGATTTACGCCTTCACCCAGTGGCTGGCCTCCCTGGCGCTGGTGGTGGCCAACGCCGAGTTGCGTTTTCTTTGGTTGGGGCTCGCCACCGCCGTCTTGATCGGCGCTTTGGTGCTCACTCGCCGCAGCCTGGCCCAAGACTTTTGATGTCCACCCCAGCCCCAGACCCCCGGCAGGGGGCCGAGCTGCTATGCATCGGCACCGAGTTATTGCTCGGCAACATTCTCAACAGCAACGCCCGCTGGCTCGCCGAGCGGCTGGCGGCCCTGGGGGTTCCGCATTTTCGCCAGGAGGTGGTCGGCGATAACCGGGAACGGGTGATCACGGCGGTGCGGGCCGCTTGCCAACGTTCTCGTGTGCTGATCACCAGTGGGGGCCTGGGTCCGACCCCAGACGATCTGACTACCGAGGCGATCGCCGCCGCTTTTGATACCCCCCTCCAGGAGCGGCCTGAAGTGTGGGAGTTGATCCAGGCACGGTTGGCAGGTCGGGGTCGCCCCCTGGCCGCCAGTAACCGTCGTCAAGCATGGCTGCCCCAGGGAGCCGAGGTGCTGCCCAATCCCACCGGCACGGCCCCCGGGATGATCTGGAGTCCGGTGGCGGGCTTCACCGTGCTCACCTTTCCGGGGGTGCCGTCAGAACTCAAGGCGATGTGGCTGGCCACGGCGGAGCCCTGGTTGCGGCAGGCCGGAGTGGCCGAGGGGGTCTTCGCCAGCCGCCTGTTGCGCTTTTGGGGGGTCAGTGAATCGGCCCTGGCCGAACAGGTGAGCGACCTGCTCGCCCAGGACAACCCCACCCTGGCCCCCTATGCGGGTCTGGGGGAGGTGAAGTTGCGCATGACGGCTCGGGCAAAGGATGGGGAAACGGCCGCCGCCTTGCTGGCACCGCTCGAGGCCGAACTAAGGCGGCGCAGTGGCCAAAGTTGTTACGGAATCGATGGGGACAGCCTGGCTTCGGTGGTGATCGAGAAGCTGCGCCAGCGGGGCGAAACTTTGGCGGTGGCTGAATCATGCAGCGGCGGCGGATTGGGGGCAGCCTTGACGGCGGTGTCCGGTGCCTCCGATGTGTTTCTGGGCGGTGTGATCGCCTACGCCAATGCGGTGAAGCAGGGCCTGCTGGGGGTTGATCCGCTGGATCTGGAACGCTGGGGGGCTGTTAGTGATCCAGTGGCGCAAGCGATGGCCTTGGGTGCCAAGCGTCTCACCGGTAGTGATTGGGCCCTGGCTATCACCGGGGTGGCGGGGCCGGGGGGGGGCAGTGACCAAAAGCCGGTGGGTCTGGTGCATATCGCCGTGGCCGGGCCGGCCTCCTGCCGCAGTGAGGCGGTGCGTTTTGGCAGCAGCCGACCACGGGCCTGGATTCAAGCGCTGAGTGTGGGTGAGGCCTTGAACCGGCTGCGTTTATCGCTGACCTGAGGCCATCGAGGCAGCCAAAAAATGCAGATATTGCATCGCAGTGGCCTGGGCAAGAGCAGGGCGCCGATGCAATGCAGGCCCAAGAAGCGAAGGGCGACCCTGATGCAATTGATGTCATCTGGTGCTGATTACACACTTGCTTTAGGGACTCGGGGCGTTAGGGTAAATTGAACCTCAATTGCTGCCACGCATCATGTTGACCGGCCCCGATCTCCTGTCCAAAGTCAAGGAACTCGGCGATGCATCCAAATCCGACTTGGTGCGTAGCTGCGGCTATGTGAGCACCAAGAAGGATGGTTCGGAGCGCCTGAACTTCACCGCCTTCTATGAAGCCCTCTTGGAGGCCAAAGGTCTCAGCCTTGGCGACAACAGCGGCAAGGGTATAGGCAAGGGGGGGCGCAAGCTCAGCTATGTGGCCACTGTTCAAGGCAACGGCAACCTATTGGTGGGTAAGGCCTACACGGCCCTTCTGGATCTCAATCCCGGTGATGAGTTCGAGATCAAGTTGGGACGCAAGCAGATTCGTCTTGTTCCCGCAGGTGGTGAAGACGAGGAGTGATCCGTTCGGCCTGGCCGTCAAGACCTCCGTGGCAGAGATACGGAGGTCTTCTCTGCGCCAGGCCATTGATCACGAATCCTGAGGCTTGAACTTTTCCAGCCTTGGGCTGGTGCTTTCCCCATCCCTCCCCAGGGTTTTCCCCAGCGGTTGATGCCTGCTTGGCTGCCCTGGCTGACCAGCAAGATTGGGTCTGTGGGAAACCCCTCTCCCCCTTGACGATCCCTGGGGTATTCCTCCGTTGTTCCGCTGCAAAATTGGCCCGTCTGCGGCCAGACGTTTTCCACCCCTTCCCGAATTGAGACGCATGAGACTTGCGCTGATCGGGACGCTTTGACGGCCGGGGCCTCGCCGTGGCCTGATGGGGTCGTCCTTGAAGTGCGCCGTATGACCCAGATTCCCGATCACGCCCCCTGCACGGTGAGCATCGAGAACCAAATGCCGGAAGATCTCTTCATGGCGATGCGCGAGTTCATCTCCCTTCACCCCCAGTGGGATCAGTACCGTCTTATGCAGGCGGCCCTGGCGGGGTTTCTCTTCCAGCACGGTTGCGAGGACCGCGCTGTGGCCCGCCACTACCTAGATGGCCTCTTCCGCCGCGACCGGGACATTGAGCGGCCCGAACTGCCTCGGCGTGGTGGCCAGCGGTGAGCACCCCAACAAGCTCCCCCGGCTTGGTTGTGCTTGATGGCCAGACCACCAACCCAGGGGACCTCTCCTGGGAACCCTTGGAGCGCCTCGGTGCCCTCCAGGTCTTTCCCCGCACGCCAGCCTCCCTCGTCGCCGAACGCATGGCCGCAGCCACGGTGGTAATCACCAATAAAACCCCCCTGGGGGAGGCTGAGTTCGCCGCAGCCCCCCACCTCAAGGGGGTGGCGATGTTGTCCACCGGCCATGACGTGGTGGACGGGGTGGCGGCGGCGGCCCGGGGTCTGCCCCTCTGCAACGTGCCCGAGTACGCCACGGCCTCCGTGGCCCAGGCCGTGTTTGCCCTCATCCTGGAGCTGACCAACCGCACCGGCAGCCACAGCACCGGCGTGCACCAGGGGTGTTGGAGTGCCGCCGCCGATTTCTGCTATTGGGAGGGCCAGCTGCAGGAATTGGCCGGCCAGACCCTTGGCGTGGTGGGAATGGGGCTGATCGGGGCAGCGGTGGCGCGCATCGCCGCCGCCTTCGGGATGGAGGTCCTGGTTCATCGCCGCACCCCGGGGCCGGACCGCACCGATCTGGCCGCTCTGTTGGCCAACAGTGATGTGGTCAGCCTGCACTGCCCGCTGACCAGCGAGACCCGCCAGCTGATCAATGCCGAGCGGTTGGCCTTGATGAAACCCACGGCCCTGCTGATCAACACCGGCCGCGGCGCCCTGATCAACGAAACCGACCTGGCGGCGGCCCTGCATCAGGGCCGTCTGGGCGGCGCCGGACTGGATGTGTTGACCCTGGAGCCCCCCGAGGCCACCAACCCTCTGCTGCAGGCCCCGAACTGCGTGATCACCCCCCACATCGCCTGGGCCACCAAGGCGGCCCGGCAGCGACTAATTGCCGAGGTGGCCGCCAATGTCGAAGCGATTCTGGCCGGCCGGCCCCGCCATGTGGTTAATCAGCCGGAGAAGCCAGGGCGTGCTTTTGACGGCAACCATGGCCCTCCTGCCACGCCGAGCCAGCAGGCCAAACAATAGTTGTAACAGCCATTGCTGTAGTTATCTGGGGGGTCGAAAAAGCCACTGGACGATTCGTAGATCTCACCAATGGTGTAGGTGGCACTGCACTCATTGCAAGAGCGGCTCTCGTGATAGGGATCCATGCGGGTCTGTTCCTCTGTCATTGATTGGGGATTGGGATTGGGATTGGGATTGGGATTGGGTTTATGTTTATCTATTAGCCATGCCTGGGCAAGGTCCACCAGCAGATCACGCCGCTCCTGGTGGTCGGCACCAAAAAGAGGCCTCCAATAGCCTGCCCGCTGGGGATCTCATCAGTCCCTGGCTGCCTCCTTGGTCCGTGGGCCCTGTTCCTCCTGGGGCTTCTCCTCCCGAGCGGTCGGCCTCACCTCCTGAACTTGCGGCCGCGCCTCAATGAAGTGATCCAGCTGCACCTGCCGGCCCACCAAGGCTGAGGCAACGCCGGCCGTGGTGCTGAGCGCCATGGTGATCAGCAAGGCGCGACGGTTAGGGGGCAGGAGCAGATCATCGAAGCGCTTGCCCTGCAGCCGGCACAAAAACCACCAGGTGGCGCTACCGCCCACCGCGCCAAACAGCTGAGGGGTGAAGCTGGTCACCAGCCAGGCCACCGCAAGCAGCGCCACCAGGACGGCTCCACCCCAAAGGGAGGCTTCGCCATCGTCGTTGGCCCCACCGTTTGGACGCTCGCGGGGCGCCTCCCGTAGGTTGCAGATGGCGGTATCGCTTACCTGGTAGATCGTGCGGATCTGCTCCTTCGCGCCGGTGGGGGTGTTGGCGGACACGCTCACGGTCTGGCGGCCGGAGTTGCTCCCCAGCCAGACATCAGCCTTGTAGAGAGCCATGGCTGGGTCAGTCCAGATCGATCGATTCGAGCAGCATCCGGCTGCGCATCAGCCGATCGGCATCGATCGACCAAGCAATGATCTGGTCGTGCTTGGCGGTGTCGTCTTCACGCAGCTCCTCAACTACACCGTCGTGGAAGCTTTCGAGCCCGCGCAGCAGCGAGATGGCGATCTGCTGGTCTTCCAGGCCGGAGGTTTCCAGCTTGGAGATCAGTTCGAGCACCTCGTTCACCTTGTCACTCTTAGCTCTTTCCGGTTTTTCGGGCCGCTCGGCGCGGTTGTTTTTGCTATCGGGAGCGTTGCCGGCACAGTTGTCAGCATAATTGTCGTTGGATTGCATGGCGATCAGTACCTGGGGGGAGTTGGGAATGCCGGTAGCCAGGGGTAAGCCCTGGAAGGTGTCGGCGAGTTCGGGATGGAGACCCTCGCTGGGATCCACGGGCCGGCCGGCGCAAAAGCGGTAGCGGCCACTGAGAGGCTGTGTATCCGCCTCGCTGCCGACACCGGCGGGGTTGGAGAAACCAGAATTGGTTGGGGTGTTCATGGGGGCTCCGCGGCGATGAAGACAGCATCGCGGCATTGATGGCGGCTACGGGCCAAGGGATGCGAATGACGCTGAAGGCCTGGGAAATTCCCGGTGCGTAGAGGCACAAAACGTCGATCAGCCCAAGCCGAATGCACGAGGCAGGGTTTGCCGGCAGTGGCCTCGGCTGCAGGTGAAGAGGCGCTGCCTTAGCCCGCGTCGTCGTTGTTTTCTGTGTCAGAAGCAGGGTAGAGACCGGCAATTCCGGCGCCGAAGTCTTTGTGCTTGTGCCTGAGGGATTTGGGCTCCTCGATCACGATCCGGCTGTCGAAGCCGAACAACCAGCGGCGGAAGTCGATGTCGTCCTCCACCGTCCAACTCGGCAGGATGAACTCCACCGGATACGGATGTTTTTCGTTCACATCGGGGCAAGGAGTCAGCTGCTCGATGCCGATGTTCGGCAGCTTCCAGTCGTCGTCGGGTCGTGGGCCAGAGAGACGCATCTGCTCAGGGGGATAGCGGTTGAAGCCGTCGCGCATGAAGGCGAACACCTCCGCGGTGCATCGGAAGCGCACCAGTGTCAAGCTGCCTTTGCTGATCAACTCCTTAATCTGCTTTTGATTCAGTGTTTCCAGGGGTTCGCTAGTTTTGGCTCCACCGCCAAAGCTGAGCCCAAGGATATCTTCTTGCATTTCCCCATTCCTAGAAAGCAGAATGCCGCCACAGCGTTTGCAAAGCAGGTGAAGTCGCTTCTGCGCAGCCAGCATGTCTTTGACGCTGCGTCGTTGTGGAAGCAGACCGGCGAGCATGAGGCGATCGAGGCGGGTCACAGTGATCACGCCACGGACATCATTGGCCTGCTGATAAGCGAGATACCAGGCGATGTTATGAAACAGGATCTGGAGTGGCCATACAAGCTGCTCCACCCATTCCCCATCCTGCCAGAGCTTCACCCGGATGGCCTTGCATTCGCTGATGGCTGCCGCTACTTTATCCAGTTGATCTGTGTGGGCCAGTGACTGCGAGTCAGCATGCTTTGCATCAAGGATTGAGCGATTCGCGAAGCCACGGATCGGAATGTGTTGATCGACATCAATGTCCGCTTTCTGCAGACGCTCTTTCAGCTCCTTCTGCAGGACATCCTGGGTGGGATCATTGAGGCTACCGACCACCTTGGCAAGCAGTGAATAGACCTGCTTCAGCTGGGTTACGGTGAGGATGGCGGCGCCGAGTCCAAACCCCTTCACCTCGTAATACTTATCTGGTTTCGGTCGTTCAGCTTGGGGCATGGTCTCTGTGATTGATGGTGGTGAAGCCGTATCCCTTGATCAGTAGCTCGATGTCCTTGTCTAGAGTGCGCAGCTGAGGTGCGTCTGGCTGGAAATCCCAACCAGAATAGCCCTTTCTGTAATAGCCTTTTCTGTTGCTCTTGTAGTCCGCAACATCGAGTTGCTTCAGTCGCGACAGCAAAAAAGCTCGGAGGGATGGAATGACCGCACGTGATGGGCTTTGGTTCTGGCTGATGGTCGTTTCCTCTACATTAAGTACCCCCTTGACGCCCGCCTCGTTGGGTATACGCGCTTCCTGCACTACCTCTTGGAGCGGTTTTACGGTCTCGCTGTCTAAAGAGTTGGACTGGGCCTGATCAGATCCGGACCGCACCGTGGGGTGTTCAAAGGGGTTGTGGATCAGATGGCGCAGCAGGCCGAACTGGCGTTGAAACACCGCTTTGTCGGCGACGGCAGGGAAGCCGCCACCCACCGCTTTCATCTGCTTAACCCTTTCACATTCTTCACCCGGAATCACGGGCCCGCACACCGGTAAGTCGGCGAGCGATACGAAATCCTGCTCCAGGAGCCAGTGGAGATCTTCGGCAACCGCATCCTCATCGCCGTAGCAGGGACCGTGGCGATGCTGCAGGGCATAGGCAGCTCTGGAGGCGAAGCTGAGTTCCTCCTCGTCATCCGGCAGGGGGGCACCAGGCTCGAAGACAAAGCTGGCCCGAAGCTCCTGCTCCACTTCGGGATCCGCGAGCTCAACTCCTGGAAACTCCAGCAGCAAGCGGATCAGAAAAATCAACCGCTCAAGATCGAGAAGCCGCGAGTAGCGATGCAATACAACCTTCGATTTTCGACTACCTGCCATCTGGATCGCACGATCGAGGCCTGCCACAACGCCATCGATGTGCTCGTGCAGAGAGCCGTTGATCGAGGCAGGATCGATCGCCACGACCGAGGCAAAACCCTCTTCCCGGAAGTGGCTCCGCTGGCGGTCGATAAAGCTGTTTGGTTGGCCATCAGGCCCGACGGGAAAGACTTGATCCTGGCCCTCCTTGAGCACCAGCCTGGAGGTTCTGATCTTGCTGCGGTCCAACAGTTGGGCGAAGTGGCGCCGAATCACCCCCTCGTCCACCTTGCGATCCCGTTGACTGTTCCAGGCCAGACATTGCTATAGCGGGGTGGTGAGCCACCAGCCGATCCACTGCACCGGCGCCGGCAGCTTCAGGACCTGGAGGATGGCCAGCCGCCAGGGCCGCTGGCTGTGGGTGCCATCAAGGATCACCGGCTGGCCTGTGGCCACGGCATCCTTTAGCCGCTGGTGGAGCAAAGCTTCGATCTCGCTCCAGGGCCCCTGAACCGTCGCATCACCGAAGAGCTCGGCCCGGATCGCGTCGAGGGAGAGCACCTTGGCTCCGGTGAGTTCCGCCAACACCGCCGCCAGGGTGCTTTTGCCACTGGCGGACGGGCCGATCAGCAGGTGACAGCGCAGGGGTGGCTTGACCATGGGGGGCCTCCTGAAAGCTCAGAACTGCTCGAAACCGTTCTCCCAGGCGCCATCATCCCAGCCAGCCCAGGTGGCCTGGGCATCATCGATGACGGCGCTCAGGCTCAGCACCTGCCAGCCGAGGGAGCGGGCCTGCAGATCGAAGCGGCGCCCGCACTGGGTCCAGATCGGCAGGGGTTCAACCCGGATGTCCTGCCTCAGGGTCTCGCCGTCGAAGTTGTCATCGAAGGGGGTCGCAGTGGCGAGGATGTCGTCGATGCAGATAGCGCTCATTTCAGGGGTGGGGGTGTTGAAAGACAGCTTGGGGGAGTCACCCTTTTCCGTGAGATCACTTGTGCGAATGACGCGGGCACACCGCAACCATGCATATGGCTTACGCTAGTAAGACGTTTGTCGCTGGCGGTGCCGTGGATGCTCTCCTCACCCTCTCCTCCAAGGGACAGCTGGTGATTCCGGCCCGGCTGCGCCAGCTGCTGGGGTTGCTGCCTGGCGATCGATTGGAGCTGACCCTGGAGACCGATGGCCTGCGGTTGCGGCCCCAAGCTTCCGCCACGCAGGCCAGTGCCCAAGAGCTGATCGGCTGCGCCGGCTACCAGGGGCCCGTGATTCCCCTGGAGCAGCTGGATCCTGCCCTGTATGCCACCCCACTACTGCCATGACCCTGCCCGTGGCACTCGACACCAACCTGCTGGTGCGTCTGCTCACCGGTGACGATCCTGCCCAGGCCCTCAAGGTAGCGGAGCTGATCGACACAAGCCCGGCCTGCTTTGTGCCGATTACGGTGGTTTTGGAGCTGGAATGGGTGCTGCGTGGTGCCTACCGGCTGGAGCGACAGGCGTTGATCACAGCCCTGGAGGGGTTGATGGGGATCCGTCATGTGCATGTGGAGCAGGAAGAGCTGGTGCGCCAGGCCCTTGATGCCTATCGCGGTGGTCTGGACTTCGCGGATGCTCTGCATCTGCTGCGCAGCGAAGGCTGCGGCAGGTTTGCCACCTTCGATCGATCCTTGGCAGCTAGTGCCACCGCGCTGTCCATGCGACCGCCTGTGCAGCTGCTCTGATCTCTTGGGTTTTGAAGGAGTCTGGGTTAGCTGCAGCCAACAGGAAACCTGGAGCTTGGCCTAGCCTCAGCGAAGCGCCCACCCCTCCATGGCCGAGTCCGGCGGCAAAGTTATAAGGGTGTTTCTTTCTTCCACTTTTGTGGACTTTCAGGAGGAACGCAGTCTGCTGGTTAAGCAGGTGTTCCCCAGCCTGCGACGCAGGGCGCGAAGCCGTGGGGTGGAAATCGTGGATGTGGATCTGCGCTGGGGCGTGACAGCGGAGCAGACGGAGCGTGGAGAAACGCTGCCGTTGTGCCTGGCGGAAATCGATCGTTGCCGGCCGTATTTCATCAGCCTGCTGGGGGAGCGCTACGGCTGGGTGCCACCGGCGGTTTACTACAAACCGGAGCTGCTGGAACGCCAGCCCTGGCTGAGGGAGCAAATGGGCGGCGCCAGCGTCACGGAGCTGGAGATCCTGCACGGGGTGCTGCGCAATCCGGAGATGGCGGGCCATGCCTGCTTCTATCTGCGGAATCCCGCCTATGCCCAGGCCCAGAGCGAGCCGGGCTGGGTGGCGGAGAACCCCCTGGAGTGCCAAAGGCTGGTTTCACTCAAAGAAGAGGTGCGCCGCAGCGGCTTCCCGGTGATTGAAGGCTTGGCTAATCCCCAGGCAATCGCCGAGCGCATTGAGGCGGACTTGTGGGAACTGATCGAGCGGACGTTTCCGGAGCAGGAACCCCCCGATGCCCTGGAAAAGGAGGGGCGCCGCCATGCTGATTACCGCCGCGCCCGCACCGGGCTTTACCTGGGAGGGGAGACGGCGATTACGCAGCTGGAGGGCTGGATTGCTGCCGGCGAACAGAGGATCCTGATCACAGGTGAATCGGGAGCGGGCAAGAGCGCCCTGATCGCCAATTGGCTGGAGGCGCACCAGCGGAGTGCCCCGCAGGATCTGGTGCATGCCCACCACTTGGGCTGCACCAACGACGCCAGCGCGGTGCGGCCCCTGCTGGGCCGCTTGATCGAGACGGCCTCCCAATTGCTGATCCAGGAGCAGCAGATCAGCGAACCGCTGAAGGTGCCTCAGGATTGGTGGGAGCTGGTGTTCAAGGTGGGCGAGGTGTTCGCCCTGATCAGCTGCTGGATCCAGCGCCATGGATGCCGCTGGATCCTGGTGCTCGATGGTCTTGATCGGCTCGATCAGGACGACCAGCAGGCCCTGCCCTGGATTCCCACCAAACTTCCGCCCGGAATCCACATCGTCGCGAGTGCGCTGGATTGCCCGGCCCGATCAATCTTGCATGAGCGTGCATACCTCACCCTGGAGATCGGGCCGCTGGGGCAAGGCGAACAGCAGCAACTGATCGAGCGCTACCTGGGCCGATACACCAAACAGCTGGAGAGTGGCCTGCAGCAGAAGATCCTGGCGCACCCATTGGCCGGATCACCGTTATTTCTCAAGGTGCTGTTGGAGGAATTGCGCCAATGCGCCGGGTTCGACACACTGGCCGACCAGTTGGAGTTCTATCTCTTTGCTGAATCAATCGATGGGCTTTACGGCAAAGTGCTGGAGCGCTTGGAGCACGATGGCCACGGCGAGGCCACCCGCCAAGCACTCACGGCACTCTGGGCCAGCCGGGCGGGGTTGAGTGAAACCGAGCTTCTGGCAATCACGGGCCTGGCACCGGTGCAGTGGGCGCCGGTGGATCTGGCGCTGGAGGAGGCGTTCGGGCGAAATGGGGAGCGGTTGGTGTTTGGCCATGAGTTTGTGCGGCAGGCTGTGGAGAGGCGCTATCTGCCTGGCAGGGCTGAGCAGCAGGAGGCGCATGGTGCGTTGGCCGAGTGGTTTGATGGAAGGGAGGGTTGGGATGAGCGGACATCAGAGGAATGGCCTTGGCAAATGCAGCAAGCTGGCCGACTGGAAGAACTAAGAGAAATGCTAAAAGATATCAACTTTCTCATGATAGTAGCATCACATTGCACCAATCAGGAAGTGCTTAATTATTGGCAAGTTGCCAGGGTTGAGGGTGATGTCGAACTCGATGAGCTAATAGCCGAAGAGATTCAAATAGAAATTGAAGAAAATCAGAACACACCTGAAGAATTAATCGATATTTACGACAGCTTAGCGGCGTTACTGGACAAGGCTGGCCTTTATCGTGATCCACTACTCCGTCTCCGCACACTCGCAATAAAAATTAAGGAAAGCTCAGAAGGATGGGACGAAGAGGAATTGCTTACAAGCCAACTTAGGCTTGCAGATGCCTATAGAAGTCTAGCGAGACTGTGTCAAGTCAAGGGCGACTTCGAACAAGCCGAAATGCTCTATTTACGTACTTTGAATACAACGGAGAGGCTACTAGGCCGTGAGCACGCATCTACCCTTAGCAACATGAATAATCTGGCAACTCTATATGCAGACAAAGGCGATTATGAGCAAGCAGAGGTGCTCTTCCTGGGCGCCATGGAAGCGATGGAAAGGGTTATTGGGCGCGAGCATCCATCTACCCTCAAAACAGTGAATAATTTGGCGGGGCTGTATCAAGACAAAGGTGACTACGGAAGAGCCGAATTGTTTTACATACGTGCCTTAGGAGCAATGGAAAGAATGCTGGGCTTTACTAACGAGTCTACGCTATCAGCAGCAAGCAATTTGGCAGGCTTATATCGAGAGCAAGGCTACTACGAACAGGCCGAAATGCTCTATCTACGTACTCTGGCAGCCATAGAACGGCTGCTAGGACGTGAACACCCCAATACTATAACCATTGTGGGCAATTTAGCGAGACTTTATCTAGAAAAGGGCGACTACGAGCAAGCCGGAGTTCTCTATGAGCGCAAACTGGTGTCTCGGGAGCGATTAGCCGGCTGTGGGGACTCCGATACCCATGTTACCCTCCACAACCTTGCCGAAACGCTTACCAACCAAAAACGCCATGCCGAAGCCATACCCCTGCGCCGCCGCGCATTGGCCTGGTCACAACAGCAAAACGGCGACCGAGATCCATCCACACTCCTATCTATCAACAAGCTGGCCATTGATCTGCGCGAAAATGGTGAATTGGAGGAGTCTGAAACCTTATTCCGTGAACTAATAGAGGGTCGTCATCAGGCTTCGGCACCCAGTGATTTCCAGAACGGCCGTGCCCTTGGTGGCTTGGCGAAAACATTGGAGGCTTCCGGCAAGCTGGATGAGGCCCTGATCTATGCCCAGAAGTGCCTTGATCATCGAATGGAACATCAAGGCCTAGACGACTTTTATACCAACCGTAATCGACTCGATCTGGCGCGAGTGCTGCACAAACTCGGCCAATTCGCTGAGGCGTCGACCCAACTTGATACTCTTCTTGCCAGCCTCAGCACCGTTGAGTGGCCGGACGAATCTGATCAACAACTTCAAGAGGAAGCTAAAGAGTTGTGCAAAGCAATCACCGGAATGAACTGATTCTTATTTTCCATACACAAGCATGACATCTGCTTAATCCAGAATCAATAGCTAGCGTTTATACTGTATTCTGTAAGAATACAAGCGCTTTACAATTCCACGGCCTACTCTAAGGACGATCCGCCAAGTATTTCCACCAGTCGATACATCAGCCGTCGTGCAATCAAGCCAAACGCCGTAGGCTTATCGTAGGGCGTTGATAGGTTTACGAGTTGCTACGAGCGAAGATGGCTCTTGCCAACAAGCCTTACGATGGACATAGCAAATGCCTTTACTTAAATGAGGTTCACTCACAAGGATTGGATTGTTGAACTTAGCGGCAACAACGTAGCTTACTGGCCCATAGCAAGTCCTGAAGAAAAGCATTTTCTATACCATACAGGTGGCAATTATTCACTGATCAAGGCTTATCTAGATGCAGTGGAGATGACGCTCGAAGAAGAAAAAGAGCTTTTGGGCCAGGTCAAGCAGGCAATTGGTGACGCTCTCGAATCAAGCAAGTTCTCTGTACAGGAAAAGCAATTTCTAATGGCAGAACAAACGAGGTTAATTACAGCAATTCAAGCCAGTACAAATACCCCTCTCTCTTGAAGAATGCATTGCCAAGAATGCTCTAGGAGCGCAACTGTGCCGCTATGTTGTTGCCGAGGCTCCTTTCTCTGCCCTTAATTTGCAACTTCTGCGGCGATGGTTGTCCAGGCCTTCCCTGGGCCAGCGAAAGGGAGAAATCAAGGGCATCACCTATCCTCGTGATTCACAGGCGTCGCAACCATGGCTTGAACCTCTGCGGCATGCAGAATGCGGGTGCACAAATTACCATTCTTGAGACGAATATCGGCCATGCAGCTCAGCGCCTGTTCCGCCCGCTCATAGAGCGCCACGGTCGTTTCATGGTTATGGGAGCTGCTGTAAATCAGGCTATCGATATACGGTTATGAGCCGTGGAAAAATCGCAACTAGGTCTGGCTAATGTCCCTCTCAGCGCAGGAAGAGAGCGACCCTACATTACCAGCGCAGATTCCACCCTTGCCACGCAGCTCCAGCAACTCCAAGGGCCGCTGGGTCTGCAGAAAGCCAACCCGTCGGCCCTGATCAACAATTACGCCTGTATCGCCAAAGCACTCCACGCGACAACAGGACAACGTGAAGGCGGCATAAAGGATGACGCATTGATCACCTGCTTGGCGATGGTCGAATCTGCCGATCGGTCCAACGCGGCGGAACCCTGCCGCCGTTTGACAATGGGCCTCAGGGCGGTAGATCCTCAGCAATTGGCTGCCGGTGGCCAGCTTATAAAGAATTGGGTTGGGCTCACGGGCCGGTGGTGGTGGATCAATCCTGACCACAACCAACAGCCCGGGCCTCAGCAAGAACGCGATCAAGCCGCCCTTCACAACGCAACTGCAATGGGGTCTGTCCATCAAGCAGCGGTTGCGGGCGTTGCAGCCAGCGGGCCTTGATCAGATCGGCCATTGGTAGTGCGGCCAGCACATCTGGCAGGCCGGCGATCACGCCATCGGGCTCATCCGGATCGAATTGCCAGAGCGGATAGCGCCTCTTGCCCTGATCACGGATGGCAAGCAGCGTGCGGGACCTGATGCGTTCCAGCGGGGTCTGGCGGTTGCCCAGGCCCAGCAGGCTCACCACCTCGGTGGTTCCGATGCACTGCTGCAACAACTCCCGTCGCATCGCAAAGCGCGCCTTAAAAGCCTGGAAATCAAGCTTAGCCGGATTGAGGTGATTGTATCCCGGCCTCTTCAGCCAGTCCAGGAATGGGACTTAGATTAGTCGCCTCAGGCTCGATCGATGGCCGTTCGTGACCGGAACGAAAGGTGCTTCCAGCCAATCTGCTTCCAGCCCATCAATGACAACAGAAAGGCGCCAGGCTGACAACGGCGGTTACCACCCATGAAGCGACGCAACGGCAGTTACAACACCAAACGCCAGCTGGCCGATCTGGGTCAGTGGCCCCCGATTCGCCTGGAGCAGCTTGGCCAGCGGCTGAACTATGGAGGGAACCCTGAGCACAAGCGCAATCCCGGTGATTTTGGTCTCACACCCCCCAGCGGTGCCCGCAAGGGGAAAATGTTATGTGACGAGATTGGCGTCTTTCACAAGCAGGAGGCCCTGGTTCTGCTGCGCTCTGGTATTGCCGAAGGCCTGATCAGCGAGCGTTGCTGTAACGGCTGGCCCCAGAACATCTGGGCTGTTCGAGACGATCGCGTCTTGGAAGCGCAGCTCGAACAGAGTGAAACAGGCACGTATCACGGCTATCCGCTGCAGCCAGAAGACCCATTCGCTGAGCTGGTGTTGCAGCGCTTGGGAGGCGAACCATGACCGACCTGCAGCTCAGCATCACCAACTGGGAAGCCGTTGGCCAAGGCGCTGCCGAGGTGCTCGCCTCCACCGGACGGCTGCGCCTGCAGGTGGGCGACATCAACCTCACCGAACACGAGGACACCTTCTCCCGCACCATCCGTCAGGAGGTGCTTGTTTCGGCCTATCCTCTGGCTCTCTGGCTTGCGGCCAACTGGTGGCGGCTGCTCTACGAACCAAGGCCGTCCGAGCGATTGCGGCCCACTACAGATTGGCGCCTGGCCCATGAATGGCCTGCGGCCAATGCAGGCACCATCTGGCCCGCCCTGGTGATGGCCAACGAGGGGGGAACCATCCAATTCCAAGCATCGATCGCGGCTGGTTCGCGCCAACAGTCGATTCGCTATCTCAACACCCTGCCGGTTCCGGTTTCGATTCCACGGGAGCAAGTGGAATCGGCTCTCGACGCTTTCATCGCCTCCGTTCTCAGCCGGCTGGAGGCCTGGGATGGAAACCACACCGAACTGCTCGATCTCTGGCAAGACGTCCAGGCTGAGCGCTCAGATGTGGACTCCAGCAACTTGAGGCAAATGGAAGCCTGCCTGGGGTTTGATCCCGATGAGGCACCGGAACCGCTGCTGGAGCAAGCGAGCCAGCTCGCAGCCACAATGGGGCACCACAACTTCAATGAGATCTCTCCTGTCTACGGTCGTGCTGGACAAACTCAGGCTCCAGGCCTCCATCATCTTCAACATCTGCTAGAGAGCCCAGCTCTTTCTGCCAAGTTGCAGCTCTTTGACGTCACGATTCAGAACCCGAGCCCATCGCGCGCGCCCTGGCGTAAAGCACAGCAGCTGGCCCGTGCCCTCCGCCAGCAACTGGACATGAGCAATGAACCCATCCCAACGGATCTGCTCTGCGATCTCTTTGGCTTGACGCCCCACGCTTTTGAATCAACCCTGCCTCCCAAAGGCCAGCCCATCGCAGTGGCGGTGCCAAGTCCGACCGGACAGATCGCCCTCCATCTGCGCAAGCGTTTCCCATCATCGCGCCGGTTTGAACTTGCCCGTTTCATCGGTGATGCCCTAGTCACTGGGTCCAGGGCTGAGTCATGGTTTTTAAGTAGCGACATTCCCACAGAACGCCAGAAAATCCAAAGAGCCTTCGCCGCTGAATTTCTTTGCCCTGCCGAGGGCGCCTTGGAGCAGCTCAATGGCGACTATTCCGAGCCAGCCTTGGAGCAGGTTGCCCAGCGATTTGGCGTCAGTACGGAGATCGTCGAGAACCTTATCGCCAATCAAGAGATGAATAGGTGACCGCTTCGGCCATCAATAAATTCCTGCGGCGTGTCTGCCAGCCGATTGCAAATCAGCTGAGTGGCGTATTGCACCAATAGCACCTATATATAATCGGGCATTAGCCTTGGTGTGACAAGAATGAACTAATTGATCCAATGCCGAGTCTTGCTAAATTAACGCCGACTCCCGCTAAATATATTAATATAAATAACAAGCTGGCCATTATCAAGATAACTCCCAGGTAGTCCGATTGTATTGTCTCGCCTGAATCATCTATTTCTGCCTTAGGATCTTTAATCTCATGGTCGCTATTTTCTTCAATGAATACTTTTATATCCTGCATCATCTCTTTTGGCTGAGAAGATGAGTATTCCACATACTCGGCTTTATGCACTAGCTTCTCGAGAAATTTAAGCAATGCTTCAAAGTCAAAACTATTGGTAACATGGATAACGATATGCGTCTCGTGATCCTTTTGGTAAAGCTTGATCCATCCTGGACCACTTGAGATCTCAATTCTAGAAAACCATTGAAAGGAGAATGGCTTTAATCCCTGTAGCCCATTGAAAAGAATGCGATTCCCATTCAATGAAATCGAGATTATGCTCATCTGCATATCTGGTTCGTCATGTATATATCTTTCTAATGAATAAATGCTGTGCTCAAATGTAAAGCATTCTGATTCTTTTGTGCAAACAAGAGCAGGATTGTCTTTCCTGTCAGCATTGACTGATTCCCAGGAGTCATTAATGGGATTTTTGCCTTGCATAGTCCGGATCTCAGTCACAAGCCAGTGGCCTGTCTTTTCAGCACCCTTTAATAAGCATATATGATTTAGATAGTCAATCTTGCTAAGCCTTTCTGACAAAATAGAAACAGCCAAGCCCTTGGATACACAGCATTCAAGTCGCTTCTTTTCAATCTGGATCAGCATTCTTTTATCAATCCTCTGCTTTGCCACTAAGCTTCTCAATTCATTTGTAAAAGAAAGTTTATTAAGTGAAAAAGCTTGATTCTCATCATCAAGGGAAACAATAATGCCAAGGTGTTCGGCTTCCTGCTGAAGTATGCCTCTATCGAAAGACGAGAGTTTTCGTGGATTATTGTTTGAATCGAGTCGCAGACTCCAAAGCCTCTCCCTCCATTCAAGATAGTTCTCATTCTCATTAGCTAGACATTTGCTAATCAGGTTGTCTCGGAATTGACTAATCTGCTCATCCCTATTGCCATCCCAGGTCTCATAAATGTTTAAAGCGAGTTTACCAAGTTCTAGATTATCCTTGGATGCTTGGACATACTGCTTTTCAGATAGCAAAGTAAAAAAGCCTGGGAGCTTGTGACTTGACTCGTCTAATTTATAGTAAGAAATCTTTTTGTTCTCCGAGCCTGCAGTATTAATTT
>JBIIJV010000227.1:0-4487 GCA_044233545.1 Cyanobium sp.
AAGAAATCTGCTTCTGGCACTGCTAGCACGGGGTGGGAAACCTTCCTAGCGGCAGTGATCAAAGCTGGCTTTGCGCTCTATGGAACCTGGCCAAGTCGAACTGAACTGGCGAACCGCATGATCGGCTCTGGCACGAATGCATTGGCCTCCAGCGTCGTGCTCGTTTGCCATCGACGACTGGATTCTGCGCTTACGCTGTCACGCACCGACTTCCGTCGACAACTTCGCCAGGAGCTACCTCAGGCCCTGAAAGAACTGGAGCGCGCCAACATCGCCCCCGTGGATGTGGCCCAAGCAGCCATCGGCCCCGGCATGGCCATCTTCAGCAGCGCCAAGACCGTGCTCAACCCTGACGACAGCCCCATGAGCGTCCGGGAGGCCCTGATCGAGATCAATGCCGCTCTCGACGAGTACCTCTCCGAGGACGAAGGCGAACTCGATGCCGACAGCCGCTTTGCCCTCACCTTCTTCGAGAGCTTTGGCTACAAAGAGCGCGTCTTCGGTGATGCAGAAGGCATCGCCAAGGCCCGCAACCTTTCTGTGGCTGGGGTGGCCGAAGCCGGCATCCTGCGCTCAGTGGCAGGCAAGGTGCGCCTGCTGCCCCGCTCGGAACTGCCAGAGGACTGGGACCCCACCACCGACAAGCGGCTCTGCGTCTGGGAGGCCACCCAGCAGCTCATCAAGCGGCTCGAAGCCGGCGGCGAAGACAAGGCGGCCGGACTACTGCTCCAGCTCAAAAGCATCGCTGGCCATGGCGATCTGGCTGCCAACTGCCGCGCACTCGCCTACCGCCTCTACAACCACTGCGAGAAGACCAAGCAGGCAGAAGAAGCCCGCGCCTACAACGGTCTGGTGATCGCCTGGCCTGAGCTGGAGAAGCGGGCAGCCGCAGCCTCCAGCAGTTCCACAGCCCCCCTTCAGACCACCCTGATCTGATTCTCTTCCCATGGCCATCTCCAACCGCGACCGTGTCGGCAAGGCTCTCGATCAGCTCCGCGATGGTCTGCTGCCTTACATCAGCACCGAGCTATACACCAACGTCGGCACGAACTGGCAAGACCAACTGCCACCGCAATCCAAGAACCTCCAGGACGTGACGGTGCTGCTGAATCTGTTCATGGATCATTGGCAGGGGGTCTTCAAGAAGAAGCTCAGCCAGTCGGATCGGGCCTATGTGAGTGAGATCAAGGAAGCTCGCAACAAATGGGCCCATTCCGAGCCGATCTCATCCGACGATGCCGATCGCTATCTCGACACCGCCGCCCGCCTCTGCCGCAACATCGCCGCGCCTGAACCCGCCGAAGCGATCCGGCTCCTGCGGGAAGAACTCCAGCAGCAGGTGTACAACGATCGGGCCCGCAACCGCACCCGCTACCAGGTGTCGATTGAGAACCAGGTGCAGGCCGGCCTGCTGCCCTGGCGCGATGTGATCATGCCCCACCCCGATGTGATCACCGGCAAGTACCAGCAGGCCGAGTTCGCCGCCGACCTCGACCAGGTGCGCCGTGGCATCGGCAGCAAGGAGTACACCGACCCCAGCGAGTTCTACCGCCGCACCTTCATCACCTCCGGCATGCGTGCCCTGCTGCGCATCGCCCTCGAACGGCTCAACGGCCAGGGCGGTGAACCGGTGATCGAACTGCAGACCAACTTCGGTGGCGGTAAGACCCACTCCATGCTGGCCCTCGATCACCTCTGTTCCGGCCAGTCCCTGGCCAGCCTGCCCGGCCTCGATGAGGTGTGCAGCGAGGTGGGCATTTCATCCATCCCGAAAGCCTCCCGCGCCGTGCTGGTGGGCACCGCCTTCAGCCCCTCCAAGGCCACCACCTATCCCGATGGCACCGTCGTCAACACCCTCTGGGGTGAGCTTGCCTACCAGCTCGGTGGACCCCAGGGCTATGCCCTGATCGCCAGCAGCGACCAACAGCGGGTGGCCCCCGGTGCCCAGGATCTGGCCGCCCTGTTCACCGCCCATGCGCCTTGCCTGATCCTGGTGGACGAGTGGGTGGCCTACGCCCGCAACCTGGTCAGCAACGCCACCCTGCCGGCGGGCACCTTCGATTCGCAGGTGTCCTTCGCCCAGGCGCTCACCGAGGCCGTTAAGCAGGTGCCCAATGCCCTGCTGCTGATCTCCGTACCCCAGAGCGTCAACGAGATCGGCGGCAGCGATGGCGAGAAGGCGGTCGATTCACTCAAGAACGTGGTCACCCGGATCGCCTACCAGTGGCGGCCTGCCACCGGCAACGAGGGTTTCGAGATTGTGCGGCGGCGGCTGTTCGAGCCGATCACCACCAAGGAAGCCGGCGCTGCCCGCGATGCGGTGGTGCGCAGCTTCACCGACCTCTATTCCCAGAACCCGTCCGAGTTCCCAGCCGAAACCCGCGAAGCCGGCTACCGCGATCTGCTGATCAGCGCTTACCCAATCCATCCGGAGCTGTTCAAGCGCCTCTACGACGACTGGAGCACCCTCGATCGCTTCCAGCGGACGCGGGGCGTGCTGCGCCTGCTGGCGCTCACGATCGAAGGGCTCTGGAACGGCAACAGCAAAGACCTCTTGATCATGCCCAGCTCGATCCCCCTGGACGACAACGACGTCAAAAACGAGCTGGTCCGCTTCCTCGATAACCAGTGGGAACCGATCATTTCCCAGGACGTGGATGGCCCCCAATCCACCCCCACCCGGCTGGATACGGAAAACCCCAACTTCGGCCGCGTCAGCGCCTGCAAGCGGGTGGCCCGCTCCCTCTACATCGGCACCGCCCCGGATGCCGATGCCCTGCGCAAGGGGATCGGCGATCAGCGAGTGAAGTTGGCCTGCGTAATGCCCGGTGAGCCGATCGGCGTGTTCGGTGATGCCTTGCGCCGCCTCGGCGATCGGGGCCGCTTCATCCAGCAGGACGGCGACCGCTACTGGATCGACACCCGCCCCAACCTCAACCGCACCGCCGAGGAGCACCGCGAGAGCTACCTGCGCCAGCGCGAAGAGCTAACGGCCGAACTCAACACCCGCCTTGCTCAGGAGGCCACCAAGCGGGGCGACTTCGCGGGCCTCCATGCCGCACCGCTCGACACCAGCGCCGTTCCCGATGAGCCAGCCACCCGGCTGGTGCTCCTGGCGGCGCAGCACACCCACCGTCGCAGCGTTGAGTTCAGCGCTGCGAGGCAATGGGCCGCCGCCTGCCTGCAGAGCCGAGGCAACAGCCCCCGCCAGTTCGCCAACACCCTCATCTTCCTGGCACCCGATGAGGCCAGCCTCGAAAACCTCTTCCACGCCCTGGCCGATCGCCGCGCCTGGCAGCACATCATCGATAACAAGCTGGAGCTGAATCTCACTGAGGCCCAGAAGAACCAAGCGATTGGCAAGATCGCCGAAGCCACCCAGGCCGTGGCCAGTCGCATCCCCGAAACCTGGTGCCACCTGCTGATCCCCTATCAGAGCCAGCCGGGCCCCGGTGGGGCGCTCTGGGACGAGAAGAAGCTCACCAGCGGCAAGGGCAGCCTGGCAGAGCGGGCCAGTGAGCGCTGCGTGCAAGAAGACGTGCTCTTCCTGCAGCTCGGTGCCCGCCGCCTGCGCGACGATCTCAACCGCTTCCTCTGGATCGACAAGCCCCATGTGGCGGTCCGCGACTTGGTCGATTGGACCCGCAAATACCTCTTCCTGCCCCGTGTGGCCACCGATCAGGTGATCCTCAACGCCCTGGTGAACCCCCAGGCTGCCCTCACCGGTGAAGCCACCTTCCATCTGGCCGTTGGCCTTGATGGGGCCACTGGTCGCTACATCGGTCTGAGGCCCCAGCAGGATCCCAACACCGGCCCGGCCTCACTGGCAACCCTGGTGGTGAAGGACGAGGTGGCCTTGGCGCAGATCGAGGCCGATCGGCTGGCTGAGGAGCTGCGACTACAAATCGCGACGGAACTGCGCATTCAGCAGGCGGCGAGGCTCCAAGGGCTTGGCGGCGGAGAATCAGGGCCTGGCTTGCTCAAACCGGCCGTTACCTCTGGGCCAGGATCCATTGGCACACCACCACCGCCGCCGCCGCCACCACTACCAAGACTCCCCACCACCTACACCGCCTCGGTCAAGTTGGACTCGGTGACGGCCGGGCCCCAGGTAGGTAAGTTCCTCGATGAGGTGATGTCACACCTACAGGCGCTTCCGGGGGTGGAGATTGAGATGACCCTGGAGGTTCAGGTTCGGGCCCCTGGTGGCATCGACGAGGCGACGGCGCGGATCGTGCTGGAGAACTCGGCGGCGTTGAAGGTGGAGCAGCCGGGGTTGTATTGACCAATCGCGGCATCGAGGATCGTTGGACTCGCCTGCGTCTGCACCGCTCCCACCAGCCAAAGGTGAGGGCAGCAGAAACGCTTAGCTGATGTACTCGGCCAGGAAAACCACCAGATGCGATGCGTCGGTGATCTGGGACTGGTTCCAGGAGTGTTGACGCAGCTCGGCCCGCAAAACCGGGTTGGTGACTACCAGGAATTTC
>JBIIJV010000223.1:0-4528 GCA_044233545.1 Cyanobium sp.
CTGCCTAGTGGGACATTGATGCCTACAGCGGCCCCATAGCTTCCCAAGCCCCCTCCTACAGACTCATATGGAGAAAAATGCTTGTCAGTCCATCCATTAGCTGATCCTCCAAAGGCAGTAGCGTTTAATGTTGTGGTAGGACATTGGACACCACTATCCAGAGTGTATGGAATACCATTGCTGAAGTTGGGAGAATATGTTGCATAACCGTTGTAAGCTGCTGTCTGAGATAGGGTTGCGGTTGGTAATAGCAAGTTATAGGCTAGGCTTACCGGCAAGCCGAGGCGGGCGAGTCGTGTCATAGCTGACGAAAAGTGAAAAGTGAAGAATGCTGAATTCCGTTGATTCAAAACTGTAGATAAAGCCTATTCTGCCCGAGCTTGGAGCCCATCTACAGCAGAGGGGTCCGTGGGGCGCAATTCCATTGGCATTGGATCTATTCGAAGAATAACAATTTTATCATAGTCAACGCCAGCGGGGGCATCTTCCCATTCCCACTTTTCGGAGTTGTTGAAGGGGGAAGGAAGGGCTCCTTGATGTGAGGCGAGTATAACTGTTTGTAAAGGCCCAATCCACGTCCTGTACATGTTGTAGTAAAAAATAAATTATCTTCAAATCGTAGCCTATTTCACTGTCAGGCCTCCATTTAATTCATATCTCTTAATGTCGTGGCATGCATGGTTGATTCAAGGTGGTGCCCGGTGACAACTACGAAGGCGGGCGCGTTACTACGTGACGAGTTTGCGGACCAGCGCCTTAGTCCTCAGGGCTTCCGCTTGCGGTAAGCCCTGCTACGCAATGTGTGAGACCGCTGGTCCATCCAAAACAGCTGGCACTGGGTCCGCGACGTGCCGCAAAAAGAAAACGCCCACCGCTACCGGGAGTTCAACGACGTCCAGATCCTGACAACGCTGCGCAGCCTGGCGATCAATGCCCTAAGGCTCGATGGGATCTGGTCGATCACCGAGGGCATCGCCGCCTTGGCGCACGAAATCAAGGGTTTACTCACGTTGCTGGGGTGGACAGAACCCGCGACCGCCACGCCCTCAGGTGGACTTCTAATAGGCCCTGGTATGAGCGCGCTTCTGACAGCAGTGTCGGCATCCCAGCAAAGGACCACCTAAGTGCAACTGGGGCTCAAGGAAGCTGAAGCGATTGGTGGATGCCAGTGGCAGCAGCAGGAGTAAAAGAAGAGAATATCACCAGAGCAGCAGCAACTACCGTTTGCATTTGATTTACGCTTTAGTCAAATCCCAGAAAATTGGCATAAAATTGTAGTGAGATTTAGAGGAGTCAATACCATCCGCGATGGAGGCAAAGAGCGAAGTGTTTGGTAGTTGAGATGGGAAAATAAATGTATCAACAGAACCCAAGAATGGAGATGGCTGGCTTTCCTGTTGGTTGAAATACTTGGGAATTATTGGACAGGAAAAGCGACTCAATATTGTGTACGGAGGTGGGGTATGGTGCAAGGTATCGGGGCCGTTTGTGGGTTGCCTGGGTATGATTAAAAAAGCAAAAAGCCCCGTTCTTGCAGGGGCTTTTGGAAGTTACAATGGGGCGAGGGTCGTCGTTTGGAGTCGGCTGGCTGGAGTTCTCGGGAGGTCTAATTAAGTTACCACGTAATACATTCAAAGCCTGCGGTCCATGGACATCTAATACTCCAATCATTCCTACCCTCCAGCTCCTCATCGCTGAGCTCAAGAATCTGCTTGGCCTGATACTTGAGCCAATCAGCCTTGCTGACATCAAAGCCTGCCTCCTTCGCCAAGGCAAACGCCGCATCAAGGTCTGCAGCACCCTTGAGTTTCTCCTGTAGCCCTGCATCCTCCTTGATTTTGGCAAGCAGGACTGTGAGTTGCTCTTCTGACATCGCTTGAGTCGAGGAATTTTGCCAACACCTACTATAAATCTTCTTGTTACCCAGTCAAGAGCAGCCGCACCCATGGCCACCACGCCCCCCTTCCAGGCTGCCGCTCACCCAGCAACGAAACGCTGTTTGGTGAGCCTGGGCGGTTTTATGTGGTTGTGAGCTACGGCATTCACTACTGCGTCAATGTGGTGGATTGCCATCAGCCAATCACCGCTGGCCAGTCCAGCAATCCCGCGCTCAGCACAACTGGGAGCCAGCGCTGACCATCCACCGCCTCAAGCAACGCAAGTGCCACACCCGCCTTACCGGTGTATAGACCGGGCAGGATGAGCGAGCCGTTTTCGACACTGAAGTATGTGTAGCCACCGCTGGCTCGAGCCTGGTGGATCACGGCACTCTCGGCCGCAGCCACTGGCGCCGCCAGCTCCTGACCGCTGGCCTGAGCGTCAACCCTCAGCAGGCTGGTGAGTCCAAGCACCCCGCAGCAGAGATGGGCAGGCGCCTCGCCGACACGGCTCGAAAGCCGCTCCAGGCTGCTCAGGGTGCTGGCCCTGGCACTCTGCTGCTCGGCGGCCGTTTGTTCATCCGCCAAAGCCGCTGCACCAAGAATCCAACGCGACAGTAGAATCCCAGGTGCCCCATGGCACCAGCTGAGCCTGAACTCAGGGGGTTCGCTGCTAGACCTGAAATCGGGCCAGTTGCCACGCTCGCCATCAAAGACGGATCGCTCATAGCCCACCGCTTGCCGTGCGCCCTTGGCAAAGCGCTCCTCACCGCTGACCTGGGACAACCTCGCCAGGGCAGCAGCCATGCCTGCAGCACCGTGGGAGAACCCGGTGAGGGGGGGCTTCCCGGAGCTGGGCAATCCTGCAGGCCAGCCGCCGCTAGCGAGCTGGAGTGAGAGCAACCGGTCACCGCAGATGATCGCCAGTTCCTGGGCCTTGGGGGTGCCTGCCAGCAGCAGCGGGCCGATCAGCCCACAAACCCCGCCGATCACATCGACGCCCTCATCGGTCAGCAGCCGCTCAGGTCTGAGTTGATCGATCAGCAGATCAGCCAGAGTAGACGCATCCTGCAGCCCCGATCGCTGAAGCAGCTGCAGCGCCAACAGGATGCCTCCCGAGCCTGCGATCCCATAGGGCTGATCGCGCATCAGGCGAAACAACTGATCATTTCTGTTGCGCTCGGCAATCTCGGCAAGGCTTTCAAGGCAGCTCCAGGCCCGGCTGCACCACAGCTCAGCTGTTTCACCGGCGCTGGCCAGGGCAAGGCGGGCAAACAGCAGGGCGTTGCCGCTCGCACCCGAATAGAGCGAATTGCCAATCAAACCGAAGTGGAATGATTCACCATCACCACCCAGGTCGATGCCCAACCATTCGGGACGCCCCTTGGTGTCGCTGATGGCGTCATCCCAGAGCTCCTGACCCAGCCGAAACGCCTCCTGCCAGTAGGCCTCGGGTTCGACAAGGGCGTTTGCATCAGCTACGGCACTCGCGGGCATATGCACTGCGGCAGCGTCCGCAGGGGTGCTTGTCTTCAGGTGGCTAGCCGCGATCGCTCCCCGGATGAGCCGCAGCTGGAAATCGATTTCAACCTGGTCCAAGGTCAGCAGGCGCCGGGACGCGGCAGACAGGCCACTGCTTTTCATGAACTCTTGGATCGGAGCTAGTCCCTCGGGCAGTGGGAGCTCTTCACCGTCAATCGGATGTTCAAAAAAGGGAATGTCGAGCCGCTCCATCTGGAGCAATTCGGCCCTCAACATCAGCCAACTGATCGGCTTCTCGCTGGCCAGTACAAAGCTGCGGCTGAGCTGCTCAAGCTTGAGCCCATGCACCACTGCGTTGCGCAGAGCCGCTGGCTCCAGCATCTGCCGCTGAATGGTGAAATACAGCCGTGTGGCCCGTGCCACCAGGCGCCGCGGTTGGCCGCGGAAGCCATCGAGAGCCTGCTGCAGGAAAGGCTTCAGGCGGATGGCTTCCTGAAGCTGGTCGGCAAAGCCACTGCACAGCTCATCAACAAAATCCGTGAGGCGCTGGGGGCTGCCAAGCTCCACCGGTAGGCTGGTGGGCAACTCACAGGGCTGCGGCAAACTGCCAGCCATCATGCCGTCGCTGTTGAGGCCCAGCCACCCCGGCATGGAGCGCTCGGGCGGTGGCGGCTGAATGCCAAGGGCGCTGATGTCATAGGCCAATTTGCGGCCAGCGCCGATCATCATCCACTGGGGCAGCAGGCCTGAGCGCAGCACCGAACCCTGCATCGACTTCTGCAACGCTGAGATCGCATCGGGATCATCGCCGTCGTCACTGATGAGGTCGCGCGGAACGGCCTCCAACAGTGTTTCGGTATCGATCAGAATCAGCTGGTCGCCGCTGGCAATCAGGTTCTCGTAGTGGCAGTCGGTGCACCCCAGCAGGTGCAGCAAAGCCATGGTGCGGCCTGCATTGGTGTAAAAGCGGGCCAGCTCCTCCTCGTTTGTGCACGGGCGGTGCTCCACCCACTCCATGAAGCCGTAGCCGTCGCGATTGATCACCCTCAACGTGCGCAAAGGCCCCAGATCTGAGGCGTCGTTCAGCGCTTGCAGATAGGTCTGGTAGGTCGCATCGACTTGCATGTCCTTGGGCTTGTAGACGACCCTGCGTGCTGCGTCTCCATCAC
>JBIIJV010000001.1:0-67655 GCA_044233545.1 Cyanobium sp.
GCCCATGGGGTGCCCAAGAGCTATGTGGAGGAAGCTGGCGATCCATACCAAAGCGAAATTGAGGCCTGCGTCTCCCTGATCCTGCAGCGCTTGCAGCGGGACCTGGGCCATGCCAACCCCCATACCCTGGCTTATCAGAGCCGGGTAGGCCCGGTGGAATGGCTCAAGCCTTATACCGATGATGCCCTGCGCCAGCTAGGTAGCGACGGGGTTCAGGACCTGGTGGTCGTGCCAATCAGCTTCGTGAGCGAACACATCGAAACCCTGGAAGAGATTGACCTGGAATACAGGGAAATCGCCGAGGAGTCGGGCATTCACCATTTTCTGCGGGTCCCGGCCCTCGATACCGATCCCACCTTCATCACGGGACTCGCCGACCTGGTGGTGGCGGCCCTTGAGGGTCCCGAGGTGAACCTGGATCAGGCCGCCCAGCTGCCCACCAAAGTCAAGTTGTATCCCCAGGACAAGTGGGCCTGGGGTTGGAACAACAGTTCGGAGGTCTGGAACGGTCGTTTGGCCATGGTGGGTTTCTCCGCTTTTCTGCTTGAACTGATCAGCGGCCGTGGTCCCCTCCATGCTCTGGGACTGCTCTGAGCTGGCAAGCTGGCGCCGCCCCCTGGCCATGGCCTTGATGATGGGCCTGGTCGCTGCCCCTGGCCCGGCCGGGGCCTCTGGCCGTGAAGCCTGGCTGCGGGCCACCTTCCCGGTGCAGGTCTTTGCCGGATATACGAGTGGTTTCGGTCTGCGCTTCCATCCGGTAGATGGCGGGATGCGTCCCCATTACGGACTGGACATCGCGGCCCCGCTCGGTTCCCCGGTTCGCAACTGGTGGAGCGGTGTGCTGGTGGAGATACTTCAGGGCGGGGGGTGCGGCAATGGGCTGGTGATTCGCTCCGGGGACTATGAGCACACCTACTGCCACCTCGCTGGCAGCGTCGGTGGCTCTTCGTATCAGAGCGGGGCGGTTCAGCTCCAAGTGGGTCAGCGGCTGCGCACGGGCCAGACCATCGCCCATGTGGGCATGACCGGCAGTAGCACCGGCCCCCATCTGCACTGGGGGATTCGCTACCGGGGCGCCTGGCTCGATCCCGCCCGGGTGTTGCGGGCCATGGCCGCCAGTCGTCGGTTCCAGGCCCCAAGGACGGGTTCGCCCCCTAAGGTTGGAACGTTTCAATAAGCCGCCGCCTTCTTCGGTACTACCGCCCCTTTCCCGCCGTGACGCTTACACCAGTCCCCTCCACGGTTATCAGCTCCGATTCCCGCTTGCCCCAATCCTTGCGGCACGAGCCGATGCCGGTGAGGGGCGGAGTGGCCCAGAGGGTCAATGGTGGTTATGCCTTGATGCATGCCTTGCATTTGCATGGCGTCAAGGATGTCTTCGGCTATCCCGGCGGCGCCATCCTGCCGATCTACGACGAACTGCACAAGGCGGAAGCCCGGGGTTGGTTGAAGCATGTGTTGGTGCGCCATGAACAGGGTGGTGCCCATGCCGCCGACGCCTATGCCCGCGCTTCGGGCAAGGTGGGGGTTTGCTTTGGCACCTCCGGGCCCGGTGCCACCAACTTGGTCACCGGCATTGCCACGGCCCAGATGGATTCGGTGCCCATGGTTGTGATCACGGGCCAGGTGCCCCGGGCCGCGATCGGCACCGATGCATTCCAAGAAACCGACATCTTCGGCATCACCATGCCGATTGTGAAGCACTCTTGGGTGGTGCGCGATCCGGCTCAGATCGGCCGCATCGTGGCCCAGGCCTTCTTGATCGCCGCCAGTGGCCGGCCGGGGCCCGTGCTGATCGACATCCCCAAGGATGTGGGGGTTGAAGAATTTGACTACGTGCCGGTGCCACCAGGCAGCGTCATCCCCAACGGCTTTGCTTTACCCCAGCCCGTGGAGCCAGCGGCGGTTAGCGCCGCCCTCGAACTGATCCGCCAGTCCCGTCGTCCCCTGCTTTATGTCGGTGGCGGGGCCATCAGCAGCGGCGCCCATGGGGCGGTGCATCAGCTGGCCGAACGCTTCCAATTGCCGGTCACTACCACGTTGATGGGCAAGGGGGCTTTCGACGAACGTCACCCCCTTTCGGTGGGCATGCTGGGCATGCACGGCACGGCCTATGCCAACTTTGCCGTCACCGAATGCGACCTGTTGATCGCCTGCGGTGCCCGTTTTGATGATCGGGTCACCGGCCGCCTCGATAGTTTCGCGCCCCGGGCCCAGGTCATTCACATCGACATTGATGCGGCCGAGGTCGGCAAGAACCGCACCCCCCAGGTGCCCCTGGTGGCCGATGTAAAGGAGGCCCTCGAATCCATGGTGGCCGCCTCTGCTGGCGAGACCTGCGGCGGCCGCACCCAGGCCTGGCTCGAGCGGATTGCCAGTTGGAAGCACCACTATCCCTTGACGGTTCCTGTGCCCGAAGGGGAGATTGCTCCCCAGGAGGTGCTCCTTGCCCTGCGGGAGTTGGCCCCGGATGCCTACATCACCACCGATGTCGGTCAGCATCAAATGTGGGCCGCCCAGTACCTCGCCACCGGCCCCCGCCACTGGATCAGCAGCGCCGGGTTGGGCACGATGGGTTTTGGCATGCCGGCCGCCATGGGGGTTCAGGTGGCCTATCCCCAGGCCCAGGTGGTCTGCGTGGCTGGTGATGCCAGCATCTTGATGAACATCCAAGAACTGGGCACCCTCAGCCAGTACCAGCTGCCCGTCAAGGTGGTGGTCATCAACAACGGTTGGCAGGGCATGGTGCGGCAATGGCAGGAAAGCTTCTACGGCGAGCGCTATTCCGCCTCGGCCATGACCCAGGGCATGCCCAACTTTGAGGCCCTGGCGGAAGCCTTTGGTGTCCGTGGAGTGCTGATCAGCGAGCGCGCCACCCTCAAGCAGCAATTGGCCGAGGCCCTGGCCCATCCCGGCCCCGCCTTCATTGATGTCAAGGTGCGTCGCAACGAAAACTGCTATCCAATGGTTCCCCCGGGTGCCAGTAATGCCCAGATGGTGGGCTTACCTAGCCATCCCGAGCTGGCCATCGACACCCAACGCCACTGCGACCACTGCGGCAACACCACCGCCAGTGCTCACCTGTTTTGTCCCACCTGCGGAGCCAAGCTCTGAGACGTTTCAGCCCGTTGCCATGGTTCCCGTCGCCATGGTTAAAGAGTGGTCCGATCGCCCTGGCCTTGGCCCTTTTGCTGGCCTGCTGCACCTTGGCGGTGGCTCCGGTGGCGGCGGCGGAGGTTCTGCAGGTGCGTGGGCCGGCCTTATTGCAATTGGGCGATGGCAATCGCAGCTATGTCGTCGAACTGGCCTGCGTGCATGTGTTGCCTGATTCCCAGCAGCAGGCCACGGCGTGGTTGCGACAACAACTGCCGCGCCATAGCCGCGTCAATCTGCGGCCCCTGGGCCAGCGCGAAGGGGTGCTTTTGGCCAGGATCAGTCGCCTTGATGGCGGCGCCCCCCAGGATCTGGCCGACGCCATGATTGGCACCGGGCTGGCCGAACCCCAACCTTGCTCGCCGGCCTGAACGACGCCATGGGATTGAACCGGACCGCCAAGGGAATCGTGCTGCTGCCCAGCCTGCTGTTGGGGGGCGCTTTTTTGGCGGCGGCCTCCTGGCTTGATGGTCCCGCGGCCCAGAACCGCCCCCTGGCCATTGGCCTGGGCATTGTGCTGATGGGGGCGGGCCTGCTGACCCAACTGCTGCCGGAGCCCCCCCAGGCACCACCGCCGTCCGAGTGATTTAGGTGCCGCAGCAGTGGGGGGAGTGAAAAAAAGGTCTCATCGGGCAGTCATCCTTAACCATCGGACCATCGGACCATCGGGTGATCCAGATGTTGCTGATCACAAATTTGACCCCAGGGAGGGGCCCGTTCTACTGCTTCCAAGAAACCTGCTGTTATGAGCGAGCCAATGAACTCGCTCCGGAACCTCCGCTCTAGCTGTCGCCCGGCTTGAGGCCCTTCCGGAGCCAGTCTCCTGAAATGATTTCCCTATCCCGGCTACAGCGGGGTGGAGTGCTGGGGGAATTGAACTTCTTCCTGGGGACGCCAATAATTCGAAGTGGGTCGCAGCCAATTCTGCAATTCTCTATGTAAACTATCCACGCTCACAATGGCGTGAGCATTATAAGAACGTGAATAGCCTGAGCAAAAAGACTTTGAACTCAGTAAAGACTCCCAAACCAAGCAGTTGCGTAAATCAAATGCGCTTGATTAATGATGAATCTTAGGCTGAAAAACGATTGCTAAGATAATGGATTATTCGGTATCATCGGCACTCTCGAACAAGATTGTAAAAATTCAGGATTGTTAACAGTGTTTAACCAAGAGAAACTCGTTGAATTGCTCGACAGATCAAATAAAGCTACTGGACGCATGCATCGGCCATTAACACATCTTTGCCTGGGAGGGCAATCACGGTCGGTTGTGCAGGCTGCTGCAGCCAGAGGAATTGAGAATACTATAATAAAAATGGAGCATACTGCACAAATTGCACTGACTACTTGAGACAGTTTGAGTTGAGACATAATGTTTACCCAAAAGTGTTGACATGAAATTTTTACTCTATTCCTCAGTAGATCTCGAATTTGGTCACAAATCTTAATAATAATCGCGGGATGTCTCCCCAGTCTCGCTATTTGTCTCAACTTGGCATGATAGACTTGGAAAAATTTAAGAATCTTCCTAGCAAATGAAAATTCTAAAGTTACTTAGCTTATCAATCCATATTTCAGCTTTTTTTGTTATTCATTTATCTGAATTTGCCTCAGCGCAGGTAGTCCCTGGTGGGTTTAAATCCCGCGTCAATGGTAGTGCTTTTGGTGCTTGTACCTCAGGAAATTGCGCCATAAGTGGAGGCAGTAAATCGGGCAAGAACCTGTTGCACAGATTCAACTATTTTGATACACGAAACGGAGTTACCAAAATCAAGCTCGAAACCCAAGAGCTTAATAATATTATTGTGGGCGTAACGAGTGGCTCAGGGACCTTCCTCAATAAGCCCTTGACTTTGTCTTCCCCCGCTAATTTGTTCTGGTTATCACCGGGCGGGATTTGGGTGGGAAATGGTGCCATGCTGGGCAATGTGAATAACTTACTGTTGACCACGGCAATAGGCATGAAAATAGGCGGTAACACTTTTGATATTTTTAAAACGAAAATTGGTGATGTCCATTCCTTCCGTCAATCGCCCGATATCAATTTCGGTGAGCTGCGAAGCCCTGGGGCAAACGTTTCCAGCTTGGGTTTACTCGGCAAAGGCCCCATCCAGTTTGAGGGCGGGCAGATCACAGTTGATCGCAATCTGCTCGTCAACGCAACGGCTGGAAATTTAAGCACTGTGCCTGGTCACGGTACCCAACTCCACGCTGGAAGCAGTGTTTGGCTCAGTGGCCATCATATCGATCTCCAAGATGTCACCATCTCGGCGGGTAAGCCAGGCCGATGGGGTTTGGTGAACGTGGTGGGCGTGCCTTTTCAAGACCTAACACAACAAAGTTCCATTCGGCTAGATGGGGCCCTCTTGAAAGGTCAACAATTATGGATGTCTGCGGGTGCAATTTCGTTGAATAAGAGCAGCCTAGAAGCACCAAAGGGATGGATTCAACTCATTGCCAACGACGCATCGGATCCAACCAAAAGCCTGACGATTTCCCAGTCAGTCCTCGATGTTTCCGCCTACGACCTTAAGGATCTTAATGCGCCAGCTCTCAAGAACGACTCACTGCAGAATGACCTAGAAGGGAAAATGCCTGCGCGGCTTAGCTACCCTAGAATTGGTTTGCTCTCAAAAGGTAATATTAATCTGTCCCAAAATACACTGCTTAATGCTTCTTTAGATATTTCAACAATACAAGCGAATTCATCTGTAGACCCAAAATTTGATATTAATTCTCTGGCTGACCGTAGTGGGCTAATCTTGTTAAGGGCAGAAGGAAAAATCGAACAAAATTCAAGTACGGTTTCCGCTGATGCGAGCGACAACAAGGCTGGTCGAATTTATTTTCAAGCTAATGGCACCAATGCCGCAGGTGGAATTTACCTGTATGATTCAAAAATTTATGCCAGATATGGGGCTGGAGATGGCGAAATTTCTTTACAAAGTGCTGGCGGAATTAGCCTTAACGACGCAATCATTGATGTTTCCGCAAATCGCCATCCGATCATCGATGGTGAATCGTACGGTACAGTAGATTCTGAGATTAGGCCTTATATATTCCGGGCTGGTAAAATTTCCCTATTAAATACTTCAATTACCAATTCAATTGAAATCACTAACCGTTCTAGCCTGATTGCTCGTCAAGACACGTCAGCAGGCGGTCTGAAAAGTCCACTTTTGGGCTACAGACATGATAAATATACTTCACGTTATGGGACTTTTGGTATAGAAGATAGCTTTTCAGTTGGGACTTCCCCCTCAACTATAAGTAGAATCAGGCTTGCGTCCGACGGTGGTTTGGAGATTAATAATTCAAGTTTAGACGTATCAAGTGGAGAATTTCCCTACGAGAATACCGCTGGTATAATCAGCATTTTGGATAGAAGCGGTTCTGGCATCAACATCAGGCAATCATCTCTTCGCGCTTTGGCTGGAACTCCACGAAATTCTTTAAGTAAAGATATAGAATCAGGCCAAATCTATGTAACAGCCAAGGGCGCGATTAACATTATTTCTTCTTCATTTCTTGCTACTAATTACAACGCTTCGGATATAATAGAAATTGCTCGAATTAATTTTTCTGCATATCCACTTATTGCCATTTATTCTGAAACTGGTACGTTGGCTCTCCGACATAGCACCCTGGAAGCAAACTATATCAAAGAGCCTTATTCTTCATCCATTGAGCTCATTGGTAACAATCTATTTCCAAAGCCAATTATCAATGAGCAGACATCATTTGATCCACCCTTGCTGCCATTCAACGCTGTCGGTTTGAGCATAGGTGAAATTGTGGAATTTCGCATTAATGAGGCAAAAGAAAGGTTCTCGACAATCGCGAATGCCTATGGCATCACCCAACTAAATAACTATGAAGATAAAAATTTAATCCTTTCCCCTGGGCAAGTCCTGACTGCAAACCCCATACAACTCCATCACTCTCTGCCATCTAGCAATTTCCAATCGGTCTCGATTGCTATCGATCAAAACAGCGCTAGCTCCCAGTTCCTGGAGTCCCAGAATCGCACCCTGATCCAAACGACTAAGGCCTTGGGACTCCCGTCAGGTTCGGGCAAACTGCGCAGCATTGCTGAGCTGCAGCAACGATTAACCCTGGCCAGCAAACTCGCCCCTTCCCTGGATCTTTCAGCTCTACCAAAGCTCTCACTTGCGGCGAACGAATCCCAGGCTAAGTCCATCAATACCAATCCCCGTCCCTATACCCCCGCCATTGTGCATCTGCAACGCGATGACGAAGCCTCCGGCCAAACCCGCCTCACCGCCATTTTGCTCACGGCTCAGGGTGAACCAATCAGCCGCAGCATCAAGGTGGCTCGGGCCGATCTTGATGGCTGGATCAAGGGCTTTCAGCGCCAACTCAGCCGCCGTTCTCTCCAGCCCGATCCCACTAAAGATCCCGGCGAGCCCCTAGCCAAGGCCCTGATCAGCCCCCTGCTGCCCCTGCTGCGCGCCCAGAACGTCACGTCCCTGTTGCTGGAGGTGGACCGGGGGCTGCAGGCCGTTCCCTATGCCGCCCTACCGGTGGAGGGTCGGCCGCTCGGCGACCTTTTTGCGCTCACCATCACGCCATCACTGGGGCTGATTGAGCTAGATCCCGGCCAGCGGGCCCTCCGGGGCCAAATGCTGTTAGCAGGGGCCAGCCAATTCAGCAATGGCCTCGCCCCCCTGCCCATGGTGCGGCAGGAGCTGCAGGCCCTGGCCCAGGAGCATCCCTCCCAATTGCTGCTGGATGACAGCTTCACCCCCACAGCCCTGATCGACCAGGCCCTAGGCAGCCAAGTCAACCAACTCCACATCGCCACTCACGCCAATTTCCTGCCCGGCCAAACCGGCGTTCTATACACCCCCAACACCACCTTGAGCCTGGCGGACCTGGGCCGTCGCCTGCGCTCCCGCAACAGCAGCTACCCCCTGGATCTGATCAGCATGAGTGCTTGTCTCACCGCCCTTGGCGATGAGAAAAGCGAGTTGGGTTTCGTGGGCATGGCCCTCCAGGCCGGGGCCCGCAGCGGCCTCGGCACCCTCTGGGAGGTGGATGACACCGCCACCGCCGCCTTCTTCATCGAGCTCTATCGCTTCCTCAAGGTCGGATTGACCAAAGATCAGGCGCTGCAGGCCACCCAGCAGGTCTTCCGGAGTGGCCAAGTGCGGCTCCAGGGCGATCGCCTGGTGGGACCGGACCCGCGCACCGGCCAGGCCCAATCCACCTTGGTGGCAGGCCTTTCCCGGCAAGAGCAGATCCTTTTCGCCCAAGGGCTCAACCATCCTTACTATTGGGCAGGAATGATCCTTACCGGAAGTCCCTGGTAATAATTCCGGTGGCCACCTCGCGCCTATTTTTACCGAATGTTTCCCTTGCTGGCCCAGTTGGTGGCGCCGCCTCTGCAGCCAGGGCCCATTCGCTTGCCGGGGGCCGATCAGCAGCGATCTCTTCCAGTTGCGCCCGCCCCATCCGCCCCATCCGGGCCCCAGGCGCCAGCCCCTGTCCAGCCAGCCGCGCCTGGCCCCACCGCCAGCCAGCCGCCCCTGCGGGGCTTCAATCCCTACAGCGCCGCTGAGCTGTCGCGGATCCTGGCCGACTGCAGCAGCAACAGCAACACCAGTCAGGAGGCCCGCCTCAACCTCTGTGCCACGGCCCTGGGTTCCAGGCTGTTCGCCGATGGCTACATCAACAGCCGCGTCATCCCCCAGCCAAACCCACCACCCGGTGCACTGGAAGTGGTGCCCGGCAAAATCGAAGCGATTCAGGTCGTCAGCTCCAGCCCACGGCTGCAGCGGCGCCTGTTGCGGCTGCTGAAGCCCATACAGGGCAGCGTGCTGCACCTACCAACCTTGACGGCCCAGCTCACCCGGATTCAGCAGCTACCCGGCGTCGGCCTGCTCAAAACAAACCTCAACCGCATCGGTGAGGACTCCAACCGCGCCCAGCTGTTGATCACGGTGGAGCCCGGCCATGACCCCCTGCGGGGTGAACTGGCCCTGCGCAATGACGGCAACGGCGGCAGCGGCCAGTTTCGGGGCCTGGCCACCTTGGTCAAGGAACGGGCCCTGGTCAACGGCGACACCCTGCTGCTGTTCGGCGAAATCAACACCGATTCCAACCCCGAAATCGGCTCCCTCAACGGCTCGCTCAGCTACTCCCTGCCCCTGCTCGATCAGCTCAACCTGACCACCGCCCTCGGGGTCAGCCGCCGTACCTTGGTGGAGGCGCCACCGCCACTGAACGACCTCAGCTTTCGCCAACTGCAGCTGTTCAGCCAGCTGGAGTACACCCTGCACGAATCGCTCAGCGATCGCCTGACTGCCTTCGCCGGTTTGAGCGTCAACCGCAACGACGCCTTCCTCAGCGGCGCCAGCATCCCCGCCATCGTCGGGGGTGGGGATGCCGGCTGGTTACGCACCGGCTTCGCGCGCATCGGTCTGGCCTACGACCGATCCACGGGCCCCTTGGCCTTTAACGCCAACCTTTATGGCCTGCAGGGCATCGGCGCCTGGTCCACCGTCGCCCAACGGCAGGAGCTGCAATTTCTGGGCATCGAGCCGGATCAAGCCCGGGCCCTGGGATCCCAACTCGCCGCCTCCTGGTGGCTGGCCCCCCGCTGGCAACTCACCCTGCGGGCCGCTGGCCAGTTGGCCTTCAATCCCCTCACCAACCCCATGGGCTTCAGCCTCGGCAGTGACAATGGTCTGAGGGGCCTGCCGGGGCAGGTGCTGAGCGGCGACAGTGGTCTGCTAGGCACCATCGACCTGGCCTGGTTGCTGTGGCGGGGTCGCCAGGACGCTCTCCAGCTGGTGCCGTTCATCGGCAATGGCCAGGTGTGGACCGAGGTGCAGGGCGCCACGATCAGCGATAGCGCTGGAGCCGGTGGCTTGCTGCTGCGCTGGATCCGGGGCCGGCATGGCGAGTTGGAATTGGGCTGGGTCAGGCAGTTCCAGAGTGGCTCTAGGGCCTACTGGGACCAATGGATCCTCGGCAACGGCTGCTACACAAAACTGGTATTTCGTTTCTAATGGCCCGTTCGTCGCCCGCCACCGGCCCCCATCCAAAAGGGATTCTGCGGCAGGGGATGACTCGGCAAGGGATTGTGCGGCAACTGGGTCCATACCTCGCCGCATTTGGTTTGTTGCTGCTGCTGCGCCAGAGCCAACTCAGTGAACAGCTCAACCTGCTCGCCTACGACCTGGCGGTGCAGCTCCGGCCCCTGCCCTCCGGGGCCTCCACCCGCGTGCGCATCATCGGCATCGACGAGGACGATCTCAAGCGCTATGGACCGATGGTGTCTGATGGGCTACTCGCCGATGCGATCGAACGGCTGGATCGGATCGGCGTGCGGGCCATCGGGCTGGATCTGTTCTGCGGTCAGCCGGTCGGTGCCGGCGGGGCACGGCTGCGCCGGCTGGCCGCCAGTAACCCCCGCTTGGTGTCCGCCTACTTCGATCTTGATGGCAAGCGGGCGATCCCCGGCACTCCGCCCCATCGCCAGGGCTATGCCGATCTCTACACCGATCCGCAGGATGGGCTGGTGCGCCGTGATCTGCTGCACGTCGTCGGCATAGATCAAGCCAGCAAAGCCTCCCTGCCGATGCGCTTGCTGCAGATCGCCAAGGGGCAGAGGCAGCTGCCATACAAGTTGAAGCAACAGCCACAGCTGGCGGACCTGGGCGAGGGGGCGGGGGGGTACCTGCCGGAGAGCCCTGTCACTGATGACAACTATCTGCAGCGCATGCTCGCTTTCCACCAGCCGGGCAGCTTCCCCCAATGGAGCCTGGGCCGCTTGCTGCGCAACCAGCTAAGCCCGCAGCAGATCCAGCAACTGCGCGGCAGCATCGTGCTGATCGGCGTGGTGGCCCCCTCCAGCAAGGACAGTTTCCCGGTGCCCTTCAGCAGGGGCCGGGCGGGCGATCAGCGCTTTGAAATCCCCGGCGTCGAAATTCACGCCCACCGGCTTGCCGCCCTGTTGGCGCTGGAGCGCGGCCAGCCCTTGGGAATTCAGGCCGCGTCGGGCTCGGTGAATCGCTGGCTGCTGCTGCTCGCCCTCGCGGTTGGCATCGTCGCCGGCGAACGGGTGCCAGGGCTGCGGCGCAGTCTCTGGGTGGTGGCATCGGGCCTTGTGCTGGCGGTGGCGGCGACTGCGGCTTTGCTGGCGCTGGGGGTGTGGCTGGATGCGGCCCTGCCCTTGGCGGCCTTCAGCCTGATGGCGGCCGCGGCTTGGTTGCGCCGCGGTGCCAACCAGCAAATCAAGGGAAAGGTATTGGAGCTCCAGAACAGGCATGTGCGCAGCCAGTTCGATCGGTTTGTTTCCAAAGCCGTGGCCGGTGAATTGTTGGACAACAGCCAGGCCAGCCAGACTAGCCAGGCAGCCAGTGAGCTTCGCACTGTCACCGTATTGATGAGCGACCTGCGGGGCTTCAGCCTGCTGGGACAGGACAACCCTCCGGCCCTGATTGTGCAGCTACTTAATAATTATCTCGATGAGATGTTTCAAGTCATCGAGCATTATGGCGGCACGATTGACGAAGTCTTAGGGGATGCCATCCTCGTGCTCTTCGGCGCGCCCCTGGTACGTGCTGACCATGCCGAGGCCGCCATCGCCTGCGCCCTGGCCATGCAGATCGCCATGGAAAAGGTGAATCAAATCAATGTCCAACAGGGGCTGCCAGCGCTGGAGATGGGAATTGGCTTGTGCACGGGTGACGTGATCGCCGGCACGATCGGCTCCAGGCAGCGGGCCAAGTACGGCGTGGTGGGACCAGCTGTGAACCTGGCCGCCCGCATTGAATCCCTGAGCGTGGGCGGCGAGGTGCTGGCGGCGGAATCAACGGTTCGGGCCACGGCCGTGCCGCTGCGCATCGATGCCGATCACACTGTGGCGGTGAAGGGATCCCAAGAGCTCCTGCGGGTCCTCACGATCGGGGCCATCCAGGGCAGGCACAACCTCGCCTTGCCCCTCATCAGCTCACAGCCCCAGGTTCTGCTACAGCCCCTGGCAGTTCGATACCTCATCTTGAAGGGCAAACAGCGGCAAGGTTCAGCGCAGCCCGCCGTTGTCACCCACCTGAGCGAACGGGAAGCCTGGATCGTGTTTGAGGGAGACCAACCCGAACTGTTCGACGACCTGGTGCTGATTTTTCCAGCCAGCAGCAGCAGCGGTGAGGTGTACGGCAAGGTGCGGGAGCAGCTCAGTGGCCATTGGCGCATGGTCTTCAGCTTGATGCCGTCTGGGATTAAGGAGCAGATTGGTATGCGGGGGGCGGCGTGATTTCTGGGGAGTGCAGGGCGAGGGGTTGGGCTGTCTCAACTGCCAGCCCTGAAGCAACAGACTTGCTTTTTGAATCTATTTATTCTCCAACAAATTTCCAGTAAGCTTTTCACATCCAACCGGCAGCTTGACTGGCAACTTCGCCCCATAGTCTTCAAGATTAAAAGCTGCCAACAGCGGCTTGGTGTCCACTGTCCCACCGCAGAGCTGACCCAGATCGGCGATCAGCTTCTGGCTGGCACTCTGCTCTGGATTGCTGTCAGTCACCAGGCTGGTGCGGGTGGGGGGTTTGTTGGGCTGGCAACTGGGAAAGCTCTCCCAGGTCAAAGCTTGATTCAGGGGCGCGCCCACCGCCTGGGGCAGGGTGATCAGAGTGATGCCAACACGCTGTGCCCTCAGGGTCTGTCCAGCCACCAGCTCGCCGGCTGGCGACAACAACTGCACGGTCATGGCGGTGGGCTCGGAGGAGGGGCCTTGCAACAAGGCCAGCGTGCGGCTGCTGCCCGGATTGAAGCGGTTGCTGGGCGGCACCAGATGGGTCCAGACATTCAGACAGGTGCCTCGGGTGCCGCCGGAAGTGCGGCAGCAGATTGTTGGCTTGCCGCCCTTTGCTTGGACCGCTGGTGCGCAGCAGAAACCAAGCGCCATGGCAGCCATGGGCGCCAAGCGAAGCCAATGGCCTGGGCGAGTCAGGCGGCTGGCCTTCCACAGGGTCAAGCAGGCAGGCATAGGGCTATCCAGGTTTTTATGTATCTACGCCAGCATAGCCCAAAAATATTAACCTAAATTACTGGATCTGCTTAACCTATTCAAAGTCTATAACCCTTAAGCAGACCTGCCTTGGTCTGCTGAGGCCACCTTAATCACATCCCCGTAATGCAATATCCCCCATCCACATAAATCACCTGGCCGGTGATGCCGCTGGCCAAAGGGCTGGCCAGGAAAGCTGCGGTGGAGCCGACCTCCTCCTGGGTGACGGTGCGGCGCAGGGGGGCCTTGGCTTCGACGTTGTGGATCATGTCGAGGATGCCGCCGATGGCGGAGCTGGCCAGGGTGCGGATCGGGCCGGCGCTGATCGCATTGACCCGCACCTGGTTGTCGGGCCCTAGTTCGGCGGCGAGGTAGCGCACCGAGGCCTCCAGTGCCGCCTTGGCTACGCCCATCACGTTGTAATTAGGGATGGCGCGCTCAGCGCCCAGATAGCTGAGCGTGATGACACTGGCACCTGGCGGAAACAGGGGTTTGGCGTAGCGGCACAGGGGCGCCAGCGAGTAGGCACTCACCTCCAGGGCCCGGGCGAAGCCCTCAGGGCTGATGGCGGAATAATCGCCGATCAGTTCCTCCTTGCCGGCGAAGGCCAGGCAGTGGATCAGCACATCCAGGGAGCCCCAGTCAGAGGCCAACTTGGCGAAGAGCGCCTCGATCTGGGCCGGATTTTGCACGTTAAGGGGCTCGAACAGGCTGGGATTCAGGGGTGCTGTCAGCTCGCGCACCTTGCCCTCAAAGCGCCCCTTCTCATCGGGCAGATAGGTGACCCCCAGCTCGGCACCGGCGGCGTGCAGCTGCTGGGCGATGCCCCAGGCGATCGACTTGTTGTTGGCAATGCCAGTGACCAGGGCCTTCTTGCCGCGCAGATCGAGGAGCATGGGGTGTGACGCCGCCGGCGGCGCTGGGTTGTGCGATCGGGGGATTCTCCCGCAGCGCCTGGAAAACCCTGCCGAAGCTTGGTGATTGGCGAGATCGAGTGACGATCAGGAAGGGGAAGGGACGACAAAGGGTTATTTGGCGGCGTGGCTATTGGTAGGAACATGACAAACAGGGCCGCAGGTGCCCCAGGCCACCACCAACCCCCCCACCGATGGCAGGCCCAGCCCAACACCAATCCCTGCGCCCCCAACCCTGGTGGCCGGGCCAGCCGCTGCCGTGGCCTGCTGCCCAGCGGCCGGAGGATGGGGCGCCGCTGGAGCCCTGGCTGCTGCGGGTGGATCGCAGCAATCCGCGGGTGCTCGCCGCCACGGCGGAGCTGGAGGCCCTGCTGTCGTGCCAGGACCGGGATCACGTCAACCGTTTGCGGCGACCTGATGATCGCCAGCGCACCCTGCTGGGGCGCGGCGTCTTGCGGCTGGTGTTGGGCGCCTGGTTGGGCTTGGATCCGGCGGCCCTGCGCTTTGCCGCCGGCCCCCACGGCAAGCCGCAGCTGCTGCACCCTGGCCTCTCAATGCCCCAAGGCAAAATGCCCCAATTCAACATCTCCCATTCCGGCGACCTGATCCTGCTGGCCTTCCACGCCGCCGCACCGGTGGGTGTCGATGTGGAGCGTCAGCAACCTGACCTGGACTGGCGGCCCATCGCGCGGCGCTGCCTGGCTCCCGCCCAGGTCGAATCGTTGCTGGCCCTGCCACCGGCCGAAGCCGCCTCAGCTTTTGTGGAGTGCTGGTGCGCCCTGGAGGCGGGCCTCAAGGCGCGCGGGGTGGGCTTGGCCCAGGCCAGCGAGGTCCAAGCCCTGGCGATCGAGCCGCAGCTGCGGCGCTGGCGGCTGGACCTGCCGGCGGGCTACAGCGGGGCCGTAGCGCTGTTGGATCCCTCCTGAAACTTTTCTCAGGGCCCCGGCCGTGTACTCCGTTAGACAGAGCAGACTGCTTCTCTGGTCGCCGGCGGCTCCTACTTACGGCCCCGGCGGCTCCTCCTCAGGCAGATCATCTTTGAGATCTTCGGGCTTGAGGGGCTGGCCCAGCAGCTGTTTCTCGGCGCGATTGACCGCCCGGGGACTGCTGAGCAGGTCCCACTTGGTCAATTGGGGCAGCGGATCGCGGTGGTCCTCAGCGCGCCTGGGGGGCGGCACCCAGACAAAGCGGCTGCGGGGAGCCTTTTCCTGGCAGAGCTGGGCCATCTGGCGGCGCAGGGCCCAGCGCACCCGTCCCCGATCCAAGGCCCCGTAGAACTCCTGGCGGGGCGCCCGACCGCCGCTGTGGGGATTGGGCCCATCTCCCCCCTTCAGGCGCGCCGCATCCGGATTCCAGCGGGGCCGGCAGATCCCCTCGGTTTCGGTGTCGGCGTCGAGCCAGATGTGCAACCCCTCCCCCCCGGGGCGCGTCACCACCGCCAGGCCATCGCCGCTGCGCTGGCGCTGCAAGGGAAACACCCTGCCACTGCTGCGCTGGCTCAGGGGCACACAGCCGGTAAGCATCAACAGGGTCAGGGCCAGCGCAGCGATGCCCCGCTCGTATACGGAGGTACAACGGCGCTGAAACCGGCGGGGCGCCACGCGAAAACGGGGATGCAATCTCGGCATGATCGCCCTTGATCCGTCCGCTAGCCCCATGGCCCTCACCGCCTCGACCATGCTGCCCCTGGGAACGGCCCTGCCGTTAACGCTGATGCAGGAGCAGCTCACCCCCGTGGTGGGCTCCCTGCCCCATGCCCAGGCCCTGGAGGGACGGCCGGTGCTGGTGATGTTTCTTTGCCCCCACTGCCCCTTTGTGAAGCACATCGAGGCCGAACTGGGCCGCCTGGGCCGCGATCTGGGCGATCAGGCGGCCCTGCTCGCCATCCGTAGCAACAGCCTCAGCAGCCACCCCCAGGATGGACCCGCTGAGATGGCGGCCCAGGCCCAGGCCTATGGCTGGACCTTTCCTTGCCTGGCCGACGACAGCCAGGCGGTGGCCAAGGCCTTTCGGGCGGCCTGCACGCCCGACCTGTTTCTGTTTGATCGTGCCCACCGGCTGGCCTATCGCGGCCAGCTCGATGGCAGCCGCCCCGGCCAGCCCACTCCCTGCGACGGCCGGGACCTGCGCGGTGCCCTGGCGGACCTGCTGGCGGGGCGGACGCCAGTGGCTGAGCAGATCGCGGCGATCGGCTGCAACATCAAATGGCATCCCGGCCAAGAGCCGGACTGGGCCTGAGCCACCCCTGGCGCGCCCACTTGTTTGACTTAAGGTTGCCAGCATGCCCGTTCCCCCCTTCAGCCTCGAAGAGCAGCTGAGGCAGCTCGGCGACAGCCTTGATGAGGCTGTTTTGCAGGTGCTGCGCAGTGGCCAGTACATCGGCGGGGGCGTGGTCAACGCCTTCGAGACCAGCTTCGCTGCGGCCTGCGCCGTCCCCCACGCCATCGGCTGCAACAGCGGCACCGATGCCCTCACCCTGGCCCTGCGGGCCCTGGAGATCGGCCCGGGAGACGAGGTGATCACCTCCTCCTTCAGCTTTTTCGCCACCGCCGAGGCGATCAGCGCCGTCGGGGCCACGCCGGTGTTTGTGGACGTGGATCCGGCCAGCTATCTGCTCGATCTCGATCGCATTGAGGCGGCCGTCACCCCCGCCACCCGCGCCTTACTGCCGGTCCATCTCTTTGGCCGGCCGGTGGACATGGAACGCATCAACGCCATCGCCCTGCGCCATGGCCTGCGGGTGATCGAAGATTGCGCCCAAGCCACAGGCGCTAGCTGGGCCGGGCGCCCGGTGGGTAGCTGGGGGGATGCCGGCTGCTTCAGCTTTTTCCCCACCAAGAACCTGGGGGCCGCCGGTGATGGCGGGGCCGTAGTCTGCCGCGACAGCAGCCTGGCCCAACGCATCCGGGAGCTGGCGGTGCATGGCATGCCGCGCCGTTATCTCCATACCGACCTGGGTTACAACAGCCGCCTTGATGCCATGCAGGCGGCTGTCCTCAACGTCAAGTTGCCCCACCTGCCCCTGTGGGTGGAACGGCGCCGCCGCATCGCCCAGCGCTACCGGGAAGCCCTCGGCGACCTCCCCAATCTCCAGCTTGCCGATGCGGGCCCAGACGGCCATAGCTGGAACCAATTCGTAGTGCGGGTGCCGGGTTGTCCCGCGGATCAGGCCCGCTGTGCTGGTCGCTGCACCCCCTCCAACGACAGTGCCAGCTTCGGCCTGCCGGAAGCCTGTTGCCGCGATTGGCTCAAGCAGCAGCTTCAGGAAGAAGGGGTGATCACGATCATTTACTACCCGATCCCGATCCATCGCCAGCCGGCCTACGCCGAGCTGGGCTACGGACCCGGCAGCCTGCCGGTCACCGAGCGCCTCTGCGTCGAAGTCCTCAGCCTGCCGATCTTCCCCGAACTGGGCGACGAGCAACAGGAGCGGGTTATTTGCACCCTGCGCCAGCTAGTGGGTACCGGGTCGCCGGTGTTGGCGGCCTGAGGCGCCTCCCATGGCGTTGATCGCCCGCCTGCAGGACCTGGCACCCACCATGGCGGCCTGGCGTCGGGACCTGCACGCCCATCCCGAAACGGCCTTCGCAGAACACCGCACCGCCGCCCTGGTGGCTGAGCGGCTCGCCAGCTTTGGCTGTGAGGTGCACACCGGCCTTGCCGGCACCGGCGTGGTCGGAGTGCTGAGGGCCGGCACCAGCCAGGCCGGCACCGGCAGGGCCGGCAGTTCGGCGCGCAGCATCGGCCTGCGGGCCGACATGGATGCCCTGCCGATCACCGAGGCCAACACCTTTGCCCATGGCTCCCGCCACCCGGGTCGCATGCACGCCTGCGGCCACGACGGCCACACCACCATGCTGCTGGGGGCCGCCCAGTACCTGGCCGAAAGCCGACGTTTTGACGGCACCGTGGTGCTGATCTTCCAGCCGGCCGAAGAAAACGAGGGCGGCGGCCGGGTGATGGTGCAGGAGGGCCTGTTCGAGCGTTTCCCGGTGCAGGCGGTCTACGGCTTGCACAACTGGCCCGGCCTGGCGGAGGGGCGTTTTGCCGTGCGCCCAGGGCCGATGATGGCGGGCTGCGACCAGTTTGAAATCGAACTGAGCGGCCGCGGTTGCCATGCCGCCATGGCCGAGGAGGGCATCGATCCGATCGTGGCCGGCAGTGCCCTGGTGCAGGCCCTGCAAACGATCACCAGCCGCAACATCGCCGCCGCGGATGCAGCGGTAGTGAGTGTCACCCAGTTCCATGGCGGCGAAGCCTGGAATGTGATTCCGGCCAGCGTGGTATTGCGCGGCAGCCTGCGCTATTTCCGCGATGAGGTGCGGCACACCATCCATGAGCGCCTGCAGAGCCTGTGCGCGGGCGTGGCGGCCGCCCATGGCGCCCAGGCCGAACTGCGGCTGATTCCCGGCTATCCCCCCACCGTCAACAGCGCCGCCGAAGCGGCTACCGCCGCCGCCGCCATGGCTGCCGTTGTCGGCGCCGATCGGGTCGACACCCACCTCCCCCCCACCATGGGCGCCGAAGATTTCGCCTACATGCTGCAGGCCCGTCCGGGGGCCTACGGCTGGATCGGCAATGGCTCGGGCACGGGCGGCTGCCTGCTGCACAATCCCCGCTACGACTTCAATGACGCCTTACTGGCCATCGGAGCCAGCTATTGGGCCACCTTGGTAGAGCGGGTATTGGCCCCCTAAACCGGCACGCCTGAACCAGCCCACTGAAGCGGCACACCCAAACCAGCGGGGTTCAGGAGCCCAGCAGAGCCGTGCAAACCAACCTCTCCTGCAAGGCATCCCCCCGCACCCGTCGCAACCGGATCACTTCGGCCAAGTGGCCGGCATCATCGGCGATGCCGCAGAAGCGGCCCGAGCCCCAGGTGTGCAGCCAGGGCAGTCCTAGAAAATAGAGCCCCGGGCTGGGGGTGACGCCACGCTCGTGGGCGGGATAGCCCGCGCCATCGAAGACCGGCACGTCAACCCAGCTGAAATCGCTGCTGTAGCCAGTACACCAAATCACAGCCGCCAGGGGTTCGGCCGCCAGGTTGAGGGCTGGGGCAGGGCCCGGCAGCGGACGCCAGCAGGGTTCATAGGGATCCTGGGGGGGCACGTCGAGGCCCTGATCGCTGATCCAGAGATCGATGCTCTGGCCGATGCGGTTGAAAACTGCATCGGCTTGGTCCAGGTTCGCCTCCAGGTCGTCGGCGAACTGGATTCCTTGATCGCCTAGCTCCAGCAGGCGCCCATGCAGTTGCATGCCATTGAGGGCATGGCGGCGCAGGTCGATGTCGTGGCCGCCATCCCGTCCGCTGAGGTAGTGGTTGGTCTTGGACCGCACTGCCTTGGGATCGGCATGTTCGTGGATCGGCATGGCGTAATAGCCCATGCGCTCCAACCAATCGACCACGTCCCTGCCGCGGTAGCGGCGGGGCGAACGCGGCGCCGAACCGACGCTGAGATGGACGCGGCGACCAGCAAAAAAGAGGTCTTCGGCAATCTGGGCGCCAGATTGGCCACTGCCAACCACCAGCACCGACCCCCCAGGCAACTGGTCGGGGTTGCGATAGTCGCGGGCATCGAGCTGCAGCACGCTGGCGGGCAGGCGCTGGGCCTGGGGATGGCGTTTGGGGTGGTGATAGCCACCGATCGCCACCACCACTTGGTCGGCCTGCACCTGGCCGGCACTGGTGCTGAGGCGATAACCCTCCCCCTGGCGCTGCAATCCTTGGACACTGACCCCCTCACGCACATCAACATCCAGGTGGGCGGCAAAGCGGCGCACGTAGTCGACGATGGCGTCGCGCACCATGAAACCCTCCGGGTCGTCGCCGTCGTAGGGGAAATCGGGCAACCGGCACTGCCAGTTGGGTGTCACCAGGCAGAAGCTGTCCCAGCGCTGGTGCTGCCAGGCATGGCCGATGCGGTTCTTCTCCAGCACCAGGGCCTGGATGCCATGGCGCTTCAGGCAGGCCGCCATGGCCAGGCCCGCTTGACCGGCGCCGATGATGACCACCGGTGATGAGGACGGCAGCGGCGGGACTGCTGGGGCGACTGTTGCCGCCTGGGCGGGAGCAGCGGCGGGAAATGGGGGTGTCGCCGCTGGGGGCACAGCGAATCGGCCAAAGGAATAAAAGAATTCTGATGTGAGAATGGCTAAATTCCGGTAGCCATAGCCACCAAATTAATCGGACTGGTTGCAATCGCTACACAAACTTAGGGGATGGCCGTCCAATCTTCCCCAGTTCTGCGCCCCTGGCCCTGCTCCCCATGCCTGAAGTGACCCGTCCCGCCAATCAGCCGGGAGATTTTCTTGTTGATTACGAGCAAAAAGTCTTCCCAGATGTCAAAGCGGAACCTGGCGAAAAAGCCCTGGTCACATTCCACACCGTTGCCTTTGAAGGTTCGATTGGTTTGGTTAACTTACTCCAAGCCAGTCGCCTGATTAATAAAGGTTTTGAAACCTCGATTCTTCTCTATGGGCCTGGGGTCACTTTGGGGGTGCAGCGCGGTTTCCCCAAGTTGGGTGATGCCGCCTTTGACGGCCATCTCAACTTCAACGCCCGCCTGCAAAAATTCATGGACCAGGGTGGCAATGTCTATGCCTGCCGTTTTGCCCTCCAGGCCCTCTACGGCCATGGTGAAGGGGCCTTGATTCCCGGCATCACCCCGGTCAACCCCCTGGATGTGCTCGACATTATTTTGTTGCATCGCAAGGAAGGGGCCTTTATTCTGGACACCTGGACCCTCTAAATCCAGCACAATTCAATGGCGGGTTGAGCCCTACCTCACCTGTACTCCTTCTCCTTACCCCGCAGCCTGACTCGCCAGCCCATGGCCGATCCAATCCTCGTCGCCGCCGCCCAAATCCGACCGGTGCTCTTCAGCCTGGAGGGCTCGGTCGCCCGGGTACTGGCGGCCATGGCCGAGGCTGCGGCCGCAGGTGTGAGGTTGCTTGTTTTTCCAGAGACTTTTCTGCCCTATTACCCCTATTTTTCGTTTGTTGAGCCGGCGGTGCTGATGGGCCGCTCCCATCTCAAGCTCTACGAGGAGGCCGTCGTCGTGGAGGGACCCGAGGTGGCCCGCATTGCCGCCGCAGCGCGCCAGTGGCGCCTGCATGTGCTGCTGGGCATCAATGAACGGGATGGGGGCAGCCTTTACAACACCCAGCTCCTGATCGACGACAAGGGGGAGCTGCTGCTCAAACGTCGCAAGATCACACCGACCTACCACGAGCGCATGGTCTGGGGCCAGGGGGATGGGGCCGGCCTCCAGGTGGTCGCCACCGAACTGGGCCGCATCGGCAGCCTGGCCTGCTGGGAGCACTACAACCCCCTGGCCCGCTTCGCCTTGATGACCCAGGGGGAAGAGATCCACTGCGCCCAGTTCCCGGGGTCCCTGGTGGGGCCCATCTTCACAGAACAGACGGCGGTGACCATGCGGCACCACGCCCTGGAAGCCGGTTGTTTTGTGGTGTGCAGCACCGCCTGGCTCGATCCCAGCGACTACGCCAGCATCACGCCCGATGCCTCGTTGCACCGGGCTTTCCAGGGGGGCTGCCACACGGCGGTGATCAGTCCGGAGGGTCGCTACCTGGCCGGACCCCTGGGCGAGGGCGAGGGCCTGGCCATCGCCGCACTCGACTTCGACCTGATCACCAAGCGCAAACGCATGATGGACAGCGTCGGGCACTACAGCCGGCCCGACCTGCTGGGACTGCGCCATGACCGCCGGCCCCACAGCCACCACGAACCAGCCCCCCTAGCCGCCGCCCCGGGCTCGCCTGCCGTCCCCGCTTCGGCCCAGCCCGCAACCATTCCGCCCCCCCACTCTTTCTCTTCCTCCCACTCCTTTCAGCCTCTCCAAGCGGGATCCCCTGCGCCGGAGCCGCTGGCACCCGAGCATCCCAGCGGCCTGGCTGTGGCCGTGGAGGTGGCCCATGGCTGACACTGAGCCCCGCTTGGCAACCCTGCTTACCGAATTGCAAGTCCATGGCGTGGTCGATCCGGCCGTGCCTGGCAACCAGGGACGCCGGGGGGGAGCCGGTCCCTCCGACCACCGGGCCCTGACGATCGACGGCACCACCGTGATGGTGCCGGTTTACAACGCCCGTTCTCAGGCGTCGCCCTACCAGCTGCACAGCGAGGCCGACGGCTCCTTAAGCCTGGCCCAAGGGGATTCCCCCGTGCTGGCCCAGGTCCAGGTCCCGCCCGAACCAGCTTTTTATGGCCTAGAGACTGCAGAGGGCATCCCATACCGCGCCATCGCCCTGCTGCACAGCCGCGATGTGCTGGCCACCACCCTGCAGCAAACCTGCATTCGTTTTCGCGACCGCAGCCAATCGTGCCAGTTCTGTGCCATCGAGCAATCCCTGGAGGGGGGGCGCACGCTGGTGCGCAAAACACCCCAGCAGGTGGCCGAAGTGGCGGAAGCGGCGGTGCGGCTTGATGGCGTGCGCCAACTGGTGATGACCACCGGCACCCCCAACAGCGACGACCGCGGCGCCCGGCTGATGGCCGAAACGGCCCTGGCCGTCAAGGCGCGGGTGGATCTGCCGATCCAGGGCCAGTGCGAGCCGCCGGAGGACTCCAACTGGTATCGGTGGATGAAAGACGCGGGTGTGGACAGCCTCGGCATGCACCTTGAGGTGGTGGAGTCAGAGGTGCGGCGCCGCATCCTGCCGGGCAAATCGGAACTCAGCCTCGATCGCTATTACGAAGCCTTTGACCAGGCGGTGGCGGTGTTTGGCCGCGGCCAGGTGACCACTTACCTGCTGGCGGGCTTGGGCGACAGCGCCGAGAGCCTGATTCGTTGTAGCGAACAGCTCATTCAGCTGGGGGTTTATCCCTTCGTGGTGCCTTTTGTGCCCATTGCTGGCACACCACTGCAAGACCACCCAGCCCCTAGCACCGCCTTCATGGTCGAGGTGTATGGGGCCGTGGCGGCCCTGCTGCGGGACGCCGACCTGCGGGCGGAGGCGATGGCGGCGGGCTGCGCCAAATGCGGGGCCTGCTCGGCCCTGGCTTTGTTTGAACAGGAGGCCTGACCATGCCCTTCCTGGACGGCAGCAGCCTCAAGATCGGCGCCAGTCCCTGTTCAGCACCGGCGGCCTTCACCCCTTCGGTGCACTTGGGCATCGGCGTCGATGCGGAAGATTTTCGACTCTCGCCGACGACCCATTCCGGCCTTTTCTCCTTCCACCTGTTACAAACCACTTCCCCGCTGATGAAGGGCTACTGGCAACTGCGCAGCACCATCTTCTGCCAGGAGCAGCACCTCTTCGAAGAGCACGACCGCGATGACCGGGATGATCACGCCTACCCAATCGCCGCCATCTATCCCGGCGCCGCCCAGTCCTTCGGGGTGGTGGGTGTGGTGCGAATCCTTGAGGAGAAAGCGGGGCTCTGGTACGGCGGGCGGTTGGGGGTGAAGGACAGCTACCGCCGTCAGAACCAGATCGGCAAGGGGCTGATCTGGAAGGCCGTGACGACGGCCCACGGCTGGGGCGCCCAGCGCTTCCTGGCGACGGTGCAGCTCCAGAACGTGCGTTTTTTCGAGCGCTTGCACTGGCACTCGCTGGAGTCCATGGACATCCGCGGCGTCCGCCACCATCTGATGGAGGCCGATCTGGCCTATTACGAACCTGCAAGCCAACGGCGCCCCGGCCTGATGGCGGCATGAGGTCCCATGCAGACGGCCTGGAAGGCGAGGCCAGCGGCGGGGTGCTCCAGAACCAAAGGGGCCGAAGCAGGGCTGAGGTCGATTTGGACGGCTTGGTACAGCGATTGTCCCAACTGGAAGGATTGCTGGGCAAGCGTGACATCCAGGTTCCGGCAAGCCTCTTTGCCCACCAACCCTTCCCTTCGCTGGGGGCGGCGGCGGCTCTGGGGGATGACGCCGCCTTGGTGCCGGCAGCCCCGGGCCCCCTGTTGCTGGCCTGCGAAGGCTTGCACCCCCAGCTGGTGGCCGAGGACCCCTGGTTCGCCGGCTGGAGTGCCGTGCTGGTGAACCTCAACGACATCGCCGCCATGGGGGGGCGGCCCCTGGCCCTGGTCAACAGCCTCTGGAGCCAGGGGCCGGAACCGGCTCAGGCGTTGCTGGAGGGTATGGGCTTTGCCTGCGACAAATTCGGGGTACCGATGGTGGGGGGCCATACCAACCTGCAGAGCCCATACACGGCCCTCTCGGTGGCGGTGCTGGGCATGGCACCGGGGCCTGTGCTCTCGGCCCGGCTGGCGCGGCCGGGGCAGATCTGCTGTCTGCTGGCAAACCACCAAGGCGCTTTCCATCGCCACTATCCCTTCTGGGATGCGGCGACCCAAGCCGATCCCCCGCGCCTGCGGGCCCAGCTTGAGCTGCTGGTGCAACTGGCCGGTGCGGGGGTGGTGCGGGCCGCCAAGGACGTGAGCATGGGCGGCATCGCCGGAACGGCGGTGATGTTGGCGGAGGCGGCCGGGTGCCATTTGCAGCTCGACCTGGACGCCATCGAATCGCCTCCGGGGGTGGCGTTGGAAGCCTGGCTGACCTGTTTCCCCAGCTTTAGCTACTTGCTGGTGGTCGACCCAGGCGCCAGCGCCGATCTGGCGGCCGCCGTGGCGCCCCACCCCGAGCTGTGGTGCGGGCCCATCGGCCGCTTCGGGCCAGGCCCGGCGTCAGTGGCGTTGATCCAGGCCGGGGCCTGCTCGCTGCTGTGGCCAGGGGGGGAAGCCTTGACGGGCTTTACCGCTTCAACCAGATGACTTTTCGACTTCAGCTAAATGACATGGTCGCATCATCGAATTGACAGCTTGCCTGGGGCCGTCAGGGCAGAATCAGTTAACTGCTGAGGGACATTCATGCCTGAAGTTCATCTCACCCTGGAATGGCCGGATGGCAGCACCAGTGCTCTTTATTCCCCTTCGACAGTGATCCTGCAGCGGCTGCGACCCGGCCAAAGCCTGCCGATATCCACCCTCAGAACCCAGGGAATTGCCGCCCTCCAGGAGGCCTCCGAGCGGGTGCGGGCCCGTTACGGCTTTGCCTGCACCCGAACCAATGAAGAACGGCACAAGTTGGAACGTATGGCCAGCCGTTTTGATGACGCGGAATGCGTCCAGATCTTGTCTTGAAAGGGTTCTCGCAGCCCCTGGCTTAGCCCTAAGTCAGGCGTGGGTCGGAGCGAAATCGGCAAGAACTGTTATGACTAGGTAGTTTTCTGCAAATAATAATAGTGCATTTTTGGTTTAAGTTCTAGGCATTTTATCAATCCGCACTTTCTGTCGTCTGGGACAGTTTAATCATGGTAGAAATTCACACCCTTGCTTGCCTCGATTATCTGATGTGGCTCCGCACAGGCGATGAAGTTGCCAAGCGGACAGGCCTCAACCAGTCCACAATCAGTCGCAACCTTCATAAATGCTGTGAAGCCTTTTTCTTAAATGTAAAAAAAATAAATAACGAGTATGTGATCACGGGTAATACCGACCTTATCAATCTAGAGCGAAACGTTCACCAGCATCATCGCTGGAAAAGCTATCGCCCATTGAGAGTTGATGCAATGTTCTGGTCAGGGCGAGCCTACTTTTCGTCACCGATCGAAGACTATGTCTTGGGCAACCATGACTTCATGCATGTCGCCCAACCCCTCGCCATGCTCCGCGATGGCGTACTTGATGCTTTGATTGCGCCCTTCCCGGATTGTCCGGCTGCCGATGACAGCACATTAGCCAGCTTTCCCCTGGCCTACTTCCCCTGCTATCTGATCACGGTTGAATCCCATCCACTCTTTTCAATAAACCGTGAATTAACTTTAGAGGACATAGCAGCATACCCCTCCCTTGCCCTGCCAGAGGGGGCTTTCCCAGTTTTTGAAGACTATGCAAAAAGTCTGGGGCTATGGAATTCACCCTCAAGTATCTATCGCTATGACATGAATAAATGGGAGGGCAGAAACGAAGCTGAGCTAACAACTTCTTTTGCCTCTATTTTTGGCGCTAATTTACATAATTCAACTCAAAAGGTATTGCCCTACAAGCTGGATATGGAGTGCGGTGATTATCTGATCGTCAAAAGAGATTTTGCCAACCATCCCCTTTGCCAAAATTTGAGGCAGATTCTCCACGATCGCTTAAGGCCATGGGCTGAGCAATATCCTGAAATTCGCTTATGTCACTCTTAATTCTAGCTGGCCAGCGCCTAGCGATGTCGGGCTAGAGGCGGACCCCACGTCACCATGATCAGCCGATAAATCCATCACCCTGGGGACTTGCGGCCCAGTGTTGATCAAAGCCTGCCAGCATCGTGTTCTCCATTCCTGTGCTGCGATGCCTGCCGAAGATTTGATCTGGCGCCGCAGTTGGTACCCGGTGGCCTTCCTCAAGGATCTGCCGCAGGACCGTCCCACTGCCTTCACCTTGCTGGCCGAGGATTTGGTTCTCTGGCACGACCGCCAGGCCGGGCATTGGCGGGCCTTCGCCGATGTCTGCCCCCACCGGCTCGTGCCCCTCTCCCAGGGGCGCCTCAACGACAAGGGCGAGCTGGAGTGCCCTTACCACGGCTGGTGCTTTGACGGTGAGGGGCGCTGCACCACCATCCCCCAGGCCAATCCCGGCGCCAGCATCGACACCCTGCGCAGCCGTTGCCGGTCCTACGCCACCGCCGCGGCCCAAGGGTTGCTGTTTGTGTTCAGCGGTGATCCCGCCGCGGCCGAAGCCGTGCCCCTGCCCCTGGTGCCGGTGCTCCAAGAAAACCCGGCCGCTTGGACCGTCCAGGATTCCTTCCGTGATTTGCCCTACGACGCCCTCACCCTGCTGGAGAACGTGCTCGATGTGAGCCATGTGCCATTTACCCATCACGCCACTGTGGGCAAGCGTGAGACTGCCGGTCCGGTGGACCTTGAACTCACCGCCAGTGGATCGGAGGGGTTCAGGGGCCTGTGGCAGGAAGGGCCCCGCCGCGGCAGTCTTGGCAGCCAGACCACAGTGTTCACGGGCCCCAGCCTGATGATCCATGACCTCACCACCAAGGGGGGCACCCGTTTCCAGACGGTGGTCTACGCCACCCCGATCCACAGAGGGGCCTGCCGGCTATTTGTGCGGTTGCCCTTTTTCTTCGGCTCTCCCTGGCCAGGTCGGTTGCTGAAACTGCGGCCCGAGTGGTTGCAACACCTCGGTAACCACGTGGTGCTCGAAGACGACCAGCTATTCCTGCATTGGCAAGAGCGGGTGCTGGAGGAGAGGGGCGGCGGCTCCTCCCTCGCCCAGGCCTGCTACTTGGCCACCCGCTCCGATCTCTACGTCCGTGCCCTGCACGATTGGGTGGATCGGGTGGGCGGCGGCCCATTCCCCCAGACGCCCCTGCCGGAGCGGCTTGGCGTCCAACCCCTGCTGGAGCGTTATGAGAGCCACACCCGCCACTGCCGCAGCTGCAGCTCGGTCGATCGGCGCTTGGCGCTGCTGCGGCCTGGCGCTCTAGTGGCGACGGCCCTAGCCCTGGTGGCCGCCGCTTGGTGGGGGCCCACCCCTGCCGGGGCCGCCTGGCTGGCTTTGGCCTTGGTGGCCGCCGGGGCCTGGATCCAGGCCGGCCGTTGGCGCCAGGCTCTGCGATTTGGCTCACCCCTACCGCCCCGCAACCGCAGCTAGGGGGGGCAGGTTTCTAGTCCCTTGGCCCCGTTTGGGCCATGGCCTTACTCAGGCCCAGAACAGCAACCGGGTGGCGATTTCGACTACGACCAGGCCGATCAGGGCCATGGCCGCCAGTAAGGAATTGGGTTTGGACATGCTTCGAGCCTTCACTTGGCGAAACCCTAAAGGAAATCTTAAGATCTGGCCCCATTTGCCCCAGATCGCCATATCACGCAACATCGGGCAACGCTTTCCCGATTGCGATGGTCCGGATGGGCCGGTTGCTGGAGGTGGCGGCTCAATAGCCCGAGTCGGCCACGCAGATCCCTTGGCACGAAATGCCGTTGCTGGCGGTACGACCGCAATGGTCGCAAAGAATGGCCTCCACCGTGGGGCCATCTGGTGCCCCTGCCGCTGCTCCTGCGGCCTCCCCTTCACCAGCAGTCATCCAGCTCTGATGGGGGGAAGATAGGTCCGTGCCGGCCTGGCCCGGGGGCGTCTGTGGCAGGGTCAAGAAGGCGAGCCCGGCGGTCAGTCCGATCATGGCGCCCATTGCCCTGTTGCTGTGCCCATGGTTTCCGCCCCTGCATCGCCCAGCATCGGTGTGGGCACCTGGGCCTGGGGCAACCAGCTGCTCTGGGGCTACGACCCCGCCCAGGACGAGGCCCTACGCCAGTGCTTCCACCGGGCCGTGGCCTTGGGGCTGCACTTTTTTGACACAGCCGATTCCTATGGAACCGGGCGTTTCAACGGCCGCAGCGAGACCCTGCTCGGCCAGTTCTGCTCGGAGCTGGCCCTGGCCGATCGCCAGGCCCTCACGCTGGCCACCAAGCTGGCCCCTTTCCCCTGGCGCCTGGGCCGCCAGGGCTTTCGTTCCGCCTTCGCGGCCTCCCACCAGCGACTCAAAGGTCACCTCGATCTGGTGCAACTGCACTGGAGCACGGCCCGTTATGCCCCCTGGCAGGAGGGCCCCCTGCTGGATGGGTTGGTGGATCGGCAGCTAGCGGGAGAGGTTGCTGCTGTTGGGGTTTCCAACCTGGGTCCCGCCCGCCTGCGCCAGGTCCATCGCCATATGCAAGAGCGCGGAGTGGCTCTGCACAGCCTCCAGGTGCAGTTGTCCTTGTTGGCCCCCCAGCCAGTCCAGCCAGGGGGGCTGGCAGACATCTGCCAGGAGCTGGGGGTCCAATTGATCGCTTACAGCCCCCTCGCCCTTGGACTCTTAACCCAGCCCGCCGGGGATCCCCCGCCCTGGCCCCCAGGGCCCCGGGGCTTGCTTTATCGGCGGCTTTGGAACGGTTGCCAGCCCTTGTTGGCGGCCTTGGGCAGCATCGCTGGCGACCGCGGTGTCTCCCAGGCGGCCGTTGCCCTTAATTGGTGCCGGGCCCATGGCGCCATGCCCATCGTTGGCCTGCGTCGCATTGAACAGGTGGATGGGGCCGCAGCGGCTCTCGCCTGGCAACTGGGTGCCGATGAACGCAAGCTGCTTGACGCCACCAGTGCATCCCTGGCGGTGGCGATGCCGGCGAACCCATTCCAGAGCCGCTGAAGAGCAAGAGCTCAAGAGCCAGGGCTCAAAAGCCAAAGATCTAGAGCCAGAGTTCAAATCCCCTGGCCCTGTTCAGGCAGCCCCTTCAGTGGGTCTCAGCCTCGAAGTCCGCGTCGGGGGTGATGACCACCGGCAGGGATTCGGGGCGCGGCTCGACGCCTTCTCCGCCCTGGATGACCTGCAAGAGGTGGGCGTCGCGCTGTAAGCCCTTGTCATCGTTGTCGGATCCGGGCCCGCAGGCAGCCAGGGCTTCTTGCAGCAGAGAATCAAAGGTGGACCCTGGGAGTCGGTGACGGGCCAGTTCCAGGAAAGCCCGGGAAAGGGATTCACCCGCTGCCGCCCGTACCGCCGGGTTGCTGCGCCGCAGATCCTGTTCCTGACTGATGGCTGCTAAAAAGCGCTCGGTCACATCCCGCTTGGTTGTGGCGCGGATGCGGGTGTCTTGCTCGGTCTGGCTGAGAAAAATCTGCCCCTCAAGCTCATGGAGCCGGCGGTTGAGGCTTTCGAGAACCTCCTCCGCTTCCTTGACGATATGGGCCAGTTGACCGTCAGAGAGCCGGGGCAGATCGGCCACGTACACCTTGCCGTGGTCCCTCAGGGTCAAGAAGGTGGGGCGAGGTCCTGAACCATTACTGGGACCCGCTTCCCGGAAACGGGGGCGAGGCTGGACAGGTCGCTGGGGCGGTATCGGACCCGCTGAGCTGCGGCGACGGGTGATTCGAGTCGAGGTATCGAGCATCGCTAAAGAAACGAGGGGCAGTACTGGCGAGCCGGCTGGACGCTTGGACTTGTGTAGGGGATCACTCAACGACCTTAAAGACCCGGGGGTGGGCGAAGTCACCAATCTTTCAGTACGGCAATCCCGCCAACGCCCCCTGGGGGGCAGCCCCGGCGGCGATTCGGCCCATCTCCCAGGCCCCGAAACCGCTCGCCTGGCAGACCCCCAAAGCGTTTTCGACGGCATCGGGCGGCACCACCAGGCAGAACCCCACCCCCAGATTGAAAGTGTTCCACAGGTCGGCCTCGGGCACCTGACCCCAGTGCTGCAACCAGTCAAAGAGCGCCGGCCGCGTCCAGCTGTCCGGATCAATCACCCCGTGGACCCCCGCCGGCAGGGCCCGGGGCAGGTTTTCCGGCAGCCCTCCGCCAGTGATGTGGGCCATGCCGTGCAGGGGCACGTTTTGCCGTTGCAGCGCCTTCACCAACGGCGCATAAATCAGGGTTGGCGATAGCAGTGACGCGATCAGGGATGGCCCGTTGGCTTCGATGGGTTCGTGGAGGGGGTGGCCGCTGGCCGCAAGAATCTTGCGCACCAGGCTGAAACCGTTGCTGTGGATGCCGCTGCTGGCCACCGCCACGATCCGATCGCCGACGCCCACGGCCTGGCCATCAATCAGTTGCTCCTCCTCGACCACCCCCACACAGAAGCCGGCCAGGTCGTAGCGCCCTTGGGGATAGAAGCCCGGCATCTCGGCGGTTTCACCCCCCAATAGGGCGCAGCCCCCCGTTGCGCAGCCGGCGGCAATCCCCTCCACCACCTCGGCCATAGCCTCGGCGCTGAGGCGGCCAGTGGCGATGTAATCCAGAAAAAACAGGGGCTCGGCGCCGCTGGTGATCACATCGTTTACGCACATCGCCACCAGATCAATCCCTACCCCCCGGTGGGCGCCATGGTCCTGGGCCAGTTCCAGTTTGGTGCCGACTCCGTCGGTGCCGGCCACCAGCAAGGGTTGCCGCAGACCCCCCGGCAGGCGGCAGAGGCCTGCGAACCCCCCCAGAGCGCCCCGCACCTCGGGCCTGTGGGTGCTTTCCACACTGCGGCGGATGCGTTCCACGAAGGCCCGCCCTGCCACCACATCGACACCGGAGTCGCGGTAATCCATCGCCGTGCTGCCGGAACTGGCTCCGATCCTCCGATGGCGGCGACCCTGGACCGCCATCCAGCTTCCTTGGATGGGGACGATTCCGTGATTGGCACATTTAATGATTCGCCTGGCTAATGCCTTTGATCAGATTTTCTGATCTTCGTTTTAGGTGTCAGGGGTGCTGTTGTCAGTCGTGGCCAAAGGACGGGCGACGGATGATGAAATCTGATCAATCAATTTGGGCGACTTTCTCATTTTTTTGGCCCACAAAGTTCAGATACCTTGGGCTCGTTGTTATTCCTGTAAGGAACTCCCCAGGTAACTTCGCCAAACTAGATCACCTGAAAAGGGTTCTATTTTGCAAGATCTGTTCACTGCCAGGAGTAATCCTCCGCCAGTCGTTCTGCTCATCCAGGGCGTTCCGTTCATCATGCTTCGACTTCGTCTCCTCGCTTCTGCCGCTCTGCTGCTGGCTAGCAGTGCCCCAATGTCTGCAAACGCTGCGGGCTTTTCCTCGGGCACCATTCCCTCTTTCAGCATCTTCCCGACCGATTCGGCCCCCAGCCTCGACGATCGCTTTTTGCAAAAGCCCCGGATCGCTCCCCTGGCACCCGGTCAACAGATAGCTACAGCAGGCACCCAGGTCGGCCAGGCCAGCTGGTACGGACCGGGCTTTTACGGCGGTCGCACCGCCAACGGTGAGGTGTTCAGGCCAGGTACCTACACCGCAGCCCACCGTTGGCTCCCCTTTGGCACCCGGGTGCGCGTCACCAATCTCAACAACGGTCTCAAGGCAGTGGTTCGCATCAACGACCGCGGTCCTTTTTCTGGCGGACGAATCATTGATTTGGCCCATGGTGCGGCCAGCGCCCTTGGCTTGACCTCCAGCGGCATCGCTCAGGTTCGTCTCGAAGTCCTCGACTGACATTTGAGGGCCTGCACACTCCCTCACCATGGCCCTGGCCCAAACTGGCGCCAGGGCTTTTTGTTGTTCTGATTTGGAACTGATACGCACCCGTGCCCAACTGGCGGACTGGCGCCGCGGACTGCCGCCCCGGCCGCTCCATTTCGTGCCGACCATGGGTGCAATGCACCAGGGGCACCAGCAGTTAATTCGTCGGGCCGCCGAGCCCCGCTCCAGTGGCGACCCGACAGTCATCGTCAGCGTTTTCGTCAATCCGCTGCAGTTTGGCCGCGGCGAAGATTTCGATCGCTACCCCCGCGACCTTGATCGCGACGGCGATTTGGCTGCTGAGGCCGGAGCCCAGGCCCTGTTTGCCCCGTCCTTGGGCGAGATGTTTCCCCAGGGGGAGGCGGAAATCACCCGCATTCTGCCGCCGTCCTCCCTGGGCGATCGCTTGTGCGGCCTTAGCCGACCAGGCCATTTCGAGGGTGTGGCCACCATTGTCTGCCGTCTCCTCGCCCTGGTGCGGCCCCAGCGCTTGGTGATGGGGGAAAAGGATTGGCAGCAGCTGTTGATCCTTAGACGTGTTGTCGCTGACCTGGGTCTCAATGTGACCTTGGAGGGATGTGCCACCGTGCGGGGCCCCGATTCCCTGGCCTGCAGCTCCCGCAACCGCTACCTCAGTCAGGCGGAGGCCGCCGCCGCCGCCGCCTTGCCCCAGGCTCTTGCCCAGGCGGCCCTTGACAGTCGCTCAGATCCCGGAGCTGCGGGATTGGTTTTCGCCGTGCGCGCTCGCCTAGAGGCGGCTGGCTTGCGCCCGGATTATGTCGAGCTGGTGCGGGCGCATAGCCTGACCCCCTTGCAGCGCGTCGAGGGGCTGGCCCTGTTGGCCGCCGCCGCCTATTGCGGTCCTAGCCGACTGATCGATCATGTTTTTCTTATGACTCGCGCTCCGATCGTCGCCATTGATGGACCTGCTGGGGCTGGCAAGAGCACCGCGACCCGGGCCCTGGCCCACAGGCTCGGCCTCCTTTACCTCGACACGGGTGCCATGTACCGGGCCCTCACCTGGTGGGTGCGGGAGCAGGGGGTGGACCCTGCTGATGCCGCGGCCATCGCCCCCCTCCTGCAGGATCTCGACCTCCGCCTGCTCGGCGGCGTCGATGGCGAGCAGCAGGTCCTGATCAACGGCCACGACGTGAGCACGGCGATTCGCAGCCCGGAGGTCACCGCCCTGGTGTCCACCGTGGCCGCCCATGGCTGTGTGCGGGAGGCTCTCACCTCCCAGCAGCGGGCGATGGGGGCGCGGGGTGGCCTAGTGGCGGAGGGGCGCGACATCGGCACCGCCGTGTTCCCAGATGCCGAGTGCAAGGTGTTCCTCACCGCCACGGTGGCGGAGCGGGCCCGGCGTCGGGCCCTGGATCTGGAGCAGCGGGGCTTTTCGGTGCCGCCCCTGGCCGAGCTTGAGGCGGCGATCGCCGAACGGGATCGCCTCGATTCCAGCCGGGAGGTGGCGCCCCTGCTCCAGGCGGAGGATGCCGCCGTGGTGATCACCGATGGGCTCACGATCGACGAGGTGATCGCGGTTCTGGAGGATCACTTCCGGGCGCGGGTGCCCGAGGACGCCTGGCCCGGGCCAGCCGCTGCTGGCGAAGGAAGCGATCTCCTGGGTTGAGGCGACCGCCGGCTCGGGACCACGGCCCCTCCGCCTTCCGCCCAGCTCCGTCTCGATGGGGTGACCCTCAGCCCTGACGCCGCTCCTGCAATAGGTCTTCCAGCAGGCCGGCGCAGGCATCTTCGAGTAGGTCAAGCACCCGTTCGAATCCGTCTTCCCCCCCGTAATAGGGATCGGGCACCTCGGCGGAACGGAGCCGGCGGCAATGGTCGATGAGGGGGCTGATCCGGGCCTTTCCAGGTGCCTGGCGTTCCAGCCGTTGCACCGCAGCCAGGTTGTCGGCATCCATGGTGAGGATGTGGTCGAAGCGCTGCAGGTCGGCGGCCTCGATCTGCCGGGCCCGTCTCGGAAGGTGGATGCCACGCCGTTCGGCGGCGGCGATCATGCGGCGATCAGCCCGATGGCCCACGTGCCAGCCACCCGTGCCGGCTGAATCCACCGCGAAGTAGTCCTCCAGTCCTGCCTCAGCCAGCAGGTGCAGGAACACCCCCTCAGCGGCAGGAGAGCGGCAGATGTTGCCCATGCAAACAAACAGCACCCGGGTCGGTGGGGCCTGACCGCCGCAGGGTCCGCTCTGGTTGTTTGGTGTGGGCATGCTTGGCAGTGGGGGATTCCTGGCTCAGGCGGCAGGGCCGAGGCGCCCGAGGGCCTGGTTAGCCCGCAGCGGCACCACCGTGGTGTCCTGATCGGGATCGCTGAGCAGGGTAAGGGTCTGGAGGGCGCGCGCCCTGAGCTCCCCCTCGGAGCTCCCGCTCTCGGGCACGAGATCAAGGGCCAGCGATTCCAGGCCCACCACCACCGCGTAGCGCACCACCCATTCCCCATCAGCCGCTGCCGCCTCCAGGGCCGTCAGGGACCGTTCCAGCACCTCGCACCGCTCCTGCTCTGGCAGGGCGCCACTGCGCAGCTGGCCCAGGCCGCGGGCGGCGGCCCGGCGCACGCTGGGGCCGATGTCGCCGCCGAGGGCCTGCTCCAGCAGCTCCAGACCGCGCACATCGCCGATCCCCGCCAGGGCCCGCACCGCCCAGGCCCGGGCCCCGTAGTTGTGGGCATCGAGGTTGTCGAGCAGGGGGGCCACCGCGGCCTCACCACAGGCGATCAAGCCGTCCACGGCGGCCACGGCGGCACCGGGATTGTTGAAGCCCAGCACCTGCACCAGGGCGGCGATGGCGGCCGGGGCCGGTGGATCACCGCCAGCCAGCTGGCTGGCCAGGCAGGTTGTGGCGTCCAGCAGCGCGGTGGCGGTGTCGGCCTGCTCCACCGCCTGGATCAGGGGGGTCACGCTGGCGAAGGGATCGGTCAACGAGGGATCGGTCAACGAGGGATCGGTCATCGGAAACGAGGACATCGGCCGGCCTCAGAGCAGAGCATCCATGGCGCCGAGCAGGGCCTCCAGGCCGGGCTCGCCGCTGCCCTGCTCCACCAGGCCCCGTAGGGCGATCAGCTTGAGGCTGTTCTCCGCCAGGGTGGCGCTGATGGGTTCGAGGGCGGGACGCCAGCCCACGGCGCCCAGGTCCATCAGGGCGGCCCGGCGCACCTGCAGTTGGGCATGCTCCAGCAGCTCCACCAGCACCTCACCCCAGCGGACCTCGGCGGTGAGCTGCAGCAGGGCCCGGGCGGCAGCACTGCGAACCAGCGGACGGTCATGGCCGGTGAACGGCTCGATCACCCCCACCACCGCAGGATCGGCCACGCCGATCGCGCCCAGGGCCTCGATCAGGGCCTCGCAGGGTTCCTGGAGCTTGGGGCTGTTGGTCATGGGCGCTCCGGCGCCGGCCAGACCACTGGCCAGGCGGGCGCAGATCGGTTCCACCGCCTCAAGGGCCCCCAGTTCGCCCAGGGCCCGGGCCGCGGCCTCCCGCAGACCGTCGTCGTCGTCTTCAAGGGCGGCCAGGAGGTCGGGCACCGCACCGCCATCCCCCAACTTGCCCAGGGCCCGGGCCGCGTTGCGGGCCACTGCGTTGTGCTCCACACCAGCGCCGGGATCCCGCGGCTGGCGTTGGCGCAGGGCGGAGCGCAGCAGGGGGACGGTGTCGGGGTGCCGGCTGCGCATCCGCCCCAGCCACCAGGCGGCGTAGTACTGCAGCGACTGATCGTCGGTCTGTCGAAGGCGCTGCAGTGCTTCGTCCTCCTTGATCGGTTCGCCTGCTGCGGTGATCCCCGAATCTGGATCGGTGGTTCCAGCCATGGCCCGCACGGTGCCGGAGAGGGAATCTGATGTTGGCATTGCGTCAAGTCCTCCCCGGCTGGCGCCGCCTGCCTTGCCTCGGAGAAACCGGAGCTGGAACACGCCTGTGTCGGCCCCTCGTGTTCCGTCGCAACTCCGAACGCGTGAGGGTGTGGATCGATACTCCGTCCGAAGTCGTGGCGCAATTCCATGGCCATTGCTTCTGCTGCCACGTCACGATGATCGAGGCCTGACGTCTGGCCAGTCTGAGAGAATCAGTCCTTAACAACGATTTAGATCCTGGATTAATCTCCATGGCAAGGACGACCAACCAGAGCGACACAGCAGCAGATCGTCAGTGGGATCTGATGCGTGCCAGCTTCGATGGCGACTGGCAGGGGGTGACCACCTGGTATGGGCGAGATAGTACTGGAATGAATCTGACCCGAGGAGAATCAGATCCAGCTGGATCGCTCTATGCGATCCGTTTTTCCGATGACAACACGGGGCTTTGGCATGGAACGGGCTTGCGATTTGCCGCCGGTGGGGAACGCAAGTTTCCCTTGTTTCGGCATAGCTATAATCTAAGCAATAATTGTTGGCATGTCCCCAATACCGCAGGTCAGTCAAGTCTGGAAATGGACGGAAGTGTCGGCCGGGCGGGCCATGAAGTGAACTTCTTCACCTGCCGCTCCCGCTCCATGCTCATTGCTCTTTATCAGCGACGGGAAGATCAATCTATAGTCCTGCAATCCATCGCTGCCACACCCTTTCGTTGCAAGCGTGCCCTTGTCGATCCGGTACGGGACAAGCCAGATTCGCTCCACGATATTTTTCAAACCATCACGGGATGGCCTGGGATAGAGCAGGAGTTACGACCCGGTCAGTGGCCAAAAAACCCATCTCCAGGTCTGGCTATCGCAGCATTCGATGCAAGAAACTTTCAAAGATATGATGTTAACGGTTATTTTTTAGACAATCTATTGTGCAGCCTGCCAGAATGCTTGCCCCACGGTAGTTTTGATCTAAATTTTGGCTGCCTATTAAGCCCAAAAAGTTTTGTGCATCTGATCATTGGCTACGATGAAACGCATCAACTTGTCAGCTGGGTGGAACGTCGTTATCAACCCACCATGGATGGGTGAGTCAGCGTGAAGCCGAGTTGCTTGAGCTTTGCATTGCTCACCCTGGCGTTGAGTACACGATCGGTCGTGTCAATTGTCAACCATTTTGCCAGTGGTAGACCAGCTTGTTCGCACAGGCGATCAGTCAGCTCTTGACCCGTGTATTGGGTATCATTCACCAGATTGTAAGTGTCGTTGAGGTTGTTCTCAAAAGCAAATGACACCGCACGAACAATATCATCAAGATGGATCCAGCAAGGCACGTTTTGGCCATTGCGTTGAACAACGCCGCCTGCAGCTGAGAGGAGCATGGCGGGGATATCACGGCCAGGCCCGTAGATGCCACCCAGTCGAAAAATGCAAACGTTGACCGATTCTGAGCGGAGTGACTGGATCATGTCCTCAGCCATCACCAGAACTTCATTAACCGGGTGAAGCGAATCCAGTTGAACGGTCTCGTCGGTTAAGGCACCAGATCGATTGCCATAGACACCGCAGCTGCTCAAGTGAACCAGTTGCAACGGGGTTTCCCGTGGGCGTTGCTGGAGCGCATCCTTCAGCATCTGCAAGCCTCCAAGGAAGGTCTCCCGATAGTGATTGATATCAACCTGAGAAGTCTTGGAGGGTGCAAACGACACCAAGATGCCATCAAGGCCTTCAGTAAAGGAGAGGCTGGTGCGGGAATCTGTGGAATCAAAAACTACTGGAGATTCGACAAGCTCAGCCAACTCGGCTAGGCGTTCATGGCGGGTCGTCGTTCCCCAAAGTTGATGTCCTTCCTGCCTCCAGGCCTTGGCAACCGCTTGACCCACGTAACCACAGCCAAGAATGGCGCGCTGCTCCCCGGAGGGCAGGATGGGGCGCCGCTCCTTGGCAAGCATTTGGTAGAACGAATCTAGGTTTGGAGAGAACGTCATGGGACCGTTACATTTCTTAAACCTTAGCCGAAGCGTCAGCGGGGTGTGAGGCAAGGGATGGGTCGGTCCTCGCTGCACTGAGAGCTGGTCCCGCTCCGCTTCGCGTCAGAGTGTGGCTTCAGGCGTTCCATCCCAATGCCCACTTACCAGATCACAGCGGAGGGGCTGGCGGACCTGCAGGTGAACTGTCCAGGTTGCAGCGGCGATGCCCTCGTACTGGCCATGGGGCACCAGGAAATGCAGAGCTTTCAGACGCTCCGGCGCAGCCATGACGGCCGTCAATGGTGGTTTCAGGTGACCTTGAAGCCCGGAGGGGCTGAAGACATTGGCGTCATCAGGGTGGTCAGCGTCTTTCGAATCGACGGCTGATGTTGCGATTGATACCACGGGCCCAGGTTCTATCCGACGGCTGGCTTGATGCGTTTCAGCAGAGTGGTGGCATGAGCGACCCACGCTTAGAGGTCGAAAAGGACCCCGTGGATGTAAGCCTCGGTCCACTCCTTGCCATGGAATCGGCCCAGCATGCCCCGGGCCGGATCCTTCTCGGCGCGGTAGGCCACATAGCTGCGCTGTCCGGCCAGCAGTTCCTGGCGGCGCTCGTCACTCACGGGTTGGGCCTCGGCCACCAGCTGCAGGTAAAGGTCGAGGTAGGCCACGAAGGCCGGGAAGACGGCGTTCTCGATCAGCGCGTCGCCGTCGGTGCCCAGGGGAAGCCTGGTCCAGAGGAAGCCGGGAGAGAAGTACGGCTCGGCCTCGGCCGGAATCGGGCCACCGGAGGGGAGAACCTTCTGCCAAAGCTGCCAGATCGGCAGCAGTCGCTCCCAGACGGGGGCGGTGTGCCGATGGTCGGCCTTTAGGGCTGGTTGAAGGTCAAGGGCGATCAGGTGACCCGCTGGCAAGGTGACCAGATCAGCACCGAAAAAGGGAAGATCGAAGCCGCTGCAGGGGTTGGCCACGAAATTCAGCACCGAGGCGGCGCTTCCCGCTTCCACGCAAGCGGCACGCACCTGCCGCAGTTTCTCCGTGCTGCAGCCCCAGGTGGCTGTGCAGACGGCAACGGGCTGGGCCTTGGACCCGGCGACGCCTTCACGCCGCAGAAATTGCGCTTCGATCGGATAGGCAACCGGCTCAAAAGGCTGAAGTGCCTGAACCGCATGCTCCAGGAAAGGAGCCCAGCGCCAGCCAGCCAGGCTGACCGGATCGAGGCTGCAGGGCTGGGGCTGCGCAGAAGACGTCATGGGGAAATTTCGGTGGGAAGAAGCGGCACCTGGCCACTGCCGGGGAACAGAAAATCCTGCAGGAATCGATCCGACCAGGCCTTGCCGAAGTGGCTGGTGAACAAGCCATGGGCGGGATCCCGTTCGGCGCTGTACACGTCGTAGGCGTCCTGAAGGCGGTGTACCTCGTCGGGATGCAGGCCAGCGGACGTTTGGGGGCGATCGTGGAGAGCCCAGTAACTGGCAAGGAACGCTGTGAAGGCGACGGGCAACGATCCCTGGGCTTGTTCGGCGTTCCCCCTGCAGAACAGCAGCCATGGCGAGAAGTACTGATGCGGGTCGAAGGAGCGCATGGTTTCCTCGCCGTTGAGATCGGGGAAGCGTTCATGCAGCTGCCGAAGATCTTCCAGGTGATGGGCCAGATACTCCGGCTTTTGGAGCAGAGGTTGGAAATCGAGAACGGCCACCAGTTTTTGGCGGGTACCGAACCACAGCAGGTCGATCCCCAGCAGTGGTTGATCGCGGTTGTATTCGGGGTAGGCCACGGAATTGAGCACCTGGAGGCTCTCGCCGGCATCGAGCCGGGTCACCCGCCAGCGGCGGATGCCAGGCAACTGCCAGAGCCAACTGCGGATCACACTGTTGCCCTTGGCAGAGCGGCACTCGGCCAGGTCGTTCGGAATCGCCAGGGGTTCGCCCCCCCTGGCCCGGATCTGTGCGTGGAGCTCGTCGAGGAAGGGGTCGAACATGGTGGGCGGTTAGCTATCCGCAGCAAGCGGCTGCGTGGCGAGTGGGAAACGCTGTCGTGCCGTTGCGCTGATGGCTTCCAGTTGAGCGTCACTGGGACAGCGCAGCTCGGTGCAGTAGGTCGTCATGCTGATGCCATCAAGGAACTGCACACTGCTGACACGGATGCGTACGCCTTCGGTCACGAACCAGCAGCGCTCAACCCCTACATTCGTGTCATAGCGAGTGGTGATGGTGAGCAGCCCGTCCTCGGCAAAGCAGTAGTTGCTGATCACCGGCTGTTTCTCGATGTAGCCCTTGTCCCGCAGTAGCAAGCCACAGCGTGGGTTCGCAATGTCCACAACATCGAGCAGAACGGCGGCATTGTCGTCACCGCGGCTGTTCTCCTTGAGGTTGCTCTCCCACCAAAAGCGAGCACCGCCGCTCACCTGGTCGCTGGCAACTCCAAGGCTTTCGCAGATACTCTGCACGGCCCCATCAGAGCCATCAAAAGGCTCGATGGTGAGATTGGAGTCGCCGGCTTCGTCGTCCTGGTGATCAAGATGGTGCACGGCGCGGCGAGTCAGCCAAGTGCCGGCACTGGCGGCCAGGAAATCCGCCATGGTCAACGGTGGAAGCTGTGCCATCACGGTCAGGCGACGACGGCCTCGGTGCTGCCGCCCCGGATCCGCCGGGTGAGGAAACCGAACAGAACCTTGCCGATGGCGGCGACCAGGTTTCCCTCCAGTTCCTGGAACATCTTCATGTTGCAATGGAAGGCCTGGTTGGCCTCTTCCACGATGCGGTCCGCCAGGACCTGATCAATCGGCAGGCCGTCGAGGATGGTGCGGTAATCGGCCTTGAAGGCCTTTTCGTCGTCGATTGCATCAAACTCGTAGAAACGCAAGCCATCGTGCTCTCCCAGGCTCATGGCTTTCTGGGCGATGTTCTTGAGGATCTGACCGCCGGAAAGGTCACCGATGTAACGAGTGTAGTGGTGACCCACCAGCAGCTCGGGTGCCGCCTCGGCCACCTGATGAATGCGGGCTACGTACTCCTGGGCGCCTGGAGTGGCTTTGACCTGGCTGCGCCAGTCCGAACCGAAGTAGAAGGCCAGATCCTGCTCCAGCGCTGCTCGCCGATTGAGCTGGGGGAAACCGATAGGCCCCACCACGGGGTGATCGGCGAGCTTGCCGATCTCTTCCTCCATGGCGCTATACACAAACCAGAGATCCCCCACCAGGGTGCGGTAGCTGGCCTTGTCGACCACCCCCTTGAGGAAGCAACTTACAAATCCCGTGTTCTCGGCCATGGTATGGGCCTTCTTCGTCCCCTCTCGCAGCTGGAGAGCAAGGTTGACAGCCATGGCGGCAAGGCAGGAATAGTTCTGGCTCGAACCTAAGGGAGGATCGCCCGGGATCCGGTCACTCAGTTGCAGCCCTCAATGAAAGTCCAGGCCAGCCGAAGGGCAGGACTGAATCGGGTTAGGACAGAGCGGTGGTCTCGAGCTGGCTGGCTAGCTGGATGAGGACCGCCTCGATGCGCTGCAGTTCGGCGTGGGAGGCGAGGGTGGCCTCAATCTGCTTCTGGGGGAGCTTGAGACGCTGGCCCATGGCCTTCACGTCGTTGACCAGACGATCGCGGTAGGCGGTGAGCACTTCGATTGACTCGAGACAGTCCTGATGGCTGGGATCGGTCATGGATCGGACGAGGTGGCTCCGATCAGGGTAGGTAGTCGGTCGAGCCCGGGATCTGTCACTGCGGCCGCGGGGCTCGCTGGGAGGCCATGCCCAACAGGCGAGTTCGATGGCACGTCAAACCATCTGGGCCGGCAGGCCAGGGTCCGGGAATCGGCCGATCGGGCTTAGGTCTTAAAATCTTCTGCCACTTAGATGACAAAACTTTGCGTCACTCATTCGCTTTGGGTCTGGGCCAGCACCTCGGGTTAATTTCATGGTGCTTCAGGCCTTAGGACAAGCTTGATAGCTGCTTCTCAATTGCTTTTTCAGCAATTGAGAAAGGCCAGAGCCTGTTAAGAAGCTCCCCAAGTCCCTAACCCAGGGTTTTCTCCCAATGCTCGACGCCTTCTCCCGCGCTGTTTTAAGCGCTGATTCGAAAAATGCTGCTATTGGCAGCGGTGAACTGGCAGGTCTTCGTGCCTATGTTGCTGAGGGCAACAAGCGCCTCGACGCCGTCAATGCCATCTCCTCCAATGCATCCTGCATTGTGTCTGATGCTGTCACCGGCATGATCTGCGAGAACACCGGACTGATCCAGGCTGGTGGCAACTGCTATCCCAATCGCCGCATGGCCGCCTGCCTGCGCGATGGTGAGATCGTGCTGCGTTACATCAGCTATGCCCTGCTGGCCGGTGATGCCTCCGTTCTTGACGACCGCTGCCTTAACGGTCTGAAGGAAACCTACATCGCTCTGGGTGTGCCCCTGCAGTCAGCCGCCCGTGCCGTGGCGATCATGAAGGCGTCTTCCACGGCCCACATCAACGAGACAAACACCAGCGGCACCAATCCCGACGAAACCCGTTTCCGCAAGATGGAAACCATCAAGGGCGATTGCTCCGCACTGGTTGCCGAAGCTGCCTCCTACTTCGACCGCGTGGCCAGCGCTCTGGCTTGATCGGCTTTAAGCAATAGCCTTTTCATCCTTTTTACTTCCATCACAGGAACCATTCAATGAAATCTGTTGTCACCACTGTCGTGACCGCCGCTGACGCCGCCGGTCGCTTCCCCAGCCAGAACGACCTTGAGGCCGTTCAGGGCAATATTCAACGCGCCACTGCCCGCCTGGAAGCCGCTGAAAAGCTGGCTCTTGGTATGGACAACGTTGTGAAGGAGGCCGGCGATGCCTGCTTCAAGAAGTACCCCTATCTCAAGCAAGCGGGCGAAGCTGGCAGCAACCAGATCAAGGTTGACAAGTGCTACCGCGATCTCGGCCACTACATGCGCCTGATCAACTACTGCCTGGTCGTGGGCGGCACCGGCCCCCTCGACGAGTGGGGTATTGCCGGCGCCCGCGAGGTTTATCGCACCCTGAATCTCCCCACAGCGGCCTATGTCGAAGCGCTCACCTACACCCGTGACCGCGCCTGCTCCCCTCGCGACATGAGCCCCCAGGCTCTGAACGAGTTCAAGAGCTACATCGATTACGCCATCAATTCCCTCTCCTGAGGCGCGTTTCATTCCGCAGGGGGAGGCTTAGGCCTCCCCTTTTTTTGTTGACGGCCCCTTCTGAGCCCCTTTCCCTCGCAGCGACTACCTCCCGATGGCTCCTGTCACCAGCACCGGCTCCCTTGATCAGCTGTTCGACGATCTTGGGCACCCCAATCCCTACGTGCAGACTGAGGCGTTCCTGGAGATGGTTCGGCATCATGCCGATGCATCATTGCCTCGGCTGCTTCTGATGCTCGATCATCAGGATGTGGTGAGGCGACGGGCAGCGGTGCGCGCCCTAGGTGCTTTCGCCGATCGGGCGATGCTGCCCCTTGCCGCTAAGTTCCACGCCAGCTCCGATGCCACCGTTCGCGCCAGTTGCGTGAAGGCCTATGCCCAGATTGCTTCCAATCGGCCCGGCATCGATGTTCCTCCGGAAGCCATGGCAGCCCTTGAGGCCGCGTTGCATGACGCCTCCCCCGTGGTGGCGATCACCGCTGTGATGGCCCTCGGCCAGGTCGGTAGGCAGGCCCTGCCGCTGTTGCTCCAGGTGTGCCGCGGCAAGAACGAGGCACAGGCAGTGGCAGCGGTGACTGCTCTGGCTGGCATCGATCATCCGGATGTGGCCGCTTGCTTCCTTGAGTTGTCCACCGCTGGGACTACCGATCCCTACGTGCTCGAAACGGTGATTTCGTCGATGGCCAGGGTGGAGGATTTACGGATGCGGCAGGCGTCGTTCTAATAGCGATCCATCAGTCTGCCGCTCAGGCAGGCGTCAGAGGTCGTCAACGGCTCGTTGGTGTTTGCGCAGCTGCTGAAGTGAGACTTGCAGCACAGGCTTGACTTGGTCGCTGGCTTCTGCTGCCAGGGCAACCTCCAGCTCGGTGATGGCATCGAGGGCTCGTAGCTTCATCAATGAAAGGGCTGCATTCTTGCGCACTTGATCCGAACGGTCTCGCAGTAATGGCTGTAGGAGCGGTGATGCCCAGATCGGATCATGCAGCTTCCCCAAAAGAGTGGCGGCCTCTGCGCGCACCTGTTCAGCCGGATCATCGAGGGCTTCGATCACCATGACCCGGGCCTGGTCGTCGTCCAGGCTCTGGATCTGCTCACCAAGAGCCGCGATCGCCGCTGTACGCACTTCAGTGTTGGCAGAACGGCCTGCTCGTCGCAGTGCTTCTGGCGCCCTGGCACCGACGAAGGCCAGACCCCAGCTGGCCAGACCCAGGTGCATGGTGGTGTTTTCGGCATTGGAGAGAACAGCGATCAGAGCCTCCACGGCGCACTCACCGGTGGCGGCCATGGCACCCACGGCAGATCCTTGCACCACCGGATCCGGATCATTGAGAAGGGCAGCGAGGAGATCGGGGAGTGCAACGGGGTCCCCGATCAGGGTGAGGGTTTTGGCGGCGGCACGGCGGACGGTCACATTGGCGTGGGTTCTAAGGGCCTGGCACAAAGCCGGAACGGCTGCGGGACCAACGGCACCCAGACTCTCGGCGAAGGTGAGCCGCATCAGGCCGCGTGGATCGCCGAGCCCCGCCACCATCTTCTCGATCAACGTCTGATCCCCGGGGGGGCGATCTCCGGAGCGCAACTGCTGCTTCAGCTCCGCAGCCAAAAGGGCAGCTTCCTCTTCACTGAGGGAAATGGCCGCAGATACCGGCGTTAATGGCGGAGTCTGGTGGATCAAGGCGCTGTGGCAGTCAGGGGCCCATTCTTGACGCAGAGCCAGTCGGCACCGGGCTGGCGTGGCTGCTCGTAACATAAGCTCTATTGAAACAAAACAATGACCACCTTCTTGGTCTCCCACAACCTGCAGGTGGCGAGTGAATCCTGCCCCCCCTGGGATGGGTTGCAATTGGCGTCAGGGTTGGAACGGTTCTGTCCAACGGTCACCTCTGCCGAAGCGCTCTCCCATCCACACTGGCGTCTGCGGCTTGAGAGCCCGCTGGATGCACCACGTTTTGCTGAGGAACTGGTGGCAGGATGGGCCTCTCTGCGTAGTGACTATGGCCATGGGGTCAACCATGGGATTCTTGCGTTAGGAGGGCGCAAAGACACACCGGCAGCCAGCTCTTCACCACTCGGTCTCGGCGCCTGGGGTGTCGATGTCGTGGAAACTCCTGATCCAGATGCTTTTCTGGAGGGTATTCAATGGGAACAGCTGAAGGCTGGCCGTCCAGCCGATGGCGTCTTTGAGGTACTCTACAAGCCTCAGTAGGGGAACGGCTTTAGGTCCGCTTGCTCCGGGAGGGTGGCCTGGTCGTGCGCTGGTTTACGCGCTTAGTCTCTTTGGGTTGACCAGGTTCCGACCGATTAGCGTCAGGGGTGGGCAGTGCTTCGACATTCTGCTGCGCTGAAGCTGGCTGGGGCGTAGCACCGACATCAGCTCGGGCCTTCATCAGGCCAGTCACATCGGCAACCCTCATTCCCTGGTGATGAAGCCCATGCATCACGACACTCAGGGTTTGCAGTGGCACTCGAATGGTTCTGCAGGCGACGTGCCCACCTTTCAAGGATCCGACCACGCTCACGTAAAATATCTTATTCACCATGCTGTCCATGCTTACTTGTCTATGATACTTGGATTGTCGCTCAAGGGCATTGGGCTCGCCGATCGCTACACATTCTGACACCTGCCATGGGCTGCCTTGATCGGTTGTGCATGGGATAATGATCAATGTAATCAAGGATGAACGAGCCAGTGAGTTTAGGCCGCTTCAATAACATACATCCGGGTCTTGATCAAGAAGAGTCCTTGCGCATTCTGTCTTTACCAGTGGCAGAATTGGAGGCAAGCAGTGATCGCTACATGGCAGCGGCCCAATTGCTCAACTTTCCCGGCAGGCAATCGGAACAGGCCTTGCTTCAGCTGCTCGCAGAGGTAGACGAAACGCAAGCAACCCAAATCGCCAAACGCAAAGCCGTGGAGGTGCTGGCACGCCTTGGTTGCAGAGATGCGATTAAGAGCATTGGCATGTGCCTGATCAGTGACGACCATTACTTGGTGGAGAATGCAGCTTGGGCCTTACACCAGTTGGGCTGCCAGGATCAAGGGATCATCAATCAGATGGTGGCTTTATTGGCAGACTGCCGTCAGAATCGTCGTGTGCTCATTCAGAGCTTGGCCGGCCTAAGGGTTGAGCAAGCACTTCCTGAGATCAGCGCTCTCCAGGATGATGATAGGCCAGGAGTTCGTGGGGCAGCTATCGCCGCCGTGGTTACCCTGGCCGGATCAAGAGATCGAATCTTGAGCCTTGGCGAACAGCTTTTTCTGCCGAATCAGATGGACCGGCAGTCGGCTATTCAGGATGTGATTGATGCTGGCGCACAAGAGCTGCTTGAGGAGATTATGCGCACACCTGTTTCGCCGGTGTTTCGGATGCGGGCGGTGCGTCTGCTCTGGCCCGAGGCGCAGCCGCTATGCAACGGACTATCGCTCTTGGACACACTTGATTCGCTGCTATTGGACAGCCCTGAGAGCCTTCAGCTTGTCCATAGCTATGGCGAAAAGCAGGAAAATTTGTTTTTAATTAATGAGTTTTTTGGTACGGATTTTAGTCGCTGCTATCTTGCACTACAAACGCTTGCCTGCGAGGCAGGCGAGCACCTATGGCCTCTGCTCGAGCAGCGTTGGCTGGAAGAGGCCCACAATGACTATGGAGCTCACTATTTTTTTATTCGCTTATTTGCCATGGTGGCAAACTGGGGACCCGAAAAGACTAAGGTCGAAAATCATTGCGAAGATGCCATCTTCAACCGTCGACCCCAGTTTACCAAGTCACGCCCCGCAGCTATTTTGGCCCTATTACGTCTTCAGCCCGAACGATTAAATGCTCTTATTCCTCAACTGCTGGATCCTGTAGTGGAGTCGAACTGGGAATGCCGCTATGCGTCATGGATGGCGGTTGCCCAGATGATCACAAAGGGACTGTCCATTGGCACTCAACACGTGCATCTGCTTATCGAGACTAATGATCCAAGCACTTTTGTCGAGAGCAAGAAACGGCAAGTGGCTGGGTTACTCACTGATTTCTGAAAATCGTGTCTTTGTGCTTCCATTGCTTGCCCAGTAGCTCACGATCGCGTGAGCGCCAGGTCGTGGAACCTTTGCCAAAGCACGTAGGATCTTAAACTTGCGGTTTGGCCCTATCGGCCAGGCGCCTACTTCTCGTATTGAGATGATCTCACCCCCAAACGAAAGCAGACATTGTTCGAAGCGCTCGATCAGAGTTTGATCAACTGTCTCAAAGATAAAGTCAGTCCCACGGCAGATTAGATGCTGCGATCGAATCCAGCTTTCCATCTGTCTTTGCGGACTCTTTGCAGCCACCTTACTCAGCTGATCTCATGATCATTATGGAGCCAGGCTTCATCGAGATGGTCGCCATAGCGATGTGATCGGATAAAGCGTAGGGGGCCATACTCAGCTCCCCAGAGATAGGCATGTGTACTTGGGTCAAAGCCGCGATCACGGCTCATCCAGTGAGACTCGCCAAAGTCTACTTCGCTAACAAGATAGGTCAGCTGACCATTTCGGGGAATCATGCATTGACAACCCGGCTCTACTTCACCCAGGAATGAACCATCTCCCTTCTGGCGAAACACCATCGCGCAGCCTGGACGGGGCAGGAGATCCTCTGTAACGATTCCAGACAGTAATTCGGGCCGAGATCCTGCTCCTGCTGCGCGAATTCCGTTCCGAAGACCGAAGTTGAGCATCAGAAGATGATTGTCTGCAACGGTCAAATGATGCACCCCCTGACGGTATGGACGCCAAGGATCATAATCATAACTCTGCTCAGAGTAAAACCAAGGGCCACGAAAAGTCTCCCATGCGAAGGGACGAAAGAAAATGTTAATATGGGAGAATTTGGATGGCTCCGCCTGCGCCTGTTGATGGTTGCTGAAACAGCCTGAAATAGTCTTAGCAAAATGCAATATGGATGAAGATTCCAATGCTCAAGCCTCAATTTTTCTGATTTCCGAGCTGAAGGAAGTCTGTAATATGCCAGATCCCTCCGAAGTACGAAGAACGGATGATCGGCAGCGTACGTGCTCAGATAGAAACCAGATACGTTCCTCTGCCATTGATTGGCTATAGACAGTCTTGAGGATAAATGTGCCGTCATCAAGAAAGTTGTAGGATGAGACTGCAGGCTCTGATTCTGCATAGCCTGTACTACGAAGTAGCTGCCCAGTTCGTTCGGTTTCTGCAATAGGAATCAGGATGCAGGTGCCTTGAGAAACAGGACTGGCATCATCGGGTTCCCAGTCTGACTCTGCCTGCCAAGTCATCTGGAACGGGCTGGAGATCGTGCCAGGTAGAATAGACTGCAACGCTAAATAATTCGCTACTTCTTGATTATTAATGGCCAGGCGTTCAATCTTGATCGTACTGATTACATCCTCAAATTGTCTAAAGGCCAAAGCGTGCCCAGAACGCATTGACCGCCATTGTCCCTCTGAACGGGCAACGAACTGCTCAATGCTCATGCAACAATTGCGGGAGTTGGGCGAGTCTATCAGTTTCGGGGCGGGCGGACTGTACCATGTTGACTAGGCTGTGGATCATCAAATCCCTTGCCTCATTGGGGCTGGCCTTGATCACTCTGGATGGTGCTTGTGCGAATCGAGGCGTGGATTTCATTTCGGATAACGGAGATTAAGGCAATGGTGGGAAGAGCAAAGCTATTTGTCTCTAGGTCAAACGCCATTGACTGTCCCACCATAAACCAGGCTAAGAGTCAAAAGAGTGCCGATCAACCATTTGTTACGGACAGAATTGAACCGCCGCGCCGTTGCACACTCTGTAGCGTCGAGGAGAGGCTACTGAAGGGGACAACGGATACTTGCATCGCTCGGCGGTTCATTCCGGTTGGCGATAACGTGCTCCAGCTGATGCGATAGCGACGCTGATCGCGGCTTGAACTTGCCCCCCGGTTGCCACGAGTAGCAGAAGCCGGTGCCGAACCCGTTGCAAGGCTAGCTTTTAGGATCGGGCGTGTACCTCCATCAAAGGCAGCGGAATCACCCCTTAAACTCAGGGAACGCACATAAGTTAGGTTGCTTTCTCCAGTGGTGGTAACGGTGGTACGCGAGTAAGGAACGCTGTCGAAACCGAAGGCATCGGCGTACTCAGTGGAATAGACGTAGCTGTCGATTTCGGCTTGATACCCTTTAGCGGCCAGTAGCTGAACATGCTCGCTCAGTTCTGTTTGGTTGCGTGGTGCTCGGCCCAGCAGATGTTTGAAGTTGAGTTCAACGAACCGATAGGGTCCATTCTTCTCGAGAAACAGTCTCCTATAGGTGTCTGAGCAAGCAAGGGCGGAAATCAGCCCCTGTACTGTGAGATCACCCTGGAGGAACAGGCTTTCAGCGGTCGCGACTAGCTGCTCTTCCATCAAGTGTGCATTGCCAAACACCTGCCGGTAGGCAGCCCGCAATACGTCCTGCGCATGGGCTTGGTCTTGCCCTGATGAAGTGGTGAGTGTGATGGTGTTCATCATTGAGAAATCAGCAAAGGGAGAAACGAGTGTTGCGATAAGAGCAGCGAGAATAGTTTGGTCTTAGGCAACTTCAGTAATTGAAATGATACGTCCGCCACGGCGGTGGATGTAAGCCAATTGCGTGGTCATGTCCTTGCCAGAAACTAGGTAGCTGGCGTTGGGTGTGCGCTGGCGGCCACCGGCTGGTTGCGCCTGGACGGCAATCCGATACCGTTTTGTGGTGGGGTCAACCGAGCCGCTGAAGGCAGAGCGGCGGTTCAGACGTACGGTGGTGGTGCTCCAGCCACTTGGCAGAGCCCTAGCACCCAACGAATTCACCAGGCTGGAGGAACTTTGCACGCTGTCGCTACTGGAGAAGCCCTGCACCAGCGCCAAATGACGATTAAACCCAATCTGGTTGCGGCCATTCTCCGTTTGGATGCGGGCGAATGGAACAGTGTGTTCGCCAAACCACTGTTGGTATTCTGAGCCATCTAGGTAGCTACTGATTTCCGCTTCGTAGCCTTCAACGGCCAGCCGTTGGATGTGTTCGCTTAGCTCGGCCTGGTTAGCAGGCGCGCGTCCGAGCAGGTGCTTGAAGTTGAGTTCTACGAAGCGATAGGGAGCATTGCTTTCGAAGAAGCGACGCCTATATTCAGGCGAACAGGCTATAGCTCGCACCAACTCTCGGGTGCTGAGATAGCCTTCGGCGAACTTGCTTTCGGCGCTGATTACCCTTTCGCTTTCCATGAGATGGGGGTTGCCCATCACTTGGCGGTAGGTTGCACGCAGCAACCCCTGAATCTGATCGGCGGTGTCTCCCGGGACACGTTGGAAGATTTCTTGGCTGCGCTGGCCGAGCCCGAATCCCACATACAAATCGCCACGCAGCGGCACGGAATCTCCTCCATCGCTACTACTACGACGCACAGGCGTAAAGGCTGTGCGACCCGTTTCAGTTCCTCCGAAACCTCCAAAACTTTGGGCTCGATACACCTGGGCTGGGACACTAATCGTGATGGGCTGATTCCTGGTCAGACTCACGAGGAGCTTACTCTTGGAGCCGATCGCGGAATCGCTGCCAGCAAAGTTCTGCTCCAGGGCGGCGATGCGATTGAAGGCCGATTGGGGCGAACCGGCAGGGCTGTTCCAAGTCCGGATGTAGGGGGCCGTGTCGTCTCCGAATGAACGTCCGTACTCTTCGGAATCAATGAGGGCGTCGATACTCGCGTCAAAGCCGGCGCTAGCAATCCTCGCCACTTCGGCGCTCACTTCGGCCTCATCCACTGGCGGGCGGCCCAGTAGATGCTTGATGGACAATTCAACGCAGCGATGGGGCGCCACGGCTTCATAGAAGCGTGAGCGGTAAAAAGAAGACTTCGCGAGGGAGCGAACGAACTCTCTAACCGTTAGCCGGCCTTGCTTCAGTTGCGATTCCGCAGATTCGAGGCGCTCACTTTCCATCGGCATGGTGTTACCGAAGACATGCCGATAGCAGGCGCTGATCACAAGGTTTAGGTTGGATTCATCATCACCAACCTTGTAGCTAACCGGATTGTCCAGGAGAGGCGTAGCGCCAAAGCTGAGTGCAAAGGATTGGTTGCTCATAAGATGTCTCGGAGGTGGGAGAGGGGGGTGTTGGCTTGGCGGAGGAACATGTCTCCAAACAGGTTTGATTGTTCTTAGTGTCGATCAGCAATCATTAAATAGTCATGCGGGGGTAATGCTTGCGATCACTCCTCCTTCGCGGTGGATCTGCTTGTATTTTGTTGATAACTGATCGAAGGGTACGAAGTAGGTGCGGTTTGATTGCTTGTAACGAGATACCGGTCTCACGTTGTTGGCGCGATACGCTGTCACATCCACTCGGTAAATGCGACCTTCTGCGCTAGCGCCTACTCCCAAACGGGTCTGAGCATCCTGGAAATTAGAAGATGGCCTGAAACTCCAGCCCTGGCTGTCCGGTGAGGAGGGTGGAATCACTACAAGCGCTCGGTTGAGATAGGCATTCCCACCAAGCCGCGAAGCTTTACCAGCAAGACTGCCTTTGAGGCTGCTGCTACTGGCCCCCCTGAGTAACTGGAAGTTCCAAGTGAACTCCTGCATGGTGAGACAGCTTTCCGTCTTCCATCCCCTCTGGAAGGGAACAGTCCACTCACCAAAGGCGCTCTGGTATTCGTCTGAATCTACGAAGCTGTCAATGTCTGCGTCATAGCCATGATTATCGAGGCGTTCAGCGTGAGCACGCATCTCGTCGAAATCCGCAGGTGCACGACCAAGCAAGTGTCTGAAGGCCAGTTCGATATATCGGTAGCGTGGGCAGGCATCGAAGAAACGAGCTCGATAGAGATCGCTCTTGGCGATGGTGCGGATGAACTCACGTACGCTTAACTCACCCAGCTTCAGCTGGGACTCTGGAACTAGCTGACGCTCGCTCTCCATAACATAAGCGTTGCCCAACACTTGGCGGTAGGCGGCCTGAATCAGCTGCTCTTTGTTCGCTTCACTATCACCAGGAAGCAGCTCGAGGGGGAGGTCGCTGTCGAATCGTTCAACGCCTAGGACCGAGGCGGGGCCGAAAGGCATGGTAATGCATTCCTGGAGTTACTCATGGATCATCTTATGAGATCGAGCTAATTCCACAGCAGTTTAACAAAGCGCAATCCTGACCTTGCCTGGCTGGCTGGAGGCTCTGTACGCACCACCCTGCCTATTGCTGCAAGCTCATAGTGGCTGAATTATTATTTTGCATGCGGCATGGGCAGCAGCACCTACCGCGCCCATTGGAATTCCCAGAGTTCTCAAAGCAGCCCTAACCCATGCAGTGGGCCGTGCCTACTGATCACCTCCAGCAGGACTGCAGCAGTCCCAAGCATCGCTACTCGGCCGTTCCACAGCTCGGAGTTGTTGTTCCAGCCCCAGGCCCACTTGCTCTGTTGGTTGGGCTTCGCTTTGATGGGGAGCCGACCAGCTTGCTCGAGACTTGTTTCCGTTTCGGCCATCGCCTGCTCCACAAGCTCGGTCAAGGCGGCAATGAACGCTGGATCCGTGTCCAGCGCAGGGACACGACGGAAGTTTTTCACTCCGGCGACTGTGGCCAGCTCTCGATATTCCATGTCGATTTCTTCGAGGGTTTCGATATGCTCACTTACAAAGCTGATCGGTACTACCACAAGATCTTTCACTCCTTGCTCTCCCAATTCCTGCAGGGCATCTTCGGTGTAGGGCTTAAGCCATTCAACCGGTCCGACACGGCTCTGGTAGGCGAGGGTGAAGGGGTTGGTATGGCCGAGCTGCTGCTGCAGCCGCTGAAGGATCAGCTTGCTGCAGTCCACGATTTCTTGTTGATAGGGATCCCCTGCGTCCTCCACATAGCTCTTGGGCACACCGTGGGCGCTAAAGAATACATGTGCAGCGGAAGGATCTTCGCAGGCTTTTATTTCGCGTTCGATCAAACTAGCCAGCGCTTGGATGTAGCCAGGATGGTCGTACCAGCTACGAATGCAGCGGATTGGCAGGCGGCTGAAGGCCGGATCAGCATTGCGCAAGCGCTGCAGCTCCCGGAAGCTCGATCCACTGGTGCTGATCGAGAAGTGTGGGTAGAGCGGCAGCACAACTACTTCATCGATTCCGTCGGCTTTGATGTCTGCTATTGCAGATTCTGTGAAGGGATGCCAGTAGCGCATGGCTATGTAGCTGGTGGCATCCAATCCATTTTGTCGCAGGCTGGTTTGTAGTTCTCGGGCCTGCTGCTTGGTGATGCGTCGCAACGGTGAACCACCACCGATTGAGCGGTAGGCTTGCCGCGACTTGCCGCTGCGTAAGCTGCTGATCAGCCAAGCGAATGGCTTCTGCATCGCTGATAACGGAAGGCGAATAATTTCCGGATCTGAGAATAGATTGTACAGAAATGGCCTGACGTCCTGGATCCGTTCTGGCCCGCCAAGGTTTAGCAGGAGCACGCCGACTCGGGGCTTGCGTTTGGTTGCAGAAAGTTCCATGTCGGCTTTACATTCAAGATTCGCTTCAGCCATGCAGACTCTCGCGCGTCGTTCGGCGTGTCAGTGGGTTCCAGCAGTCGAGCTCCTTGAAAGAGCGGCCAAGTAGAGAGGCGCGCAGGGCGTCTAGGTAGATGGCACCTGAAAAGTCAGCCCCGCGAATGGAGCCAGCGCTGCTCAAATCAACGTTGTTGAGCTCTGCATATCGGAAATCTACGTAGTCAAGCTGGCAGTTTAGGAATCGAGTCTCTTCACACAATGCACCTCTCAATAGGGCATGGCGTAGATCCGCTCCAGCCAGTCGCGCGCCCCGTAGGCAAGCACCAGAGAGATTGGCTCCGCTGAGATAGGCGCCCATTAACGATGCTCCTTCCAGATCCATGCCGGAAATATCAGCACTGTTGAGAAAGGCCCCATTAAGTCTTGCTTGCGGGCCGATCGCCCCACAGCCTCGGAAATCGAAACCTTGGGGCCAAATTGTGTGACTGTCATAGCGAGCCAATCGTAGATCTGTGCCTTCAAGTCGGCAGCTTTGAAGGTCAACACCCCTAAGGTCTACTCGGCATAATCGCGCCTTGGAGAGATCTAGCTCGCTAAGTTGTAGGTTGCGCCAATCGGCTCCCCTGGCATCAAATGTGCCTTTATGACGATTGACAGGGGGTTTCTGCTGTTCGGGGTTGGTGCGCTCAAAGAAGAGCGAAGTGATGGGGGGAGCTGACGTCATGATATCTGGATGGTTGATTTGTGCTTGGTTAATGGCATCGGCTTTGTATTTATCGACTTAGGCTGACTTGCTGATGCTTGAGCTATAAATGGCGTACCCAATGAGTTCATAGCAGAACCTCAGTGGCTGAGTTGGATCGTTGGTTCAACTGTTGAATCATCTGCTCAAGGTGCAGCAGGCCCTCTCCTAAAAGGGATGCATCACTTGGGCTTGCATAGTTAGAATAGTGTGAAACTGCCTCAGTTTTTAGAAAGCCTATCGCCAGAGCCATGCTGTTGATTGGTACCCCTAATTCCCAATACAAATCACGCAGACCCCGTACTCCGGGAGGATGGGAGAAAATTGGGCGTCTCGCCGCAACTGCATAGATCGTTACTCTAAGAAAGTGCCAACAGTCGCGCCAACATGCTTCCGCTCTTGTCCCAGGATAAAGTGCACCACCGGGCCGAACTAAACCTGGATCTTTGCGAAGTAGTTGACTCTTGGCAGAGGTAACAATTAGGGGAGTTTTTGACTGAAGCCGTTGTAGGTTCTCAGCATTGACAGTAGAGAAACTACAGATGATGCCCAATTCATCATCGCTTAATGCACGAGCCTCCGCATCTGCTTGCTGAAGTATTGCACGAATAGCTGGCGGCAGAGATTGATCGTGCACCAAACCGAGTATGCGCGCTTTGGCTGTCAGCTGTCTTAGTCGTTCGTCCATGGGATCATTCTGGGCCCAGCCGTTTTATGTCATCGTCACTTGCGGTGACTTGAAGTATGTTGTTATTAGAGTCTGGATCATAATCGAGCACGGGCGTAGCAACCAGGTGGCCGTGACGTTCCAAGTAAAGCGCCCAGGCAACTTTTCCGGCAATACCTGGGCAGTTTAGTAGAACAGAATTTACCAGGTCTGAGCTTAGGCCAAGAGCACGCAAGAGCATCTTGCAATCATCTTGACTGTTTACAGACGCAGGGCGAATTGCTGCTCCTACGACCCAGCCTAGCGATGTGTCTTCAAGGGGTCCAGTGGAACTCAAGCAAGCCAATAGGAGATTTGCTCCCTTCCCAGCGATTTGCCTATGCTCTAATCTCCATAGCTCAAGATTATGTGGGTTTAGGGAAATCCGAAATCCGGGCTGACTGGCGTCAGGGGTAACCTCGTCTTGGCCTTGATGGGAATTGATAAGAGCATTGAGCTGGCTAAGGGGATCGCTCATTGCAATTCTCTTTGCAGGAAGAAGATCTTCATCCAGCTCGTTTTCCCAAGGATGGTAGTCAGAGCAATCGCTTCGGCCATCAGTTGAGTCCATCTTTGACGTGATTGACGATGAACCCATTGTTCAATCGTAGAAGGTAGTTTATTAATGCGAATCCCATTTTATTGTCCTCCAGTGCTCAGCATGGCAGCTGCAATCCAGAGCACGAGTCCCGTGATCACAAAACCACCGGCCGCCACTGTATTTTGCCAGAGCTTACGAGCCCATGGTGCGGGGGCGTCGGCGAGCCAGGCCGGTCGTTGGCTGATGGTGTCCTCCCAGAGCAACTTGGCTGGAGCTCGCTTGGCGGCTTTGTCCCTCCAGCTGCTGTCGTAGCGGGGGGCCTGCTGGTTGAAGGGCATGGTGCCCAATGCTTGGCCCGGTAAAGTACGCGTCCTTTGATAGGGTACGGTATTGTATCCAAATGTATCCATGTATTCGTCCGAATTTAGGAGTGAATCAATAAATGCTCCGAGACCATGTTCGGCGATCAAAATGGAGTAGGCGAGCCGCTCATGATTTCCGTGTACAGGACGTCCCAGGACCCGGTTCACTACCTGCTCAACCATGCGGTAGTTGCTGTTGCAGCGGTAGAAATCGTCCCGGAACTTGCGAGACAGTAGTAGACCCCGCACAAAATCTCGCATCGTGATCTGGCCGTTCTGCAGCTGTGATTCAAGCGCTGGCTCACGATCGACTTTGAAGGCGTGAAAGAAGATCTGTCTGTAGGCCTGTTCAATCTGGCTCTCAACGTTTCCTTTGCCACTGAGCTGACCGTTTCCTGACTGGAACGCACGGCTGTCCTGATCTTCCGGCGCCAGAAAGCTGTTTACCCGCGCATTCATGGTAACCAGTTTTGTGGTAAGAAGCGGAAGGGGCATCGGCGCACGAAATCTGATTGATTATCCAACGCCTGCAGGCTGCATCAGAACCGTCGTGACGAATCTACATCAAGCTTCATCCCATTGTTCTGGTCTAGCCGATAGCCTCCTTACTTGTGTCTGACACTCAAAGGCTCGCGAGTCTGGTTGCAGTTAGAAAGTCAAAGCTGGACTGGCCTTCATCGCTCCTAGAATCGATAGATCGTGTTTTGCCTTCCTGGCCGTAGCTAGGGCCTGGCGCGTCATTGCTTAAGTGAATGGCCCCTATCAAGCCTGCAGCAGGAATCAGGTAAAATAAAAGGCCCCGTAAGGGGCCAAAGCGAAAATCGACGCGGATCCTGCAACACCTGATCTGGGATCAGATGAGAGCGTTGATAGCGTAATCGATGTAATTATTGGCGATGTTGCCGGGATCACCTGAAATGCCGTGGTTGGCTTTGATATAGTTAAGGGCTTCGACGTACCAGGAGGGTGATAGTTCGAATGCGCGGTTGATTTCATCCAGGCCAGCGATGAGGTATTCATCGATGGGGCCGGTTCCACCAGCCACTAGACAGTAGGTGATTTGACGGAGGTAGTAACTGATGTCACGAGCACACTTGGCTTTGCCTCGTGCGTCCGATGCATAGTTGCTCCCTTGCATCTGGGTGGTGTAAGGGAACTTGGTATAAACGGCTTGAGCAGCGCCATTGACCAGTGCATCGGCTTTGGCGTTGAGTGCTTTTGCGGCCTCAAGGGCATTCTTAGCCCGCTCAAAGCGACCAAAGGCGGCGTTAAACTCGGTTTGAGACAGCAAGCGGCCCTGAGAATCAGCGGCGGCTACAGCCTCGGTGAGGGGGGTCTTCATTGTAGTGGAGAAAGGAGAAGTTGAATAGTATCAAGAAAGCTGAAAGACCGAATGCAAGATTCAGTGAATTAGCTGACTGCAGCGGCTGCGCGGTCGAAATAGGTGCCCACTTCGGACATGAGGGCTGTGCAATCACCGGAGGTGATGCCGTTGCGATCATTGGCGATCGAAATTGCAGCATCCTTCATCTTACGGACACCTTCTCCGACGGACGCGCCGGGCACGCCGAGAGCGAGATATGTTTCACGCAAGCCATTAAGGCAACGGTCTTCTAGCACCGAAGCGTCGCCGGCAAAGATCGCGTATGTGATGTAGCGAAGGATAATTTCCATGTCGCGCAGGCAGGCAGCCATGCGGCGACTGGTGTAGGCGTTGCCGCCAGGTGCGGTCAAGGAGGGTTGCTGGTCGAATAATTCGCGAGCAGCGTTGGTAACAATGGCGGATGCACTAGAGGTGATCCGATTGACAGTGTCTAGGCGCTTGTTGCTCTCAGCAACCATCGATGCTAGGGCATCGATCTGGCCAGAGCTGATGAATTCGCCGCGGGCATCAGCCTGGGCAACGACCTTGGTGAAGGCGTCGAACATTGAGGAGCTCCATGGACCTGACGGTCGATGTCAGGAAGTGGTTAGGGGGGAAGGGGTGTGATCGCCTACGCGATGCACGGGGTGAATGGCTGGTCACCAGTCAAGGCACCCAAACCGCTTCAGCCCTCGTATTATTATTGCCCGCACGGCTCCCCCGATAGATACTTAATAAACGGTCACCGTGTCGCCTAAAGGCATTGCAGCGCAATGCTTTGGGCGACACGGTGACCGCTCACCTGCCTGGGCCATTTGGAGCACTGTCAAGTAGGGCGACAGCATCGGGCTCTGATCGCTTTAATGGTGGTTCCCATGGCTTCGGCTGGACTACTAACCGGGATGATGTCATGGCGCTGGAGCCGGAACACGCTCCGGGTAGGCAGGGAGTATTTGCCGCTGCCTGGGAGCTGACCTTGTCGCCCGGAGTAAGCGTTAAGGGTCAGGATTGCCCAGCCGAGCGCACAGGGCTGCAGCAGGAGCTTTTGGGCCACCGATTTCTTTTGCTTGACCCTTCCGGAATCGTTCTAAAGAGCACCTCGAATAATCGGCACATAATATAAGTCTTGTGGGCATAAAAACGCCGCCAGCGAGGCGCCTGTGCAAGAATATATTACATCAACTATTGACGAGCTCCCTAGAACTGCGGAACTTCTATGAGTGATTCATGCAACCACTGCTACGTGGTCAGAGTGCTGGAGCAAACGGACCCACTGTTGGCATGAAAATTCATCGTCCAATCATCATTGAAATCATGCCGGAATCAATCGCCTTGTTGATTTTTCGAGGTCTTCTATAGCCGTTGCCTGGCTCACCGTCCCTCAGCCGATACCATCCTGCAGAACCCCTCTGCTCTGGGCTCTGCGATGGCCGCCCAATCCCCACCAGCCCAAACTGCACTCCAGTTGCAGCGCCGCCTAGGTGAGCAACTCCTGGGCCTAAGCCAGGTATCAGAGGCGTTGATGTTCCGCCTGCTCGAACTTGAGGAACGGCTGGGGGCTGTGGAGGAGCAGCTAGCCGGCTTGAACGACCGCGATAATCAGACTACCCCTCGCCTGCGGATGGAGACCAGCGAGATTCTGGCCCTCACCGAGGCGCGGCTAGCCCGCCTGGAGGACCAGCTCGGCGGTAGCCGCTTACTGCTTGGTGGCTCCGGCGGCCCTGGGCATAACTCTAACTTCGGCGAGTTCGCAGGCCCCCAGGCCGGGATCAAGGGGGGGATCAGGGCTGGGGTGACCCCGGCCTTTCGGGAGGCGGCCTTTGATCCCTTCCCAAAAGAGGTGGAACAGGCCTTCATGGACGACCTGATCGCTTGATGATCAAGGGCGCCTGAGCCCCAGATCGCCTGAACTCCAATGCGCCTGAACGTCAGTCTCCGAGCCAGTCCCTCGGCAGTTCGGCGCTGTAGTCGTGGGTGCGCTCGAATTCAAAGGGGCCAGCTAACGAGCCCCAAAGTTGCTCGTGGCTGCGGGGGTCGTGGCCCTGGTCGATCGTGCGCATGCCCTGGCCATCGAGCTCGAAGCTGCTGATCAGGTAGGCGGTGGCACCCTTGCGTTCCACCAGACAGCGACAGCCCGGTTCCACCTCGCCGATGAAGCCGTTGGTGGTTTCTTTCACCATGTAGGTGCACCCCTCGAGCAAGCGCAGGTCATCGGAACGGATCTGCCGGCGCCGTTCGGCGTCCTCCACCGCGCCCCAGAAGCGTTCTCCCTTGCCGATGGCCTGGTTGTGGATCACCAGGCTGTCACTGCGTTGCTCCACCCGCAGCACCCGGATGCGGTAGGGGCGGCCTGGATCAATCGAGTAGCACTGCTCCAAAAGCAATGATCCAGGGGCCAACTGGGGCAGGGGCCGGAACTTCACCAAGATGTGGGCGAAGAGGGGCGGGTTTTCGAAGGCTTGGTGCTGGTTGCTGAAGCCGGCGCTCAACTGGCGCAGCAGGCGGGCGGAGGGGCTACTCATGGCCGGATCCTATGGGCTGCGGCGTTCCGGCATCGGAGCTGAGGCTGGAAACGCAGAACTTAGCAACTGGCAGCGATCCAGGCCCAACCAGATGGCCCCGCCTAGAGACCCAACAGCCGGATGCGGAACTCGGCCACCTGGCGGGCCATGGCCGGGTTGGTCAGCACGAAGGGATGGTCGGCGCAATTTATCAAGATTAGGTCAAGCTTGTCGCTGCTGGTCAGGACGTGGATGGGGTTTTCGGCGGTGTGGCGCTTCCAGGCCTCATCGAAAACCATGCCAAAGCTGTCGGCGTTATCGAATAGCTGGTTGCTGCTGGCCTCCGGTCGTGGAGAACGCATGACCCGTGGGGCGTTATGAATGCCAGGACCCAGATTTGAACTGGGGACACGGCGATTTTCAATCGCCTGCTCTACCAACTGAGCTATCCCGGCCCGTCGCTGACGCAACTTTGAGATCTTAGATCACAGCTAGTCCGCAGTCCTTGGCTTCGTTCTCGCCTGGCCGGAGTGCGGGCCAGGCAGATCAGTCCAAGCACCTGCCAGCCGCCTGCCTCAAGGGCCGCGCCAGCGCTCAGGGCCGTTGATCCCGTCGTCAGCACGTCATCCACCAGGAGCAATGTACGGGGACTGCGACGGCGGAATCGGGCCCTGCAGGAAAATGCTCCTTCCTGGTTAGCGAGCCGCAGGCGGCGTCCCAGGTGGTGTTGCCCCAACACCGGTCGGGTTCTCTCCAACAGATCGCGGCGCTCCAGGCCCAGCTGGTGACCTAGCTCTTGGCAAACCAGAGGCGGTAATGGGTTGCCAGGCAGTTTCCAGCTGGGAATAGGCACCAGCAGAGGGCCTTCCCCCTGGCAGTGTAAGGAAGGAGTCATGGTGGCTACCAGGGCAGCCACGCTCTGGCGGCAGGGTTGGCGCTTCAGATCGAGAACCAGGCCCCGCAGCCCGGCTCGATAGGGTCCAGCCCCCCACCAGGGCAGGGGATCGAGGCCTTGAAAGCCATCGGTGGGTAGATCCAGATGCTTGCGGCAGCCTTGGCAGATTGCCCCTGGAGCCCCTGGGCCGCCGAGGGGCCGCCGGCAGAGTGGGCAGGGTTTGACGAACAACTTTTCCCAGTGATCGCGGGCCAGTTGGCGCAGGCCCATTAGCACGGGAGATCCCATGATTGGAGACTATGTGGGGGGATCCCTAAGGGTTCCCAGGCATCGACCGCAGCATGGCAATCAAGGTGCGGTGGGCGTCCTCGCTGTCGCTCAGGGTGTGGTCAAAGGGCACCTCGACGGAGTGGCCATCGACCTCCAAACACATGGCATCTGGACCCACTGCCAGCATCCTGGCTGCCTGGGCCGTGGGCAGGCCTGCGTAATGGTGGGCATAGGCCAGGACGGCTTCGGCATGGTCGTTGTTCATGTGGGCGCAGATTCTCTCGCTCACGGCGGGGGTGATGGGGTCAGCGGCCATAGCAAATGAAACGGGGCTGCCTGATTCTGGATTCAGCTGGCCCCAAACCGCTCGATCAGAAGCAAGGCGAGGTGGATGGCGCTGTAGCCGACGTAGCCGGCCAACACCACAAACAGCCCCATGGCCAGGATGGAGCGCAGGTTCAGGTTCATGGTTGTTGATTAGCAGATGGGGGTATGGGGGCAGGGCCCTTTCCAATCCTGGACTGGGCCAGAAGGGCCATGCCCAGGGCCGCACTGGCATAGGCACGATGCAGCACCGGGCGCCCCAAGGCCCTCTGTCGCATCCGCCGCCATTGGGCATTGCGGGCACCGCCGCCAAGGCTGATCACACGCTTTACCGGAGGGGCCCCAAGGGCTTCGAGCCGTTGCCAACCGGCGACTTCAATGTCCGTTAGTCCTTCCAGCAGGGCCTGAAGGTAAAGGGCGTCGCTGATGGGTCGGGGTTCGAGTCGCGGTGCTAATTCCGGATCGTCAACGGGAAAGCGCTCGCCATTTACTGCCAGGGGCAGCAGAGAGAGTCCCGTTCGACGTTCTGGATCGATCTGTCGGCTTAGCTCCTCGAGGTCGTTTGCCGAGAAGAACTGCAGCAGGATTCCAGCTCCGGCATTCGAAGCTCCCCCAACGAGCCAGCGCCCAGCGAGTCGGTGACAGCTGATGCCTGGCCCTTGCAGGGGCTCGGTCACAAATTGCTTCAATACCAAGGTGGTGCCCAACACCGTGATGCCGTCCCCTTCCTGGGGGTCGGCGGCAAGAACACCCGCGTTGGCGTCCGTGCTGCCTGCTACCACCAAACATTTCCTGTCCAGGCCTGTTTGCAGAGCCACCAGTTCAGACACCCTGCCGGGGCAGGAGCCGCTGGGGATGATCTGGGGCAGCGCAGCTGCCCAAGGCTGCTCGCCGATGCGGCCGCACCAGCGGTTTTCGATCAGATTCCAGCCCAGTCGGAGATTGTTGCCCTCCTCACCCCAGCGCCAGTCCCCCAGCAACCAGCCCATCAGCCAGTCCGCTTGATGACGCAATCGAAAAGCAGGGTCGCTCCATGGGAGCCTGGCCAATTGCATCAGTTGCAGGGCCCTGGCCAAGCTGCCGCTGGCCGAGGTGGCTGGACCGTCTATGGCTAGGGCCAAGGCCATGGCCGCTTGTTCAGGAAAAGACTGGTTGTAGGCGAGGGCTTGGCCTGCTGGCCCCTCCAGAAGGGAACCATCGTCATGGCAAAGCAGCAGAGTGCCTGAGGTTCCGGCAACGGCGATTGCAGCGACTTGGGAGCGCCAGGGGGAGGGCCATTCCTGGATCAAGCTTAAAAAGCCTTGCCGCCACGCCTCGGGACTGCTGAAAGAACCGGGGTAGGGGCTGCAGATTTCACTCACCAGATTGCCGCTGGCATCGACAAGGGCGAGGCGGAGGCCGCTGCTGCCCAAGTCAACGCCGATTGTCAGGGGCTTGATGGGGGGTGGCGAACCCTCAGCCCAGGGTGGCAGTGACACCAAGACTGGCAGTGGCCTGTTTGAGCTCAGCCAGTGGCCTGTTTGAGCTCAGCGGCGATAGCACCTACATTTTCCCAGGGCAAGTCAAGATCGCTGCGACCGAAGTGGCCGTAGGCGGCAACGTCTTGGTAGAAACGACCACCCCGTTGACTTGGCAGTTGGCGGAGTCCAAAGGTGTTGATGATGGCCCCAGGACGCAGGTCAAAGTGCTCTTGCACCAAGGCGGTTAGATCGGTGTTGCTTATGACGCCCGTGCCGAAACTTTCGACCAGGATGCTCACGGGCCTTGCCACACCAATGGCATAGCTGAGTTGGACCTCCACTTTGCTGGCCAATCCAGCTGCCACCAGTGCTTTGGCGACGTAGCGGGCGGCGTAGGCGGCTGAGCGATCCACCTTGGTGGGATCCTTGCCGGAAAAAGCCCCACCACCGTGGCGGGCGTAACCGCCATAGGTATCGACGATAATCTTGCGACCGGTCAGTCCGGCATCTCCTTGGGGACCTCCAACCACAAACTTGCCGGTGGGATTCACCAAAAAACGGGTTGAATCTTGTTTGGGCTTGAGCTTTAGATCAGCGGTGGCAGGTTCGACTACGTGGAGCCAGAGATCTGCGGCGATACGATCTCTGAGAGCTTTTTCTTCGCTGATTCCGTCGATTTCCGCAGTGTGCTGGGTGGAGATCAAGATCGTGTCGATCGCGACCGGTTGGTCATTTTCATAAACCACACTCACCTGGGTCTTGCCGTCTGGCAGCAGGTAATTCAATCGGCCGTCATGCCGGACTTGGGCCAACTGACGGGCCAGGCGGTGGGCCAGGCTGATCGGCAGCGGCATGAGTTCGGGGGTCTCGTCGCAGGCGAAGCCGAACATGATTCCTTGGTCACCCGCTCCGACCTTGTCCAGAGGATCTCCCTCATGGTCGTCGGCTTCGTCGACCCCTTGGGCTATGTCTGGTGATTGCTGATCTAGAGCGATCAGGACGGCGCAGCTTTTGGCATCGAAACCGCCAGCCCGTGCACCGGAATAACCAATTTTCTCGATGACACCTCGCACCAGAGTGTTGAAGTCGACTCTGGCTTTAGTGGTCACTTCACCGGTGATGAGGCAAAGTCCAGTATTAACAACGGTCTCGCAGGCTACCCGACTTTCTGGATCCTGGGCCAAAAGCGCATCCAGTACGGCATCGCTGACCTGATCACAGATCTTGTCCGGATGCCCCTCAGTAACCGATTCCGAGGTGAAGACGTAGTTGCTCATTCCGGGACGAAAGGTTCAGTGACGACACTATGACCTCGTCAGCGACTTCTGAAGTACGGATGGACACGCAGTCATTCGGGCCTCAGGCTTAAGGAGCCAGGCTCAACTGGTCCCAGTGCTGGAGGTGAGGGAAGCTGGGATCAAGGTCAAGGGGTCGGCGCCAGCCGGAGCAATAGCCCAGGATGACGCCGACACCAGCGGTTCGGGCCATGTACAGGTCGCTGTTAGCATCGCCAATTAGGGCGCATTCAGAAGGGGAGACCCCAAGCCATTGGCAAATACCATGCACCGCCCCTGGATCCGGTTTACGGGGGCGGTGGTCCGCGCTCCAAATGCCTTGAATCAAGAAACTGAGTTGATGACGATCAAGGAAAGACTGAATTCCTTGTTCATGGTCGTTACTGATAACGGCGCAAAGGACATCGTGGAAACGCAGTTCATGTAACAGCTTGATCAGCCCCTCAGTTGGTTCGGGTTTGGGGATTGATGCTGCTTCGTGGAGTCGATCCGTTATGGCAAAGACTTTTTCTGCGGTGGCGAGAGCCTCGGGCCAACCCAATCCCGCTTGGGTAAGCGCAGTAGCGGTACTGATCAGGTTGTGATCTTTGGCGGCGACCGCAATTAAGCCCGCCGGGTGAAGTCCGTGGTTAGGGATAAGGCCGTAGGCACGTTGAAGTAGATCTTTGAGTTCTTCGGACCGCCCGAAGATTGCGGAGTCAGCTGTTTGCTCCAAGCAATGGAGGATTCGTGACTCCGCTAAGGCCGTCAGCATGGGCTCGCTTTGACTCATGGTGCCGTCCTTATCGAAGAGGACAGCCCTGATCGGCGTTTTTTCGCTGGGGCGTGGAAGGCCCTGACCCCGGAGGTTCAGGTAAACCATCGTTACTGCCAGCCTGGGTAGATCGGGTCCAGATTAATCCTCATCAATAGATTCGGAGTCAATCGCTATCGTGTCACCATCTTCAGCCTGCTCAAGCAACATTTGTTTGTAGCGAGCTGCCATTTCCTCCGCTTTTTCAAAGACCTTCTGAGGATCGGTGAGCATGTCACCTGGCTCGGGTTCTAGAGCCTTGGTGGAGAGGGAGATGCGACCCCGTTCGGCATCAAGATCAATAATCATGACCTTCATTTGGTCATTGACATTGAGAACAGTATGGGGAGTCTCAATATGCTCGTGGCTGATTTCGGAAATGTGCAGCAGTCCACTGACACCACCAATATCAATGAAGGCACCGTAGGGTTTGATGCCTCGCACGGTGCCAAGCACAACTTCACCAACTTCGAGTCGATTCATCTTGCGTTCGACCAAAGCGCGACGATGGCTGAGCACTAAACGGTTGCGCTCTTCATCAACTTCGAGGAATTTCAGAGGCAGGAAATCTGCCACCAATTCTTCTTTTGCCTTGCGGGTGCTGATGTGGCTGCCAGGAATGAAGCCCCTCAGCCCTTCGACGCGAACCAATGCCCCACCTCGGTTGGTAGCGAAGACTTCGCTGTAGATCGTGGCGTCCTCCTTTTGGAGCTGTCGGACTCGCTCCCATGCACGTTGGTATTCAATACGGCGCACCGAAAGAGTTAATTGCCCATCTTCGTTCTCTTCGCTGAGGATGAAGAATTCCCGTACTTCCCCAGGTTCCAGAACGTCTGATAGATGTTCAACCCGGTTGATCGAAACCTCTTGGAGAGGCATGAATGCGGCAGTCTTTGCACCAATATCAATCATGGCGCCCTTCGACTCAAGGGCAAAAACTGTGCCGTTGACTACGTCGCCAGGTTTGAAATTGTAATCGTATTTACTAAGTAGCGAAGCAAATTCATCCAGGGTGAAGCCCACTGCTTCAATGTCCTGCTTGGATTTGCGACTACTGGAATGGTCGGCCGTGGGGACGGCCTCCGGAACCTCAAATTCAATCCCCTCTTCGCTGGTGTCGTGAAGGGTGTCGATTTCCTCCAAAGAGCCTGGGGATGCGGCGCTGGCTTGGACTTGGTTCGGTTCGGAGGTCGTTGTCGCAGTCATCGTTCAATGGCGGTCTGCCTGGGGCAGTACGAAAGGAGTTGGCTTGCCGCCAGCAAGCCAACATCTCCATATTGTACCAATACATCTTGACAGCTTTGGGGATCAAGGCACAGCCGCAAGCGTTGCTCTGGTCTTGCCGCGATTGGGTGTGGGCTCACCTAAGACCTCAAGGGCTGAGACAAAATCGCTCACACTCTTGAACTGACGATAAACAGAAGCAAACCTCACATAGGCGACATCACTCATCTCCCGCAACTGCTGTAAAACCATTTCTCCGATTTCGTTGCTTGTCACTTCACGGCCAGCTCGCTGCTGCAGGCAAATTTCAATTTCATCGACTACAACTTCCAGGCTTGCCGGTGCCAGACCTGTTTTCTCACAAGCCCGAAGCAAACCGTGCAACAGTTTCGATCGGTTGAAGGTTTCGCGATGGCCGTTCCGTTTGAGCACCGTGATCGGAACGGTTTCAACCCTTTCGTAAGTGGTGAAGCGGAAGTCACAGTTCAGGCACTCGCGCCTCCGCCGCACGCTGCGCCCAGAATCCGCAGCCCGGGACTCTAGTACGCGACTATCAGTGTGTTGGCAGGAAGGGCATTGCATGCCCGTGAACTCCAATTGTTCATCAATCTTAGACAGGCTTGTACAGATTGAACAGCCCCTCGTCTCCATTCCCAATAAAAAAGCCCCTTTCGGGGCATTTAGCTGGGACGCTTGTCCTGATTGATCATTTACCGATCTTTGGAGGATCGCGAAAGGCGATGGCAAAGAACAACGTTGAAATGGCCAGGGCCAGAATCAGGATGTAGGCAAAGCTTTCCATGGAGTGTCCTCGAGTGTCCTGCGGTCAGCTGAGTGTGGTTCCTGCCGGAGGCACATAGCCCTCAGGTAGGCGACGGGTTGAACGGTCTCCGAGCTTTTGGAATAGCCCGAATTCCACTTGCTCGCCGAGGTCCGGGTCGATGCCGGCGAAAACATCGCGGTAAAGGGTGCGGGCACCATGCCAGATATGCCCAAAGAAGAAAAGTAGGGCGAAGGTGGCATGACCGAAAGTAAACCAACCCCGTGGTGAACTCCGGAAAGTTCCGTCGGAGTGGTATTTCTCGCGGTCAAATTCAAAAGCTTCACCTAATTGGGCTTTACGGGCAAGCCTCTTGACATCGGCTGGGTCTTTGAAGGTTTGACCATTGAGGGCACCGCCATAAACGGTTGCCGTGACGCCTTGCTGCTCAAATGAGTATTTGGCTTCAGCTCGGCGGAAGGGAATATCAGCACGAACTCCGCCCTCTTTATCCTGGAGGACAATGGGGAAGTTCTCAAAGAAGTTGGGCAGACGCCTTACTTCAATGTCTCGACCATCCTTGTCATGGAAAGAGATGTGGCCGATCCATCCGGTGGGGAGTCCGTCACCGTTAACCATTGGACCCACTCGGAAAAGACCTCCCTTGGCAGGACTGTTGCCGACGTAATCGTAAAAAGCAAGTTTCTCAGGAATAGAAGCCCAGGCCTCTTCATTGGTAGCACCATTATCAAGGGCCGTTTGCACTCGGCGATTGATTTCGGTTTTGAAGTAGCTCTGATCCCACTGATAACGAGTTGGACCAAAAAGTTCGATCGGTGTGGCTGCGGCGCCGTACCACATGGTGCCGGCGACAATGAAGGCTGCAAAGAAAACAGCTGCAATCGCGCTCGCCAAAACCGTTT
>JBIIJV010000317.1:0-5668 GCA_044233545.1 Cyanobium sp.
CTGATCCACGAAAAAGGCGCTCGCAATCATCCACTTAGCGACGAGGCCAAGAAACTAAATCGAATCAAGTCGGCAATCAGAGCTTGCGTAGAGCATGTCTTTGGCTGCATGACAATGTCTATGGGTGGAAAGCTGACAAGAAAGATTGGAATTGAACGGAACGAGGCATGGTGGGGCCTGAAGAACTTAACCTTTAACTTCTTGCGCTTTCTGCAGCGCTCTGGTCATATTGCAGTGGTTGCATGACTCTTGATGAGAAAGTGCTATAGTTCAAGTGATATCGTCAATGGTAGATATAAGAACTTCTAGCTTTGCCGCCAGATTGGCGACTTTTTCATGTCCGCAGAAGCACTGGAAAGGGCTTATTTTTCGAGGTGCCCTATTGCAACAATATCATGCTGAGGTGGCCCTACAAAGCCCTTCCTTTTATTGTATACCAGCAGGATCCACTGAGCAACATAAATGCAACATGGTAAATTTTCATTATCATTCAGTCCTGAACTCCAGCCGCAGCAGAGTCCCCGCCATTTGATTGACTGGCTAGGGTTTCTCAACCTCTGCATTTAGCCACCATGGCCCCCTGAAACACAGTTGTTGTTCAAGCTGGATATCTCGTTACCCTATATGCAACGCCACTATTGAGCAGACACTTGTTGCTTTCACCAGATGCTGACGCTTCCGCAGCACTACGAGAACCCTGACTGAGACGTTGACTCAGCCCTCCGATTTCTGTCCGAGCATATCGGTTTGTCCGATGAACAGTGATCTTTGACGCCCATCAAGATAGATGTTAAGTTCTTCTGCAAATTCCTTATACTGGACTGTAGCTTCCAGAAACTTGATCTATAATGGTACTAATGGATTCCACTAATCTCTCCCAATCTTACCAGCCATGCTTGAGAAATCCGAGGTTCAGCCAAGGAGGCTGTCGTTACGACGTCATCGTTGGGCACTATTAGGAGGTCTGGCTTGCCTAACACTTCTCGGCGTTGGTCTGGTCTCTTTAAAGCAGGAACCGCAGAAGGCGCAAACGCAACCGGTTCCAGCAAAGGTTCCAGCCCCTACAAAAATCACGGCCTTAGGCAGGCTGGAACCCCAGGGTGAAGTGTTCGCTGTTTCCTCCTCAGGCAACGGCAGCACTAGCGATCGGGTAGCCCAAGTGTTGGTTGAAGAAGGATCACAAGTCAAAGCAGGACAGGTGATCGCGATTTTGGATTCTCGAGATCGTCTACAAGCTGTCTTCGAAAAAGCCAAAGGAGAAGTTCAATCCCTCGATGCACAGCTAAGAGGAGAAAGAGCAGTTGAAACAGCTACCATCGAACGGCTTAACGCGAATCTGCGGGTGTCGCGCAAGGATTGTCAACGTTATGAAACCCTCATCAAAGCAGGAGCAGTCTCTGCACAGGAGCGCGACAGTTTTTGTTTACGAGCAGAAACAGCCTCCGACAGCCTTGATGAAGGAAGAGCGAATCTGAACCGTATCGTCACAACAGGTGAGGAAAGACTCATTACGGCTAAAGCAGCTCAAAAGCAAGCTTATGCCGAATTAATGCTCTCCTATATCAGAGCACCCAAAGCGGGAGAGATTCTCAAAATTCACACCAAACCAGGTGAATTGATTGGTGCAAAAGGGATCGTTGAAATGGGTCAAACGAATCAGATGGTTGCAGTCGCGGAAGTTTACGAAACGGACATCACCAGGGTGAAGCCAGGCCAAGCAGCAATCGTCACTAGTGAGGCTCTTTCAGATACCCTTCAAGGAGAAGTTGTACGGATCGGCAGGCTAGTCACTCAGCAAAAGATTCTAGACCCTAATCCTACAGCTGATTCTGATGCTCGCATTGTTGAGGTAAAAATCCTTCTCGATTCTGCATCCAGTGATAAGGTAAAGGGTCTCACCAACCAACGCATTCGTGCAGTTATCACTATCTAAAACATAAATTATTCCTCGCTTTAACCATGAATCTTAGTGCTGCTCTTGCATCGGTGCAATTGAGGTTTTCCCGTCTTATCGATAAGTTCCTAGCCTTAGCAAGCATTAAGCCTGGAATTCCCCTTGCCTGGCTTCAACTCAGTCGGTCCCGCAGTCGTCTGTATGTTGCGATTGCTGGCATTGCCTTTGCTGACTTTCTCATGTTTATGCAGTTGGGTTTTCAAGCTGCGCTGTATGACAGCAACACTCTCTTGCACCGCAGTCTTCAGGCAGATCTGATCTTCATGAGTCCTCAGGCGCAAAACATATCGAACATGGAAGGTTTCCCGCGCAGACGCCTTTCCCAAGCGATGAACTTTGATGGCGTTGCCTCCGCAGTACCTCTCTACTCAGAAAGGGGAAATTGGAGAAATCCTGACAACCAGCGTCAGGCAGAAGTCTTATTCTTCGCTTTTAACCCTTCCGAGAGAGTTGTTGACCTACCGGGAATTCAAGAGAATCTTGATAAGCTCAAACTAACTGATACAATGTTATTCGATCAACGCTCTGATGGTGATTACGATTCCACTCTGGCTGCACTAACAGAAGGAAAGACGATCACCACTGAAGTGCAAAATCGGCAAGTGAAGTTAGAGGGTCTGTTTACTTTGGGTGCTTCTTTCGCAGGCGACTCCAATGCCATAGTCAGTGACCTCACCTTCCTGCGTCTTTTTCCCAGTCGCACTCTTTCCGAAGTGAATGTAGGTCTGATTACGCTTAAATCCGGTCAAGATCCCCAGCAAATGGCTGCCACACTCCAATCTTACATGCCAGGTGATGTCAAAGTCCTAACCTTATCCGAATTTGTCCAGTTTGAGAAAGATTATTGGGCCAATTCTACTCCCATTGGTTTTATTTTTACCTTGGGTACTGCCATTGGTTTTCTCGTTGGCCTAGTTATTGTCTATCAGATTCTTTATGCTGATGTTTCTGATCATCTGTCTGAATATGCCACTCTGAAGGCCATGGGCTTTCGTGATACTTATTTCCTAGTGGTGGTGCTGCAAGAAGCTTTTATTTTGGCTGTTCTGGGCTTCATCCCTGGGTTACTCATTTCAATTGGTCTTTACTACATCGCTGCAGAAGCTACCATGCTTCCGATTGTCATGACTGTCAATCGAGCCATACTGGTTCTTATCCTCACAATTATTATGTGCAGCATTTCTGGCAGCATTGCTCTTCGCAAACTGCGGTCTGCCGATCCCGCCGAAATCTTTTAGGTTATCTTCCGCGCTTAATTCCCATGAATCAATCACCGATTATTTCTGTACAAAATCTAAGCCATACTATTGGCCAAGGTTCTCAACACAAACAAGTATTATTTAATATTGATCTGACTATTTATCCCGGGGAGATCATTCTCCTTTCAGGGCCGTCAGGTTCAGGCAAAACGACGCTGCTAACGCTCATCAGTGGGTTGCGATCTTGCCAATCTGGTAGCTTAAAGGTTCTTGACTTCCAACTCCTTGGCTCATCTCGCCAGCAAATGATTGCTCTGCGACGGGAGATCGGTTATATATTTCAGTCTCATAATTTGATCAGGAGCCTAACTGTACTGCAGAATGTGCAAATGGCCTTAGAAACTAGGCACCTTAGCGCAAACAGAAGGGATGCTGAAGCGGTGAATATCTTGGAGAGTGTAGGTTTAAAATCCTGGATTAATTCTTACCCAGATGACTTATCTGGAGGGCAAAAACAACGTGTTGCTATCGCTCGCGCCTTGGTGCGCCATCCAAAGATCGTCTTGGCTGACGAACCTACGGCTTCTCTTGATAGTAAATCAGGTCGTCAAGTAGTAACACTGATACAACAGCTTGCTCGTGAGCAAAACTGTACAATCTTAATGGTAACTCATGATAATCGAGTCTTGGACATTGCTGATCGCATCATTCACATGGAAGACGGACGTCTTTCGTCGTGAGCCTTTCATGTCCCATTGATTGACCCTCTAGGCCTACACTCTTACACGTATTGTTAAGATCTTTGGTTAGCTGCCAAGCTTAAGCAAAAGACATCTCTCTACTCTGGCGATTTCTGCCATCTTTACAGCTAGATCCTGTGAGCTCTAACGAGGGACTCCTGAAAAAGCCAAATCGACTGCAGCGCAACTTGTCTCAGCGATCGAGAGGCGTTAAACTGGCGGCGAACGGGGCAATTGACGATTGCTGTAACTGCTGATCGCTGCATATGTATCGCAAACACCACAACGGGCAGCTCTCAATCGAGGAGTTTCATGTGCCTTTTGGTGGCACGTTAGACCCGGAGAAGCTGGCGTCCCCTGAAGTGGTGTAAATCCCCCGGCCCCCCATGCCGGCTTAACCAGCTTGGGGGGAGCATCTCAGGCGACTGGCTCCGGCTGGTGTTGCAAGAGGTGGGCAGGTCCGTTTCCCTGGTTCGAGTCCTACCTCAACCAGACGAACCATGCCCAAGACCCATTGTGCCGCACCTGAGCTGGCATCGCTACTTGATGGCAGCACTGCCGGTGAGCTGATTCCCGAGCTGGCGCGTCACGGCCTGCAACAGCTCATTGAGCTCGAGGTCGCCGCTGTGATCGGTGCCGACCGGCACGAGCGCACCGAGGAGCGGCACGGCTACCGCAACGGTTACAGGCAACGCAGCCTGACCACCCAAGTGGGCGACATTGATCTGCTGATTCCCAAACTGCGGGCCGGCAGCTTCCTGCCCTCAATTCTCGAGCCCCGTCGCCGGGTGGATCAGGCCCTCTACGCCGTGATCATGGAGGCCTACATCAATGGCGTATCCACCCGCAAGGTTGATGCCTTGGTGTCCGCGCTGGGCTCCCAGAGCGGCATCTCCAAGTCGCAGGTGAGTCGCATCTGCCAGGAGATTGACCAGCAGGTGCAGGCCTTTCTTTGCCGGCCCCTGCAGGAGAGCGGCTATGCCTACGTCTACATGGACGCGACCTATCTCCACGGCAGGCTGGGCAAGGCCCTGCAGGTTTGCTCGCGGGCTGTCGTCGTCGCCATGGGCGTGAATGTCGACGGCCGCCGGGAGCTGTTGGGCCTCAAGGTGGGCGATAGCGAAAGCGAAGGCTTCTGGACGGAATTCATCGCCTCCTTAAAGGAGCGCGGCCTCACTGGGGTCAAGCTGGTGATCAGCGATGCCCACGGGGGTCTCACAAAGGCGATCCGTCGCCAGCTGCAGGGCTGTGTGTGGCAGCGCTGTCGCGTTCATTTCGCCAGGAATCTTTTGCAGCGTGTCCCAAAAGCCCATCAGGGCATGGTCACCGCTGCCCAGCGCAGCGTGTTCGCGCAGGAGAACGCAGCCGATATCCTCAGCCGCTGGGATGATCTGGCCGTCTCACTGGCGGAACGCTTCCCCAAAGCTGCTGAGCTAATGAACGAGGCCAGAGAGGAAGTGCTGTCCTTCCGTCACTTCCCTGCGCAGCACTGGAAAAAGGTCTGGAGCACCAACCTGTTAGAGCGGGTCAATGTCGCACCGAGAGGTGCGCTCAGCAAAGCTGAAGATAAAGCGCCGCACCCGCGTCGTCGGCATCTTCCCCAACGATGCCGCGATCACCCGCCTGGTTGGGGCGGTGCTGCTGGAGCAGGACGAGCACTGGCAGCTGGAGGGCCGCCGCATGTTCTCCGCCGAGAGCATGGCCGCCATCCCGGAACTGGAGGATCTTCCGGCCCTGCTCAGCGCAGCCGCCTGAGAGGTGCAACACACAGGCCC
>JBIIJV010000193.1:0-5565 GCA_044233545.1 Cyanobium sp.
TGTAGAGATCAGCTCTCCAGATTGGCCGCTCCTGTTGGGCATCACGGCCTCACTGCTCGATCAAGTCCAGCTCGAATTGTCATGACGCACCAGCCCAGCCGCTGATCGTGGCGTCCTGGGCGCTTAGCTCCTCCCGCCGCAGCTTCAGCAGCTCCACCACCGCGTTCCATTCCGGCTGGTGCAACGCCAACCCATCGGCCACATGGCGCCGCGGGATCACCAGGCTGTGCCCAGGCGCCACCGGATAGGCATCGGCGATGCAGAGCGCCAGTTCGTTCTCCAGCAGCACCCGGCCGCTGGTCTCCAGCGCGCAGAACACACAGCCCGCCTCACGATTGGCCTAGCTGGCCTGCAGACCGCGGAAGTCGGTGGAATCGGTGTCGCGCTTGCCGGCGTTGCAGCGGAAGCAGAGGGCCTGCAGGTTGCTGCGGTCGTCGGAACCGCCGTGGTTCCTGGGCACGATGTGGTCCAGCTCCAGGGCCCTCTGATGCTCGTGTGCGCCGCAGCATTCGCAGCGGCCGCGGGCACGGGTGAGCACCCGGACTTTGATCGAGCCGCTGATCGGCGTGCGGTGGCGGCTCCTGTGGGCGAAAACCTCCTCGCCGCGCTGCATTCGGAAAGCATCAAGGCGTTGGCGGCACAGCTGCAGCAGCTCTTCGCGTAGTGGCTCCGTCACGCTGGCCTTCGGCCAGGTACCGGCGTCGCTCAGTTCTACTGCTGCGCAGAAGCCTTCGGCTACGCCGCCCACAAGGTCGTAGGCGCCTTGGTCGTAGCGGGTGATGCCGTTGAAGGTGAACCTTGCCCACCATCCGCTTGACGCGCTCTGTGTAGTAATCGATCTGGGTCACGTCTTCCCCCAGGATCCGGGGGGCTACGTTCTGCGCTGTGGGTGCTGGGGGGCCATGTGTGGTCTGGGGGCCAGGTTTGGTTTTGGGCGGCCCGCCAGGCAAGTGCACCTGCTGGGACCCCCTTCTGGCGTGGGTGCGTGGCGGCTTCAGCCAACCCGGCTCTTGGTGAAGGCATGCCGCCCCAGTCCCTTTGCCTAGACAGGGACAGCAAGCATCCCGGCTACTGCTGTCAGACTGGGACCATTGGAGAGCACCATGCAGGAAATCCTTTTCTTAGTCGAGGAAGCGGAGGATGGCTCCTTTCGGGCCAGTGCCGCCGCTGCCGCCATCCACACCGAGGCCGACACGCTGGAGGATCTCCACCGGGAGATTCGCGACGCCGTCGTCTGCCACTTCGATCCGGGCCAGGCGCCGCCCCTGATCCGCCTCCATCACGTGAGGCAGGAACTGCTGGCCCTGTGAGGATTCCGCGGGACGTCAACGGGCCACTCCTGGCCGAGCGGCTGCGGCGCCATGGCTATGAGGTGACCCGTCAAACAGGAAGTCACATGAGGCTGAGCCGAAGCTCTGACGGCCAGCAGCAGCACCTCACCATTCCAGCCCACAAGCCCCTAAGGGTAGGCACCTTGCGGCAGATTCTCAAGGACCTGGCCGGCCAACTAGGCTGCTCGATCGAAGAGCTTATCGACGGCCTGGGCCTTTGAGTGTGCCGGCATTGCAGCGGAAGCAGAGGGCCTGCAGGTTGCTGAGGTCGTCCGAGCCGCCATGGTTCCTGGGCACGATGTGGTCCACCTCCAGGGCCCGTTGATGCGGGGTTTGCCAAGCAACAGCCTGCGCCGCAGCATTCGCAGCGGGCCTTGGCAGGGGTGAGCACCCGGACTTTGATCGAGCCGCTGATCGGGGTGCGGTGGCGGCTCCTGTGCCCGAAGCCGCAGGCTTCTGCGTGAGCAAACAGCCCACCTCCTCGCCGCGCTGCATTCGGAAGGCATCGAGGCGTTGGCGGCACAGCTGCAGCAGCTCTTCGCGCTCGTCGTCGCTCAGTTCCTCGCCGCCCACCAGGTCGTAGGCGCCTTGGTCGTAGCGGGTGATGCCGTTGCCAGTGAGCACTTTGCCCACCATCCGCTTGACGCGTTCTGTGTAGTAATCGATCTGGGTCACGTCCTCCCCCAGGATTCGGCGGGCAACGTCCTGCGCGGGGGCTGGGCTGGCTGTTGCCTGGCAAATCAATGTCCCAGGAGCTCCATGCGCATCAGGGGCTGGTCAACGTGGCTCATGCGCATGCGCCTGGCGATGGTGTCGCGCAGGCGCTCGTAGGTGGGGGAGGGGGTTGGGGGCATGGGGGAGCATTTTCTGGTGACAGTGCTGCCAGAATGTCGGTGTGGTTGACCTGCCGATGCCCAGCCCCGACCCTGAGCTCCAACGGCTGCGGCAGAACGCGAGTGCGCTGCCGCTTGGCGCACGTATCATCCGTGCCGTGGCCAGTTCCACAGCGATCGAAACGGGACAGCCAGTGGCTGAGATTGAGCGGGCACTCACTGATCGACAGCCGCCCCAGGCAACACCTGCCTGAATTGCTCCACCATCGGGGTGATATTCAGCACAGCCCCCGCACGGATCGCCGCAAAATATAAATCTCGCTGTTGATCCCAGGCTGAATAGTCGAGCGGACCGATTCCAGCCTGGCACGCCATCACATCACAGAGCAGACGCGCGATTCGCCCATTGCCTTCTCGGAATGGATGGATCAGCACCAATTCAACATGAACCTGAGCCAACCCGCTGATCAGCTCATCCACCGATTCGGGATTGAATGGTGTCAGCCTGGCCAGCTGCTCTGATTCAAAAGCCGCGAGCAGATCTGTCAGAAGATGAGCACTGGCAAATGCAAATCCCTGCTTACTCAGATTGAACGACCGCACTTTTCCTGACCACGCATAGACAGAACTCAGCCATTGTCGATGTCAACCGATCAGATCTGCCATCCTCAAACGGTTGGCTGGAATCCCATTGCCGATGATCGCTTGGTAGAGATCAAGCAGCAGATCACGCTCCAGTACCTCCATCACGGCCAGATCTTTGATGCCAAGGCGGTTGCGCAAGACCAGACCATTCGAGCCTGGCTCACACTCCGCAGCTGAACCAACAACGCTGTAACGGCTCATCCCTTCAGCTCTTTGGCTTGTTGATGTTCATCGGCTCTGCAGGTCGCGCTGCCAAGCTTTCCATTCTCGCAGGGCTGCTGATGGTGCGGTAGCAGCTGCAGGTTGTCAGCAGCTCCATGAGCATTGGAGGCTGGACTGTGAGAGAGGCGGTTGGGAGCATCGGCGGTAACGGGGGTGGAACTTGTGGGGAAGAGGCCCCAACCATCCCCATGCCGGCGCCAAAACCAGATCGCGGCGGCCCAGGCGCTCCTTCAGCATCAGGGGTTGGCAGACGTGGCTCATGCGCATGCGTTTCGCGATGTAGTCGCGCAGGCGCTCGTAGGTGGGGGAGGGGGTTGGGGGCATTGGGGGATCCTGGCCGGGATTCCTTGTGCGGGCCATTGCTGGTGCGGGGGGTGACAGGGGGTGGCACTTGCTCGTTGAGCATCCTTTTCCCGCTGGCTATGACGATCCAGGTTTGCTTAGCCCGTGGGCAGCTCGGCACCTGCCACGCGGCATGCTGATCCGCTTTGATCCCTGCAAGCGCCTGAGCACCCTGGAGCAGCGAGGCCTGGACTTCCTCGATGCGGAGAGCGTCTTCGCAGGCCCCACGATTGAAATTCCCGATCGAAGAAGAGACTATGGTGAGGTGAGGACGATTTGTTTCGGGGTCCTTCGTGGCCGCGCCGTGATTATTGTCTACACGGAGCGCAACGGCATCAGACACATTATCTCAATGCGTAAGGTAAATGAACGAGAACAACGTCGTTTTCTCCCCCACCTCTGCTGAAGGCGAAATCCACTCTGATCTTCAGCGCCTTGATTCCCATAGCATCCAACCCGAAGAATATGAAGAGATCCCAGAGCTCACTGAAGCTGATTTCGCGGCGGCTGTGATCAAGCGCCCTGGCCAGCCGGATCAGCCTTTTCTGGCAAAACCACCCCAAGCAACTTGACCCTATCGAGGCGCTAGCGGCACAGCTGCAGCAGCTCGTCGCGCTCGGCATCGCTCAGCTCTACTGCTGCGCAGAAGCCTTCGGCTACGCCGCCCACCAAGCCGTAAGCGCCTTGGTCGTAGCGGGTGATGCCGTTGAAGGTGAACCTTGCCCACCAGGCGCGGTGGATTCGGCGCGCCACATCCTGCGACGGGACTGGGGGCTGGGGGGCCAGGTGGGGCCTGGGGGGTGACAGGAGTGGCACTTGTAAGGGGAGAAGCCCAGCTGCCATGTCTTTTTCTGTCCCCTCAGCCAGGGCGTCGGCCATAATGTGTAGACACCTCTTCTTGAGGTCACACATGGCTACGAATCTCGCTCTCGATCAGGACCTGCTTGACCACGCCTTCCGTCTGAGCGGTGAGCCCACCAAGAAGGCCGCCGTCACCCGCGCTCTGCAGGAGTTCATCGCACGCCGGGAACAGCGCCAGGTGGCGGAGCTCTTCGGCAAGCTCGAGTGGGACCCCGGCTACGACTACAAGAGCGAACGGGAACGCCAGCGTTGAGTCTGTTAGTCGACACTTCCGTGTGGTCGCTGGCCTTTCGCCGTGACGTCCAGCCGGGACTGCCTGAAGTTGGCGCTCTCCGTGCCGCTCTCCTGGGCGCCGAGCAAGTCTTCACCACCGGATTGGTGCTACAGGAAGTGCTGCAGGGTTTTGCAGGTCCTAATCACCGAGACCAGCTCGTGGAGCGTCTTTCTGGGCTCGCCTTTCTTCAGCCCGACAAGCAGGACCACATCGCAGCCGCCGAGATCCGTAATACCTGCCGCCGCCGGGGTGTACAGATCGGCACCATTGATGCCCTACTCATCCAACTCAGCCAGCGCTATGACCTGACGCTGCTAACAACCGACAAGGACTTCCATGCGGCCGCTCAGCATGTGGATGTCCGTTTATGGACAATGGGGTGAACCAGCTCCACCAGCGCGTTCCATTCCGGCTGGTGCAACGCCAACCCATCCGCCCCATGCCGCCGCGGGATCACTAGGCTGCGGCCAGGCGTCACCGGATCGGCATCGGCGATGCACAGCTCCCAATGCGTTCTCCAGCAGCACCCGGCCGCTGGCCTCCAACGCGCAGAACCCATAGCCCGCCCCGCAGCATTCGCAGCGGCCCTTGGCCTGGGTGAGCACCCGGACTTTGATCGAGCCGCTGATCGGGGTGCGGTGGCGGCTCCTGTGCCCGAAGCCGCAGCTTCTGCGTGAGCAAACAGCCCACCTCCTCGCCGCGCTGCATTCGGAAAGCGTCAAGGCGTTGGCGGCACAGCTCCAGCAACTGGTCGCGTAGTGGCTCCGTCAGGCTGGCCTTCGGCCAGGTACCGGCGTCGCTCAGCTCGTCGCCGCCCACAAGGCCATAGGCGTCCTGGTCGTAGCGGGTGATGCCGTTGCCGGTGAGAACCTTGCTCACCATCCGCTTGACGCGTTCGGTGTAGACCTCGATCTGGGTCACGTCTTCCCCCAGGATCCGCCGGGCAACGTCCTGCGCGGGGCCTGGGCTGGCTGTTGCCTGGCAAATCCGTGACCCAGGAGCTCCATGAGCATCAGGGGTTGGGAGATGTGGCGCATGCGCCTCGCGATGGTGTCGC
>JBIIJV010000194.1:0-5554 GCA_044233545.1 Cyanobium sp.
ATGTCTTCGTATTTCATTGCATTAACCCCTGATTATAGTATTGTTGTCAAAATGAAATTTTACATCTTTTATACGATCCCTGTAACTGCTATTAATATATCCATAGCAAGTTAGCGCTTCCTTGAGAGTATCCATGAATATCTCTTCAGATACCCCATCCAGCTGACGGAAGAATCGAAGCATCCATGTTACTTCCATATCCCATGTTGGAAAATTCCCAGTAAACGTAGAAGTTAAATGTACATCAGTAAATTTTCCCTGCCAGTAAATCAAGAAGAAGCGTGGATACATGGAGTTCTGCCCAGACCCACCCCCTAAATCGATCAAAGCAATATCCCTCTCCCGATCAATGGTCCATTGACTTGGCGTATCAATCGGGCAGGAATGCAGGGGATGTATCACGCCTGCAAAATCAATGCGGTGCAGATCGGCTTCGGGGATGGTTTCGTTGACAAAGGCCATGGTGATGCTCCTGGAAAGGGTGGTTGCGGAATCGTACCCAGAGCCGGAGCCCCTTGGACGCCAGCCAATCGGAAAACCACAAGGGCACAGAGTACTGTCATCAAACAGCTTCAATCCATTAACAAAAAACTTAGATAAATCTCGTAAATTAACAGATAATTGATGTATGATAGGGACCGCAACACTGAAATTACGGAATAATGCGGGTCCGCAACGGGCGGCATGCAGAGATAGGCGAAGTCCACCCCCTGATCTCCATGCCCCTGCACGAATTCGCCCGCCACCTGCCAGGACCCCGCAATCGCAGGGGCAGCAAGCCATCGCCATGTCCCTGGGCTCCAGCATCGCAATCAAAGGGTGAGTTGCCCAAACAGTGTTCCCACGCCCGTCCATTCGGTCTCTCCCGGCCCTCAGTCCGGCTAGCCGCTCCCTGCTGAGTACTGCTGCACCAGGCAGTTCCAAGCCCAAGCCGTTGGCACCGTGGTGCGATTGGGTAGCGATGCTCAGCAGGCAATCACCCAATTGGGACGCTCCAAGGGGGTGGCGTACACCCCTGTAGAGGCAACCGCGCTGACATGCTCACCAGGGTTAGCCATGCAACCCTGCCCATACGGTTGTTACCAGGCAAAACCCTGATATTGCCCTGAATCACCGACTAGCACAGTGCTCGTACGCCTGCGGAGAAGACTTCGTCTGCGGCGACATTGTTGATGGGTTCGATGCCCCTGTTCTTCAGGAAAGTCCAGAGGCCATCGACTACTGGCAGCAACTAATGGCAGGTGCCAACCGTTTTGGCCCACGGCGTTTGCGCGCTGCGCTGATGGCCCAGCTCGACCACCCGCTGCGCCATGGCCACAAATGCATGAAAGATCGGCACGCAGGCTTGTTGCACTGTGGGCCAGGCGATTGTTCCTTTTTTGTAGCGATGCCATGGGACAAACAACTGCTGCTGCAGGGGCAATAGCTATAGGGCGAGAAGCGATCGCTCACGACGATGCCGCCAAAGGGTTTACCCAGCGGAACAATGGCGGCGGCGGCGCGGCACAGGCTCTGCATGAACACCGGCATGAACACCGTCACCAGGGTGGTCACCAACCGCTGCGCGGCAGCCAACCAATCTCTTTCTGAGATGCAAATTCAGAAATGCAAACAGGAATCAGGCAGCCGGCATGGGTTCAGCAGTGATCAAGTTCGCGGGGGGCAGTCCCGAGCCTGAATGGGTGGCCGGCACTGAACTGGGTTCCCAGAACACGGCTGCCGCCGCCGCTATCCTGGTGGCGCGTTTCATCACTACACCCATCCCGGAGATCTGCGCCATGGGCGTTACTACCCCGGAGGATTGCACCAAGAGCGGGGCCTAACTGGAGATCCTTGGCCTGGACGGAGAGTGCGGGCTGGAGCAAGGCCTGGAAGCAGGTCTTGAACAAGACCCTTGAGCTGTTTTGTGCCATCCGCCCTTGGTTGGCCCAAAGCAGCCAGGCTTGCTGATCTGCTATCCGGGTTGGGGTGTGTCTGGGCTGGGCTCCCGCCAGCCGCCGCGCCCTGGCATCTGGCCCAGCGGCAGCTAGAGCCATTGAGCAGCGATGGCCACCTCAAAAAAGTTGCAGCGCCTTGCCGATGCCCTGGAGGCCAAGGGAGAAAACACCCAAGCTGTGCCCGTCTGGCACGAGATCCTGGCGATTCGCGAGCAGCATTTGGGCCCGGACCATCTCTCCACGGAGATCAGCCTCAACAACCTGGCAGAGCTTTATCGAGTTCAGGGCCGTTACGGTGAGGCCGAGACCCTGTTCCATGCCCTGCTGTATTTCGCTATGGCCAAGGTCCCTGCCGCCGAACCACTGCTGCTGGGCCCCAGAAGTTGGCGGCGGTGAGCCGGCTGGTGCTGGCGCCGTTGCAACGGGAGCTGGCGGGCTCGTGTCCACCCCCTCGCTACCTCTGGCGGGCGCAGAGCAGGGGGCGCGGCCGCCACGGCCCGCGTGGTGAGGCAACCCAAGGCACGCTGACTTGGCCGCTGCGGCACCCCAAACTGTTTTCGTAGGCAATTAAAAGATCAAAGACTATGCGTAAAACAGCATTAGTGCCTACGCAACTCGTTTCCTGATCACTTTTCCTGGTGATGCGTAGAATAGTCTTCGATAACAGGTTCATTGCTTTTAACGCGGGGGTATGATTTTTCTACCGAGTCAACTTTATAAAGCTGCGGGCAGGTTTCAGCCACGATTTTTGTTGGCTTGTCTCTCCACTGGCTTTAGTCCGACAGTTATTTATGCCTCAAGCAAGCAACTCCAACTAGTCAACTTTTATCGGGCGATGGGTGGCAACTATTGCGATCTTGGTGATTTTGGATGACCTTCCAGACATCTCCCCAGACGAGCTGGTTCGCCAAGTTCGCACCATTCAGCCAGCTATCAGAACGGTGGTTTTCATCACCAGTCTCGCTGGGCTCAATCCCGCCGCAGTAAATCCCATCCTTGTGGCGGACCACGATCTTTTCGCACACCCAGACACCCTGACATTGATGTCCATGGCTGTGGTCAGCAATACCAGTTATTACAGTCCATCCATCGTGCAGCACTTTGCTGAGCTGAATCAGCAGCCCAGCAACGTGGATGGAAATACGATTCATCTCAGCCAGCGAGATCGGCAATTACTGGAGGCCTATGCCCTTGGCCTGAGCAACCAGGAGACGGCAAAACGTTTGGGCCTGTCGGTACGCACCGTGCAGACCTACAGCGTTAATCTGTTGCAACGACTAGGTGTAAACAATCGACAGAAGGCCCTGCGTCGTGCGGTTGGCCTTGGCTTCAATGCTGTGCTGCGTAGCTTTTAGACGCGATGAGGGCGGATCCCATGGGGGCCGGTGCCATGGGGTTAGAAAAAACTATCGCCCTAGGACGATAGACATAAAATCCAGGTCCAGATAATATTTAATGGCATTAATTTTTGAATTCATCGATGGAATCCAGCTAGGCCAAATCCACGCCGCCTTCTAAAAGTTCTGGCCGGGATCCAAATCCCGACCGAAATGTTGCTGATTGGCTCGTTTCTTTCCCCACTACCACCTGAAAAACCAAAAGATGTCCGTCGTCCGTCGCTTCATCAGCATTCTTGTTCTCGCCAGTCTGCCGTTTGCCACTAATGCGAGCTTTGCGTATACTTTCCCCTACGACCCTAGCGCGCCAAGTATTTTGAAGACGCCGCCTACCGGAACGGGTTTCAGTACCGCGGCTAGAGACCAAATGTATCTAACCGATAATTTCGAAGGATATAATATTGCCGGTGGATTCTACACAACTCCTAACACTCCTTGGGTAAATGGCCAAGATGTGGTTGTCTCAGATATCCCATTTGTCGAAGGGGAAGTGTATTGGAACTCGCAATTTAATACTTGGGTGGACAATGGGGTGCGCCATTTCACAGGCAATTATGATCTTTACATGGCTGTTCCCGCAAATCCTGTTTATTCTGATACGCCTACAGCTATTGGTGAGCTGACATTCGCTATAGCAACCCAGACTGGTGCTACGTTCCACGTCAACCTTGCCTTAACGAATGATCCAAATCCATATGTTGATCCAATTGCAGGCTTGCCTATGGATCTCTGCTGGGGTCATCCTGTCCACATGCAATATCACTATCATGGCTACTCCTGGAAGTGCTTTCCCGACCAGGGCGATGCAAATGAGCATTCCCCAAAATTCGGAATTGCCCTTGACGGTTTTGGCGTATTCGGTCCCCGCGGAGACGGTGGTGTGTTACTGACCAACGATGATCTGGACGTGTGTCATGGACACTCCGGGATGATCGATTGGGATGGTATTTTAACTGATATGTATCACTATCATCTTAACAATGAATTTCCCTATGGGCCCGGGTGCTTCCGGGGTACGCAAATAGGTGTCTTTTCCAGCAATGGGGATCCTTCACCTCCACCTTCGCCCGCGAATGTGCCTGGGCCGGTTCCGTTCCTGGGCGCCCTGGCCGCACTTCGCTGGAGCCGCCGCCTGAAGAAACGGTGCGCTTTAACTAGCCTCAGTTCATAATAGGAGCATAATCAGACGCTGGATCACCGTCTCGATGTTCTAAGACAGGGAGCGGCGCTTTCCGCTGCACTCACCGCAGCGACTGACTCCGCTGCCAGCTCAGCTCCAGCTCGGCGCGGAAGCGCTACATCCTCCGGACAGTGCCGCGCCAAGGCTTTAGGGATCGGTGGGGAAGTGAAAGTGAGCCGTGAGAAACGACTCGGGCTGGAACCCGCCCGAGGCATGGCGGCTAAGCCAAACAAGCCTTGATCGTTGGGCCCGATTTATGGGTTGTAGTCTGTAGGGGGTTTGAATAATTTAGGTAGAGCCTGAGCCTCGGATAAATAGGGCTTCCTGAATAATGGAAGATCGGTTCCGCTGCAGTTGATCTGAGCTGTTGAAAGCGGTAAAATGTGCTTAAATCGGCTGATTTGAGCCGAAAAGTCGACCAACGTTTTCCACATGTACCGGCGCGAGCATCGCCATCAGCTTTCATTTGCAGACTTCTTTCTGCCATTTGGCGGGAAACTGTCAGGCGACAATCGCTGGATCAAATTGGCCGAGCTCATTCCCTGGAATGAACTGGAGGATTACTACGCTGCGCAATTCTGTAAGGATTTTGGCGCGCCCGCCAAGCCATTTCGCATGGCGCTCGGTGCTCTGATCATCAAGGCTCGCCTTAACCTCACGGACGAAGAACTTGTAGAGCAGATAAAGGAGAACCCATATCTTCAGTTCTTTATTGGTTTGGAAGCCTTTGAGTATTCCGCTCCGTTTGACCCATCGATGATGGTTTATTTCCGCAAGCGGCTGCCGGAGTCAGTTGTCAACGAGTGCAATGAACGGATCATCCGTCATGGTTTGGCTGCGATCCAAGCCAAAGCATCGCAGGATGATCACGACGAGGACCCAGGCAGCGGATCTGAGAACTGTGGCGATAAGAAAGATTCAACACCCGAGGCGACTGGCAACCAGGGCACCTTGTTGATCGATGCCACATGCACTCCAGCGGATATCCGCTATCCGACTGATTTATCCCTTCTCAATGAGGCCAGAGAAGTGACGGAGAA
>JBIIJV010000213.1:0-4815 GCA_044233545.1 Cyanobium sp.
GGGCTGGGGTTTGATCTTGAAGGTGGGCCGCTGGCTCGGCCAATCCCCTGTCCAGCTGGAGAAACTGCGCGACCAGTTTCTGCGCCACGCCGGCAAATCCGTGCTGCTTGGTCGCTTCGTTGCCGTGCTGCGGGTGGTGGCCGGCCCGATGGCAGGGGCCGTCGGCATGCCCTATCCCAAGTTTTTGCTCTGCAACGTTGTCGGGGCAACCCTCTGGGCCACCACCATGGTCAGCCTGGCCTGGCTGGGGGGCCGCTGGATTCCCGTCGAACGGATGGTCAAGGGGGTCGTCGAATTTGGATTGGGCGCCCTGGTGCTCGTGGCCCTGATCGTGCTGCTGCCCAGGCTGCTTAGTCGCTTAGAACAACGCCAGTTCGACAGCGACTCGCCATCACCTGAGTCTGGAGGGTGATTGGCGCCGATAGGCCGCGCAGGATGATGCAATCCTCGCTTTCGGTCTGAACTTATGCCCCAGCGCTATTTGCGCTACCTAGTCTTGCCCCTCATCTGCTGTGCGGCGGGTCTGGCGATCGTGATGGGCTGGCTGGGTGCCAGCGCCGCCTGGGTCACCCTGGTGTTGCTGGTGCTGGAGATCTCGCTTTCCTTTGACAACGCGGTGGTCAATGCCCGTGTACTGGATAAGTTGACTCCGGCCCAGCAGCGCTTTTTCCTCACTTGGGGTCTGGTCATTCCCGTTTTTGGTGTGCGATTGCTCGGTCCCCTGCTGATGGTGGCCCTGGCGGGCGGCGTTGGCCTGGGCCAGGCCTTTGATGCCGCCATCCACCACCCTGACCGCTACCGCGAACTGCTGGAACTGGCCGAGCCGCGCATTCTGGCCTTCGGCGGCATGTTTTTGCTAATGGTCTTTTTGCGCTACTTCCTGAATGAGGCCAAGACCCTGCATTGGTTAGGCCCCTTGGAGCGGCGCCTCAGCGCCGCCGGTCGCATTGAGGCCCTTGAAATTGCCCTGGTCCTGATCCTGCTGCTGCTGCTGGTGGCGAGCCTGCCGGCGACCCTGCGGGGTGACGTCATGGTTGCCGGAGTGATTGGCCTGGTGCTGCAGCTGCTCAGCACTTCCCTGGCAGATGCCTTTGGCGATGAGGAGCAGGCCGGTGCCCGGCTTGCGGCCGGGGGAGGGTTGATGAGCCTGATCTACCTCGAACTGCTTGATGCCTCCTTCAGCCTTGATGGCACCATCGGTGCCTTCGCAATCACCAGCAACCTTGCCCTGATCATGGTGGGCCTGGGGCTCGGTGCCCTTTTCATCCGTTCCCTCACCTTGATGCTGAGCCGGGAAAAGGCCCTCGACCAATTGGTGTATCTGGAGCATGGTGCCCACTACGCCATCGGTGCCCTCGGTCTGTTGATGCTGGCGGGAATCTGGCTTGGCCATCAAGGGGTACACCTGCCTGAGTGGGTCACGGGCCTGATCGGAGTGGTGCTGTTGGCCCTGTCACTGGCCGATTCCCTGCGCCAGCGCCGTCGCCGTAACCCTGCGCAAAACTAAAGTCTCACCTCCATTGAGTCTCCTCAAGGGCGAGCTGATTCAGAGCTAGAACCCGACCGTCGTCACTACCCGGGTTTCCTGGGCCCCCAGGGCACTGCGCAGCAGGATCGTCGATTGGTTGTGGAGCAGGCTCTCCCAGCCATGCCTGGTCACGATGACCGGCAGCACCACCACACAGAAGCGGTTTAGGCCGCTGCGGTAGGCGAGATGCTGCAAACCTATGTCGCGCTCCCCTCAAAGCCTGTTTTTTCTGCTTAACGTTGCGGCGCTTTGCCAACAACCTCTCTTGACCCTTTCCCCGCAGCGACAGCCCTGGCATGCCCTGGAGGCTCAGGAATGCCAGAGCCTGCTCGCCAGCGGTGAAGACGGCCTTTCCACAGCCCAGGTCGCCGCCCGCCTGGCCGAGCATGGGCCCAATCGCATTGAGCTGGGTGCTGGGCGCAGTCCTTGGCGAATCCTCTGGGACCAAATCAGCAACGTCATGTTGCTGATGCTGCTGGCGGTTGCGGCCGTTTCGGCGGTGGTGGCCTACCTGAATCAACGCTTTCCCAAGGATGCCCTGGCGATCCTGCTGATCGTCGGGCTCAATGCGCTGCTGGGTTATTTGCAGGAATCCAAGGCCCAAAATGCGCTTCAATCGCTGCGCCGCATGGCCCAGCCCATGGTCACGGTCTGCCGTGACGGCCGCTGGGATCGGATCTCAAGCGAGCAGTTGGTGCCCGGTGATCGCATCCGGCTGGAGGCGGGGGACCGGGTGCCCGCCGATGGGCGGGTGCTGGAGGGAGCTGATCTGGGCCTGCGCGAGGCGGCGCTAACCGGGGAAGCGGAGTTGGTGGAGAAACGGGCCCAGCTGGTGCTTGACGAGGCAACGCCGGTGCTCGATCGGCGCAACTGCGTCTTTCAGGGTACCGAGGTGGCCCGGGGCCGCGGCACAGCCCTGGTCACCCAAACGGGCATGGGCACGGAACTGGGCCAGATCGCCGAGCTGATCAATACCGCCGGTGGAGAAACCACCCCGCTACAACAGCGCCTAGATGGCCTCGCCAATGTGTTGGTGAGTAGCGCCCTGGTCCTGGTGGCCTTGGTGGTGCTGGGTGGCTGGCTGTTGGGCCAGCCCTTGCTTGATTTGCTGGAAGTGGCGCTGTCGATGGCGGTGGCGATCGTGCCGGAAGGGTTGCCGGCCGTGATCACCGTCACCCTCGCCATCGGCACCCAACGCATGGTGCAGCGAGCCGCCTTGATCAGACGCCTGCCGGCCGTGGAGGCCCTGGGATCGGTCACGGTGATTTGTTCGGACAAGACGGGCACCCTCACCCAGAACCGCCAGGTGGTGCAGGAATTGCGCTGTGGCACTGAGGCCATCGCCGTCAGTGGCCAGGGCTATGAGCCCATCGGCACCTTGACCCCTTCGCCCCTTACCGTCCCCTTCGTCCAACGGCAGGGCACGGCCCCCGGCGCCGTGGACTTGTTGCTCCAGGCGGGAGCCCTTTGCAGTGATGCCGAACTGAACAGCCAACCTGAAGGCGGTTGGGATGTGTTGGGCGATCCCACCGAGGGCGCCCTGGTGGTGGCGGCAGCCAAGGCTGGACAAGGGGCGGAGGAGCTGCGCCACCGCTTCCATCGCCAGGGCGAGATTCCCTTCAGTTCCGAGCGCCAGTGGATGGCGGTCTGGGTGGGCGATGCGGACGGGGAACTGCAGGCCCCTTTGGGCGCTGCCGCTGAAGGTTCGGGCACGTTGCTGTTGAGCAAAGGGGCTCCAGAAGTGCTGCTGAACACCTGTGACCGCTGGCTGGCACCATCCGGGGTGGAAGCGCTAGATGACCCCCAGCTACAATGGTGGCTTGACCAGGCCCGCGAGCTGGCCGCCAGGGGCCTGAGGGTTCTGGCTTTTGCCGCTGCGCCGCACCACGCAGGTCCGGAGCAGCCCGTGGAAAAGCAGGTCTTACTGGGCCTGATGGCCCAACTGGATCCAGCCCGTCCTGAAGTGGCCGAGGCGGTGGATCGTTGCCGCCAGGCCGGCATCCGACCAGTGATGATCACCGGCGACCATCCGCTCACGGCCCAGGCCATTGCCAAGGGCATTGGGCTGCTGCCACAGAGCAACGGCCTGGGCCAGGGTTCTGGCAACGACGAGGTGGTGCTGGGTCAGGTTTTGGAGGCCAGTGACGAGGAACAGTTGCGCCAGTTGGTGGGCCGCTGCAGTGTTTTTGCCCGCGTGCCACCCGAGCAGAAGTTGCGTATTGTCCGGGCCCTCCAGGCGAACGGCCAGGTGGTGGCCATGACCGGAGACGGTGTCAACGATGCCCCTGCCCTGAAGCAAGCCCACATCGGTGTGGCGATGGGCCTGACCGGCACCGAGGTGAGCAAGGAAGCCGCCGACATGGTGCTGCTCGATGACAATTTCGCCACGATCGTCAATGCGGTTGAGCAGGGGCGATTGGTTTATGCCAACATCCGCCGCTTCGTCAAATACATTCTGGGCAGTAATGTCGGCGAATTGCTCACCATCGCCGCCACTCCACTGCTAGGCCTCACTGGGGTCCCCCTGACGCCATTGCAAATTCTCTGGATGAATCTGGTGACCGATGGTTTGCCGGCCCTGGCGCTCGCCCTTGAACCCGGCGAGAGAGACCTGATGTCACGGCCACCGGCCGAGCCGGGAGAATCTATTTTTGCTAGGGGAGTAGGTGCTTATATCTTACGCATTGGTGTGATTTTTGCGGCTTTCACTATTGCGCTAATGGTCTATGCCTACCGTAGCGGTGCCCCCTGGAAAACCATGGTGTTCACCACCCTCTGTCTGGCCCAGATGGGCCATGCTTTGGCGGCCCGTAGCGATCGCCCGTTGGTGCAGGTGCCGGCCTTCTCCAACCCCTGGTTACTGCTAGCCGTAGGCACTACCACCTTGCTGCAGCTACTGTTGGTTTACGTCAAGCCTTTAGCCTCCTTTTTTGGCACCTCGCCTTTATCACTGCGCGATCTGGCGATCTGTTTTGGCGTCAGTCTGCTGTTTTTTATCTACCTGGAGCTTGAAAAGGTCTTCCGGCTATGGCGTCGTCATCGCAGCGCCGATTCCTAAGTCGGCAGTCTTGATCAGGCAGGATGGCTTCTATGGATTGGCTGCCGCCGGAACTCGATTCCCTGGCCGAGGGACTGCCCAGGCTGATTCTTGTTGGCGTCGAGCGCAACTCCCTGCTGGGTTATGGCTTGATTGCCATGGCCATGTTGCTTGAAAATCTCATCCCTCCCATTCCCTCGGAATTGATCATGCCCTTGGGGGGGGTGCTGGTTGAGGAGGGGCGTCTGGA
>JBIIJV010000196.1:0-5494 GCA_044233545.1 Cyanobium sp.
AAGCATTCTCTACTGGGTCCACGATGGGCCCCTGCTCAGCTATCTGGGAGTGAAGCCCAGCCAGCCCCGTTTTCGGGCCAGTCATTACCCCAGCGATTTGCTTGAGGCCGAACTGAAGGCTCTGCTAGACGACCCCAGCGCCTCCCGCAGCAACCGCCTAAGCATCTTGTTGGCCCACGAGGATTTGCCCGCCAGCCGTACGGTCAGTCACACCCTCTGGGCGATGCTCGGGGTGGTACCGGCCGGGGCCGTCCAGCCGCCGCATCGGCATCAATCCGTAGCTCTCGATCTGATCGTCGACTGTGATCCCGGCTGTTACACCCTGGCGGGCAGGGAACTTAGCGATGACGGCACAATTCGCGATCCCCATCGCATCGACTGGCAGGCAGGCGGAGCCTTCATCACCCCTCCTGGCCATTGGCATGCCCATGTCAATGAAAGCGGTCGCATGGCCCGGCTGTTGCCGATTCAGGATTCCGGGCTCCACACCTACCTCAGAAGCTTGGACATCCGCTTTGCCGGGACCCACTGGTATCAGCTTTAGCAAAGCATCCGCGTGATGCTCAGGTCTCGCCCACCGGCACCGCCAGCCGGGCTGCAGGCAGCGTCTGCCCTGTCACGGCAAGTTCTGGATGGCTGGTCTCCCATGCCGCCACCGACTGGCGGAAGCTTTCGCCGTCGATGGTTTCCTCCGCGATCAGCCGATCGACCAATTGGTCCATCAACTCGCGCCGTGGACCCAGAATCGCGATGGCGCGCTCCAGGGACTGGCAGGCCAGCTCACGCACCTTTCGGTCGATGCGATTTGCCGTATCGGCGGAGTAGTGGGGCTGGGGTCGAAACAAGTCACGGCCCAGGAATACTTCGCCCTCGTCGCTTTCCAGGGCCATAGGCCCCAACTCGGAGAATCCGTAGCGGGTCACCATTTCCCGGCTGATCTGGCTGACCATCTGCAGATCACTGGCCGCCCCCTGGGTGACCTCACTGGGACCAAACACCACCATCTCGGCAGCACGGCCCCCCAACACCACGACCAGCTTCGCCAGCAGATAGGCGCGGCTAATCAGGCCCGAATCGAGGATGTCCTCAGCGGGCATCATCCGGGCAAAACCACCGACCCCTCCAGCGCGGGGCAGCAGGGTCACCTTGTCCAGCTTGTCGGCATGGGGCACCAGGGAGGTGAGCAGGGCGTGGCCGACTTCGTGATAAGCAATCAGCCGCTTTTTGGCGTTGTCCTGCAACGGGGCAGCCGTCAGTCCCATGGTGATCCTCTCAAGGGCATCACCGATGGCCTGGTTGTTGACCTGGGCTAGATGGCGCCTTGCCGTCAGGATCGCCGCCTCATTGAGCAAGTTGGCCAGGTCGGCGCCGGAAAAGCCCGGGGTGCGGATCGCCCAGTCCGCGAGAGAGACTTCATCGGCCAGGGGGCGGCTGCGGGCGTGGACTCCGAGGATTTGCTCACGGCCGCGGCGATCGGGCAGGTCTACGGTGATGCGCCGATCGAAACGGCCGGGCCGCATCAAGGCCGAATCCAAGACGTCGGGACGGTTGGTGGCTGCCAGCAGGATTACACCGGAATTTTCCTCAAAGCCATCCATCTCGGTTAAGAGTTGATTGAGGGTCTGTTCGCGCTCATCGTTGCCCCCGCCAATACCAGCGCCCCGCTGACGGCCGACTGCATCAATTTCGTCGATGAAAATAATGCAGGGTGCTTTGGCCTTGGCTTGGCGGAACAGGTCCCGCACCCGGCTGGCTCCTACTCCGACAAACATCTCGACGAATTCAGAAGCGGCCATCGAGAAGAACGGCACGCCTGCTTCGCCGGCAATCGCTCGGGCGAGCAGGGTCTTACCGGTTCCTGGCGGACCGATCAACAACACACCTTTGGGGATCTTGGCGCCAACGGATGTGAAACGCTCCGGAGCTTTCAAGAAGGTGACCACCTCCTGAAGCTCTTCCTTGGCCTCAGCAATGCCGGCCACATCCTCGAAGCGCACCGGCACGCCCCCATCGGCCTGGAGTCGGGGCTGGCTGCGGCCAAAGCCGAGATGGCGGTTGGCCACCTGGGCCGAACGCCGCAGCAGCAGGGCCATGGCGGTCAGGAGCAGGGTCGCCAGCAGCAGATTGCTGACGAGACCAGCGACGGCGTCATCGCGGACCTCATCGCGCACGTTGAGCGGTACGCCCGCATCCTGGGCCGACTGCAGCAGCAGTTGGTTGTCACTGAACACGGGCACTTCAGCCGAGCGCCCGTTGTGGAAATAGACGGTGGCCATTCGCTGCCGGGGCATGAGCTCCAGCTCTTTCACCTTGCCTGCTTTGAGATCCTTGAGCAGTTGGCTAAAAGAAGGTTTGGCTCCGTTTTCGTTGGTCCGGCTGAATGGTTTCGCCGCTGGCTTGGAGTCAGTTTTGGCGGCTTGCCCAGGGGCCAAAGCCGGCACCGCAGCGTGATGGACGGCGGGAGGTTGGCCAGCGGGAATAACGGGCGGTGGGCTGCTGCTCACTGGAGATCACCACAGGAATCGATCTTAGCGATTTGACGAAAGGAGGGGCCGCATTGGAAGATCTTTGTTTGGCATAAAAGTTCTGAAATGGCCGTTCCTAAGAAGAAAACCTCCAAAGGCAAGCGCAACCAGCGGCATGCCCACTGGAAGGCCAAGGCCGGTGATGCCGCTGCCAAGGCCCTTTCCCTTGGCAAATCGGTGTTGAGCGGTCGAGCCCGGGGCTTCGTTTACCCGATTGCCGAGGAAGCCGAAGAAGAGTGAGGGCCAGCTCGGCCACCAATGGCAGGTCGGCCACCAATGGCAGCTCGGCCACTACTTAGGTACCCAGCTTGAAAGCTTCAAGCACTACGGCATAGATGGCTCCCAGTCTGAGGTTGTCGGCCACAACCCAGGCAAGGTTTGGTTCTGTCCTCACCATCTGGGAGCGCAGGCGCACGATCGCCTCGACGATCAGCACCAGGGTCAGCACCACTACGGGTCTGCCGCCTGGTATGCGGACAATCAATACGGCCATCAGGTTCTGACACAAGAAATAGCCCACCAGCAGGCCGAGCAGGGCCAGGCTGCCGCCGCGCCAATTGCGCCGCACCTGGGTCAGCAAAGCCCCTGCAACCCTTCTTTGAGCGAGCTCCAGACGGGTTACCTGGCGCAGCTTGCCGTTCATCGCCGCTCCAGCAGCTGGTGCAAATAGGAAAGCGTTACCCGAGATTGATCGCAAGCAGGACCCCGTCGCACCTGCACGGGGCCCCTGGCCGGCTCCAGGTTGTCGACCACGGCCGCCGCCGCCAGGAAGTTTGTCGCTGGCTGCTCTCGGGACAGATCACTGAGGGTGACAAGGCAGGGCAGAGCGGCCGCCGTGGCCGCCGCCAGGCCGGCGATGGAGTCTTCGAGCACAACAACGGCTTCTGCAGAAACCCCTAGCTGGTCGAGGGCGAGCTGGTAGCCCTGGGGATCGGGTTTCTTGCTCGCTACATCTTCGCCACACACCCAAAAAGCAAAGGCTTCCGTGAGGCTGGGCGCCAGGGCCCCCAGCAGGGCGGCCACCGCCGAACGCGAGCTGGTGGTGACGATCGCCTGGGGGATGCAGGCGGCCTGGGCCTCGGCGATCAAGGGGGCCACCCCCGGTCTCAAGGCCAGGCCGCCATCGGCCACCAAGCTCACGTAGTGCCGTTGTTTGGCGGCCATCAGGGTTTCCAGTTTTTCCCGGGGCCATGGGGGCTCCCCTTGCTGGTGCCGGTAGGCCGCCAACCGTTCGCGGCCGCCGCTCACCGCCAACAAACCGCGATAGGTGTCCAGGTCCCAATGCCAGGGCAAGCCGGCCTCCTTGAAGGCCAGGTTGAAGCCATGGCGGTGGCCCTCGAATTCGGTCTCGGCCAAGGTGCCATCCACATCCCAGAGCAGGGCTTGCAGCCGCTGGCCCATGCCGTTTCTTCCCCTGCGCTGATCAGGGCAGGCTAGGGGGGCCCTGGGTCAAGCCAGGTACCAAAATGCAGAACCGCAGTCCGTCAGCGTTGCCTCCCGCCTTCGATGAACCACGCTGGGTGTTGCCCGTGGCCTTGCCGGCCCGATCCCTGCAGGGCGGCGGGGCCATGGCCAACCTGCCTCCAGAGCTCCTGGCGGTCTTGCTGCGCCGTGGCGTTGAGGGTCCCGAAGCCCTAGCGGACCTACTGGATCCACCACCGGCCCCTGATCCCCTGCTCCATTTTGCCGATCTCAATCGGGCCTTGATGCGGCTGGAGACCGCCTGCCGCCAGGGGGAAGCGGTGGCGATCTGCGGCGATTACGACGCCGATGGCATGACCAGCACAGCCCTGCTCAGTGGGGTTCTCTCCCGCCTGGGGGCCCGTCCCAAACCGGCAATCCCCCGTCGCATGGAGGAGGGCTACGGCCTCAACGTGGCCATGGTCGAGCGCCTGGCGGCGGAGGGCATCGGCCTGCTGATCACCGTGGATAACGGCGTCAGCGCCCTGGCAGCCCTAGATCGCGCCGCCGAGCTGGCCGTTGAGGTGATCTTGACGGATCACCACAGCCTGCCGTCCCAATTGCCCCCCCATCTGGCCCTGCTGCATCCGGCCTTGACCCCCGCCGATTCCCCCTACCGGGGGTTGGCGGGCGTGGGGCTGGCCCATGTGCTGGCCATGGCCCTCTGCCAGCGGCTGGGGCGCCGGGATGGCCAGGCCATCTCCCTAAATCTGTTTTGTATCGGCACCATCGCCGACATGGCCCCCTTGACGGGGGTCAACCGCCGTTGGCTGCTGGATGGCTTGCCCCGGTTGGCCGCCTCGCCCCTTCCCGGCCTGAAGGCGTTGCAGCAGTTGGCGGGACTGGGCGACCAGCCCCTGGATGCCGAGGCGGTGGCCTTCAAGCTGGCTCCCCGCATCAATGCGGTGGGCCGCCTGGGGGATCCCCTGCTGGTGGTTGATCTGCTGACCACCGAAGACCAGGATCGCGCCATGGATCTCGCCATGCGCTGCGAGGCCCTGAACCGCCAACGGCGTGAACTTTGCGATGCCATTGAGGCCGAAGCCATGGCCCTGCTGGAGGCGGACGGACCGCAGTGGCCAGGTTTCTTGCTGCTGGCCCAGGGCCACTGGCATCACGGCGTCATCGGCATCGTCGCCGCCCGGTTGGTGGAACGTTGCGGCCGGCCGGTGGCCTTGCTGGCGGGGGAGGGGGGCGGCCAACTGCGGGCTTCGGTGCGGGCTCCCCGGGGCTTTCGCGTTGACGGGGCCCTGAGCGCCTGTGCCGATTTGCTGGAACGTTTCGGCGGCCACCCCGCTGCCGGCGGATTCACGGTGCAGGCCGCCAAGGTGCGGGAGCTGAAGGAGCGGCTGGAGGCCCTGGCCCAGGACTGGCTGGGGGAACAGGGCAGCGGTCGCAAGGTGGAGCCGGAGGCCCTGTTGCCGCTAGCACGTATTGATCGGGACTTCCTGATGCAGCTAAAACGGCTGGAACCTTTCGGGATCGGCCATGGGGCGCCTGTTTTCTGG
>JBIIJV010000199.1:0-5447 GCA_044233545.1 Cyanobium sp.
TCTCCTTCGGTCCCAAGGGTATTGAACTTGATATCTTGCCGCTCAATGTGTTAATCGGGCCCAACGGATCTGGCAAGTCTAATTTCATTGAGGCCATTGCCTTGATGCGGGCCGCCCCACGCGACTACCGGGACGTGGTGCGGCGTGGTGGTGGCGTGAGGGAATGGCTGTGGAAGGGTGCTCCCGAAGAGAGAGGGCACATGGCCTGGGTGGTGGCCCATCCTGAGGGATCTCAACCACTACGCCATGCGCTGGTGTTTCAGGCAGTTGGCCAGAATTTCGGGTTGGTGCAGGAGAGCGTGCGATCCTGCCAGTACAACGACCAAAAGGAATCTCCCGAAGCTTTCTACCACTACGCCCAAGGCCGACCGATCATCCGAGCGCAAGGGAGGAGCGGCCAAATCGATCGTGTGCTGGATCCAATCAGCCTGGATCTGGATCGCTCAATCCTGGCCCAACGCCGCGATCCAGACAACTACCCCGAGCTTGCAGGTTTGGCCAGCAATTACGAACGCATTCGCATCTACAGAGAATGGACGTTTGGCCGCAAGGCCATCTTCCGCGAACCTCAGAAGGCTGATCTGCCCAATGATGTACTGGCCGAGGATTTCGCCAACCTGGGGCTTTTCCTCAACCGCCTCAAGACCCGCCATCCAGCCGCCGCACGCGCCATCCTTGAAGGCCTGAGCGACCTCTATGACGGGCTTACGGAGTTCAACGTGCTGATCGAAGGCGGCACCGTGCAGGTGTTCTTCACCGAAGGAGAGTTCGTGATCCCCGCCACCCGCCTCTCCGATGGCACCCTGCGCTACCTCTGCCTCTTGGCCATCCTCTGCGATCCCAAACCACCTCCACTGATCTGCATCGAAGAGCCGGAACTGGGCCTGCACCCGGATGTGCTGCCGAAGTTGGCGGATCACCTTTTGGCGGCCTCACGGCGCACACAACTAATCGTCACCACGCACTCGGATGTGTTGGTGGATGCGATGAGCGACCAGCCCGAATCAGTTGTGGTGTGCGAAAAGCAGGATGGCGCCACGTCCATGACACGCTTGGCGGCTGATGATCTGCAAGTTTGGTTGGAGAAGTACCGCCTGGGTGAGTTGTGGATCCGGGGAGAGCTGGGGGGAACGCGCTGGTGAGTGCCCATCTCTACCTCGAAGGCGGCGGCAACTCCAAGGAGGAGAAGATCCGTTGCCGTGAAGCCTTTGCCAGCCTGCTCAAAAGCCAGGGCTACCGTGGGCGCATGCCGAGGCTCACAGCCTGCGGTGGCCGTGGCGCCGCCTTCGACGACTTCAAGACCGCTCACGCCACCGCAAAACAAGGCCATTACGTTGGCCTGCTGATCGACAGTGAAGATCCACTGGCCATGCCCACAGAACAGCTGCAACAACGAACCTGGGAGCATCTCCGGCAACGAGATGAATGGGTACAGCCCAACGGTGCCACCGATGATCAGGTGCTGTTCATGACCACCTGCATGGAGACCTGGATCGCGGCTGATCGAGAAACCCTGCGGGCACACTACGGGCAAGGCCTCAACGAAAACCAACTCCCACCAACCACGCAACTTGAATCACGTCACCGACACATTGTTCAAGACGCCTTGCAGAACGCCACATCAGCTTGCTCAAACGCCTATCGAAAAGGCAAACGCTCGTATGAAATCCTGGGCAAACTGAATCCAGCCGTGTTGGCCGGCCTTCTCCCCAGCTTCGCTAGGGCCATGGCCATTCTTGAACAGAAGCTGTGAGCTATGCCACAAGGCAGCGACTGATCTTCAATTAACCCAGCGGGGGGGCTGAGGTTGGTGCCTTGGCTCGGCAATGGTGGAAGCCCGATTTTTGCCAGAGCACTTACCAGAGGTTTTACCAAAGGTCAGCCGTCAGCCCCCTGTCCCAGCCTGGCTTCTTCCATTGGTAGCCTTTATCCCTCAGACTGGTGAAAAGGCCCCCGTTTCTCTGGCCCCATGCCCACCGACACCAGCGAGCAGGGCCTGGAAGCGCTGATCACCCGTGCCATGACCGGGCGCACCCACCTGCTGGAGCCACCCCACCAGACCACCTCCACAGCTGTGCCCGTGAGTGGCGGAACCGGTTGGTTGCTGGGGGATCCGCGCCACTACGACAGCAACTTCTGCCTCGATCTGGTGCAACTGCAGGGCTTTCTCGAAGCCACCCAGCCCGCCGTGGCCGAAGCCGTGCAGATCAGCGTGGATGGGCCCACACGCCGGCAATTCCTGACCCGCCTGGAGAAGCAGATCGGCAATCGCGGCGTGGTGGAGGTGCTGCGCAAGGGCATCCGCCACGGCCCCCACGAGATTCAGCTCTGTTTCGGCACCCCCTCCCCTGGCAATTCCCGCGCCGCCGAGCTGTTTGCACAGAACCGCTTCAGCCTCACCCGCCAGCTCGCCTACAGCAGCGACCAGGCCCGCCGCGCCCTCGATCTGGCCTTGTTCGTCAACGGTCTGCCGGTGGCCACCTTCGAGCTCAAGAACAACCTCACCTGCCAGAACGTCCGTCACGCCATTGAGCAATACAAGACGGATCGCGATCCCCGCGAGCCCCTGTTCGCCTTCGCCCGCTGCCTGGTGCACTTCGCCGTGGATGAACAGAAGGTGAGCTTCTGCACCCATCTACAGGGCAAAGACTCGGAGTTTTTGCCTTTCAACCAGGGCAGCGCCAGCGGCGGCGCCGGCAACCCACCCAACCCCACCGGCCTGGCCACGGCCTACCTCTGGCAGCGGATCCTCACCCCCGCTAGCCTTAGCGACATCCTGGAGAACTACGCCCAGGTGGTGGAAAAGAAGAATCGCCGCACTGGTCGCAAAACCTACAAGCAGATCTTTCCCCGCTACCACCAGCTCGATGTGGTGCGCTCGCTTCTGGCTGATGTGGCTGCCCACGGCGCCGGCCGCTGCTACCTGGGGCAACATTCCGCCGGCAGCGGCAAAAGCAACTCGATCGCCTGGCTGTCGCACCAGGTGGGAGACGTGACCCACAACGGCGAGCGGGTGTTTGACACTGTGATCGTGGTCACCGACCGCCGCAATCTCGATGAGCAGCTGCGCGGCAACATCCTTGATTTCATGCAGGTGGGGGCAACCGTGGGCGCCGTCACTGGCAGAGGCAGCTCCAAGACCCAGCAACTGCGCCAGTTTTTGGAGGCCGGCAAGAAGATCATCATCTGCACCCTGCAGACCTTCCCCGAACTCAGCCGTCAGCTCGACAACGCACCGCCTGGACGGCGTTATGCGGTGATCATCGACGAAGCCCACTCCAGTCAGGGCAGCAAGGCTTCCGCCGCCCTCAACCAGTCGCTCGCCGACGGCAGCCAGAACCAGGACGAAGACGCTGACATGGAAGACCTTGTGAATGAGGTGATCGAGGAGCGCATGCGCAGCCGCAAGCTGCTCGCCAATGCCAGTTATTTCGCCTTCACCGCCACGCCCAAGCCGAAGACCCTCGAACTGTTCGGCATACCCCTGCCGCCAGACGGCGAGGGCAAGATCGGAAGGCGGCCGTTTCATGTGTACACGATGAAGCAGGCGATTGAGGAACAGTTCATTCTCAACGTGTTGGAGTACTACATGCCGGTCAGCAGTTACTACCGGCTGGCGAAAACGATCGAGGCTGATCCGCTGTTCGACAGCAAACGGGCCCGCGGCAAGCTGCGGCGCTATGTGGAAAGCCACGACACCGCCATCCGCAGCAAGGCCGAGATCATGGTGGATTATTTTCTCGACGACGTGCTGCCACTGCGGGAAATGAAGGGCGAAGCCCGCGCCATCGTGGTGACAGGCAGCATCGAGCGGGCGGTGCAGTATTTCGGTGCTTTTCGCACCTATCTGGCGGAACGGCGCAGCCCTTACCTACCGATCGTGGCCTTTTCTGGCGAGCACAACTTCGGTGCTGGCCCGGTGAGCGAAGCCTCCCTCAATGGCTTCCCCAGCAGCGAGATCACCAGCCGCATTCAGGACGATCCCTACCGCTTCCTGATCTGCGCTGACAAGTTCCAGACCGGTTACGACGAGCCCTTGCTGCAGGCCATGTATGTGGACAAGCTCCTGGGCGGCATCCAGGCGGTGCAAACTCTTTCGCGCCTCAACCGCGCCGCTCCCGGCAAGAAGCGCGTGTTCGTACTCGACTTTCAGGACAATGCCGATGCCGTGCAGGCCGCCTTCGCCGATTACTACAAGACCACCCTGCTTAGCGAGGAAACCGACCCCAATAAACTGAACGATCTGCGCGACAGCCTCGATCAGCTAAGGGTTTACACGTGGGAGCAGGTGGAGGAGTTCGTGGGTCTCTTTCTCAGCAACAGCGATCGCGAAGCCCTGCAGCCGATCCTGAACCAATGCCGCCAGATCTATACCGAGCAGTTAAACGAAGACGACCAGGTGGCCTTCAAGGGCAAAGCCAAGGCCTTCGTGCGCAGCTACGACTTTCTGGCCACGATCCTGCCGTACGCCAATCCCGAATGGGAGAAGCTTTCGATTTTTCTCACCCTGCTGGTGCGCGCCTTGCCCGCCCCCGAAGAAGACGACCTCACCAAGGGCATGCTGGAGCTGATCGACCTCGACAGCTACCGCATCGACAAACAGGGCCAGCGCCCGCTGCCGCTGCCTGATGACGACGCGACCCTCGATCCGGCGCCGATTTCAGGCGGTAGCTTCAAGCCCGAGCCCGAGCTGGATCCGCTCTCGGTGATCGTCACCAATTTCAACGAGCAATACGGCACCAGCTTCAACGACGAAGACCGCATCCGTCGTCTGATCCGTGATGAGATCGCGCCCCAAGTGGCACAGGATCAACGCTATCGCAACGCCAAGGCCAACACGCCGAACACTGCCGAGATTGAACTGGATGCGGCCCTCAATCGCGTGGTGGATCCGCTGTTCTTGGATCAGACGGAGTTCTACAAGCAGTTCAAGGACAATAATCTGTTTCGCAATTTTGTGCGGGAGATTGTGAAGAAGTTGATCACCGATTAATCACCCCAACTCCCCCAACCGCCCCCGCAGCATCTCCGCCTGGGCCTCAGCTTCCGCCAAATTCGCCTGGCATTCAGCCACCACCTCCGGCGGCGCCTTACCGGCGAAGTTGGGGTTGGCGAGGCGCCCGGCCAGGCCGGCGATTTCTTTTTCGACCTTGGCCAGATCTTTCTGCAGCCGTTCCCGCAGGGCATCGAGGCTCTGCTGGGGCACGCTGAGGCCCACCTGGGCGTCGCTATCGACGATGCCCAGCAGTTGGCCGGCGCTTGGTTCGGCTTCCCAGTGCAGTTCGGAGGCCCCCACCAGGCGGCTGATTTTGCCCTGGTTGGCGATCACGAAATCCTGGCGAGCGGCGGTAGGGGTATGGATGCCGATCGGCAACTTTTCGGAGGGTTTCACCCCCGACAGGGCCCGCAGGTTGCGGATGGCGCGTACGGCGTCGATGCCGAACTGG
>JBIIJV010000027.1:0-20310 GCA_044233545.1 Cyanobium sp.
ATGTGTTTGAAAGGACTCCAATGATCGCTCCACTCTCATCCTGTATTTCATAGTCAGATCCTTTACTCCATGAGCAGTCCCGCACAACAGGGACAGGTATCTTATCTTTGATAATTAAATAGCCATTCTCTTCGCGAATATCACTTTCAGATAGCTCCGGCAATTTGCCCTCACGAATCAAGGAACAGATCTCGGGAGCATTCATCTCTACTCTGCAGCAAATGTCCAGCAGTCTTCCATGGGAGTCTCCCCTTCATTTCTCATGAGTTCCTTAAAGCCATTCATTAGAAGCTTTCGCGTTGCTGCACCGATGTTTACCTTTCGCGGATTAAATCCCTGTTGTATCTCAAGTAAGCGACGCAGGCCAAGAGGGTCGTCGCCTTGGGATGAGGCTGCAAGTGTAGAAAGAAGATGGTCCAGGGCCTTATCTGAGCGTGTCTTCTGAAGCTCGCTTACAGCATATTGGCTATTCGCAGCAAAGAACGATTGAAGCACATTCTCACTTCCAAACCAGTTCGCGCCAGTGGGCATGTCACCTTCGTCATCTTGCTGTACATATATACGACATACATGATCATCTAGATCGCAGTAGCGAGCAAGAAGTCGTAAGAAGGAATTAAATTCAGTGGTAAGTTCTTCTTCAGATGCATCCATTGCATCTGCTTCAATTATTTGCTGAGCCACTACATTCTCCCTGCTAACCTCGGGAGATCTTGTAATATAGCTTTGGTAGGCAGACGCAAGCCGATCAAGCGCGAATTTTCTCGACCGGCGTCTTCGCGTCTGATCTCGTTCCCTATAAATCTCGAGGCTTGTGATCTTGTCTTCAAGTCTCTGCTTCAATGTAGAAAAGAGGAGTTCAATCTGATGCCTCATGCTCATTGGTTTTTGGCCAGCATTAAGAACAATAATGCGATAAACCAAATTATTGATGCTCTCTTCAAGCCAAAACTCGAGATGAAGGGTCTGATCAGCATTTAACTCGACCCCTTCGTCTTGCAGATCCTTAATGATATAAGTTCTCTGCAGCCCATCAAGAATATTCACGCCGCCTGGCTGGCTTAGGCTAATTGCTAGTTGCTGATAGTCTGAGGCAGCATGCAAGGGACGAATAGCCGCTACACGTTCAGGTTTCACCGCAAGAGTTATTGATGGAAGAAGTGCTCCAGCAATCAGATCCTTCTTCATTCTTTCGTATGTTTTATGCTTCTCTCGCCTTCGTTGAATTGCAAAACTTTCAAACTCTGTGCCAACTAACGGTAGGAACTCGCTTATTGGAATCTGAGCATATACGACTGGAGTGTCTGTTCTCTTGTCTTGAGCAAGTCCAAGGATTTTTAGAGACACTTGATCAATGGCGCTTCAGGTAGGGTAACAGCTTTTCGGAGGTCTTGCCATTCTGCCCAACTCTTTATTGGGAGGTTCCCAGAACCAAGCCCAGTTCCCTCAAGGCTTTCCGCAAACCACGCCAAGAGGCGCTTGGGCCCCTTGACTGAACCCAGTGGCAGCATAGGGTTTCAGGTAATGGAACCAAAACAGTAACCGTGGTTTGCGGGTCCGCGAATCACATGTTCGTGCTGCTACACAAGATCGGCAGGGCTGCGCATCCCGAGCGGGCCGCGGTTAGCCCGGAGTAGGGGCGGCCGTTGATATTGGCCTCAGACCTCCCAGATCCGACGCGGATCGATCACCAGGCCCGGAAACTCGGGGCCCGCCTCCAGCCGTGCCGGATCGGTGAACATCAGGGGAGAGTGGGCTGTTTGGGCTGGCCCTGCCTTCCACAGCTCCACCGTGCGGCTTTGCGGCAGCAACAGCCAACCCAAACTGGCTCCATTGGCCATGTAGGCGGCCAGCTCCACCACCAGATCGGGGCAGAGGCGCGGGAATCCATCCCGTTCGGCCTCGCTCAATGCCTGCCAGCGCTCTAGTCGAACGACGCTGGCGTCGGGGCTGCGTACGGAGCAATCGGCAAGCAGGAAGCCGGCGGAGCTGTCGAAGAGCTTAAGGGGTAGGCGGCTCTGCTCGATCGCAATCCACAGCAAGGCCCCAAGAGTTTGGTTGCGCGCACCTGTGCTGCCGTCGGTGGGGGTCATCTCGATGAGGGTGCCATCGGCAGCGAGCTCAAGCACCGCCTCCGGGTTGGCCGCACACACCTCAGCGAACTGGGCAGGCGTGAGGGTGTGCGTGCGGGGCAGGGTGAGCATGGGAGCCCTGCGGCAGCAGCATTCTCAGGCCGAGGCGGTTCATGGAAAATGGAGCACTGCCGGCCCAACCGGCCTGGCGACAGCACCGGCGCTGGGCGGGTTTGGACCGACCAGGGGCTGGCGCGCAATGGCGGCGATCAACCGACCTGTGCGCTGGTAGCGGGGCAAACCGTGGGGAGCGGCAACAAGGGGATCGGCGAGGCAGAACGTTTGCCATCACCCGCGCGTAAGAGTCGTGCTGACACAGGCTGATCCGGCACGGGTCTGGTGAATGGCATTGTTGGTTTGCATGCTTGCGTTCACCAATCTTTATTGACTACGGATGAATTCCTCTGCTGTCATGCCAATATCCTTTGCAATTTGTCGGAGCAATGATGGTGAGATATCCCTGGCTTGGTGAAATGGAACGGTGGTACAACGGCCTTTCGAATCCCTGAACTGCTTGTGAGACCCTCTTTGCCTTACTTCAATGAAACCCATGCCCAATAGGATTCGAACCACCTCAGATGGCTTGAGAACTGGCAGCTGGCTCATGCCTTCAAGACGCTATGCAAATCTGTTGAAGCCCAACGAAATCTGACTCAAGCTTGGGCTCTCCATCTTCTAGAAGCATTTCAATAACTTCATGAAGGTTGGATTGAAGTTCTTCAAAAGTTTCCGCTTGACTATGAGCCCCAGGGAAGCCAGGTACATACCCGACAAGCAGACCAGTACTGGGACAGCGTTCAACGACTGCAGAAAAGGTTCTCATGGGTAAAACTCGTGTTGCGTGACCCTATTATGCACCCAATAAAGGGATTGTGGTGATTCCCCAGCCAGCTCATCTGCATTGTCAACAGCTTTTAATCCAGCTGCATCGAAAATGACGCCCAGACAGTTCCGCTTAAAAAACTTGATTCTTTCAATCCAACTTAGGCGCTCAGGCGCGGATCAAGTCCACAAGGCAATGGATGTCGGCCTGAAGCACCTTGTTGGGCCCCTGTTACTCATACCTATCGCCACTAGTATGTGGCCAATGAGCAATTAGAAACATCATTACGGCCGCCACCAGAACGAAGAGTGGTGCATACACGTAGACCTCTTTTATGGTGAGCTCCTTAAAGGTCCATTGATCGCCCAAAAAGTGCTTGGCATAGACCTGCGCGACCGCGCCGGCCACCACAATGAACACGATGACAGCTATGTAATGAATGAATGAACCAAGAAGTCAGAAATTCTAAGACGGAGTTCCAACCATATTGATGGTACTGGAAAAAGGTACGGACATAGGCAGCGACAAGCGCTGTTCCGGCCAAGAGAATCTGCCTGCGATGACTGTGAACAGAAAAAACTCTCGCATCACCAATCCTCAGAGGCCCAACGCTGGAGATGAGAGAGCGGTGCCAGGCTTGCCGTGTGAAGTCCTCTCGTTTGAAGGGTTTGGCGCCTTGGTCATTCAACTACCTCTTCCCAGTACTTGTTCCACGCCTTCACTGTTTTGCCTGACAGACTCGTAGAAACTGGTGAAAAGCGTCGCATGTACTTCTTGCCCTGCCAATCCACGACTTGCTGTGACCTTGCATTTGGGAAGGCTTCATCAAGTAGTGCGTCTCGCTTTTCGATGAGCGTTTGAGCAAGCTTACCTGACTTCTTGAGTTCAACCTCTATCGAATGTAGCTCAGCCATCGCATCTGCAATGTCGGCTTGAAACTTGTTAGGATTATTTCCAGAGTAGTTCTCCCACTTCGCTTTCAGTGTTTGAATCTTGGCTTTGGCTTTTGAGTGGTCTGTGAGTGTGTACGGCGGGGCCATTTTGGTCTCAGATGAAGCAGTGGTGTTAGAGGGATAGCTCTTGAGAGGCCTAACTTTTTCTTAGCCAGTTCCGAGAACCACGCCCCGCACGGCCCCCCTTTCTGTGAACCTCGCTGCAGCATAGGGATGGATTAACGCAAAACCATTGCGGTGAAGTGCTCCTTGACGAATGCCACCCCAAGCATAGGCGTGGTTTGCGGGTCCGATAACCACAAGATCCAAGGCATTTACTTTCTGTCAACCGTTCTCGTTCATTCCTCAGCAACACCATATCCACAACAGGTTCAGCTCAGACGCTGCCACACCTCCGCGTGGAAATCCTCAAGCTGCTCAAGCAGCAGCCGGCGTTCAGCCGGCAGGGGAGTGGGCTCGGCGTCATAGCGGGCCAGGCTCCTGCAGCAGCCGTTGCAGCGAATGGCTGCGGGGTGGCTCCTGGCAGTGAAGGACCAGCAAAGCCTTGAGCAGCTTCTCCAGGGTCTGTTGCGCCAGAAAACCCCAGTCTTCCTCCGCAAGCGTCCCGGGGTCCAGGGTTCCCCTGAGGCTGCCCAGATGCAGCTCCCTCCCCTCGCGCAGGGCCCGCGCCACCACATGCCAGCGGGAGCCAGCCAGACGCCGGGCATCCTCTTCTCCCACCACCACCAGATCTACGCCCACCGACAACGGCAGGGGGCGCAGCGCCGTCCGCAGCGAACGCAACGCCTGTTGCCGTTCCTGCGGGGTGAGCGTGGCCTGGGGCATCACCACCAGCAGATCGAGGTCGGAATCGGGCCGCGCATCCCCCCGCGCCCGGGAGCCAAACAGCAGCACACGTCCTGGTCTGGGTTGAACCCCGGCCAGGGCGGCCGTCACCGCCTCCAGGTCGGTTTCGATTGTGGGGGCTGGGTTCGCCATGGCTGCAGGCTAGGGCGATGGCATCGATCCACGGCGGCCCCATGGCCTTGGCCGCATCCTGCGCTGGCGCGACCGGCAACGCGCCTTCGACTGGCGCATACGCATCATTGAGGCTGGCATCGTTGCAAATACAGCAAAGCTATGGCGGTCGTCGATCGTGCTCCTCCGCTCCCTCAAACGGCGGCACCGCTCAACGATGGCCAGCTGCTGCTGCAAGCTGTGCTGAGCGCCGCCGCTGAACTGGAGCTGAGCCGCACCGCCCTGGCCAGGGTGCTGGGGAAAGACCGCTCGACGCTGAACCGCGCCAAGGGCATTGAGCCAGCATCCAAAACCGGCGAGCTGGCACTGCTGCTCATCCGCCTCTACCGCAGCCTCTCGGTTCTCGTCGGCAACGATCGCCGCCAGCTGCGCCACTGGTTTCACACCGCCAACCGCCATACCGGCGGATTGCCGGCCGAGCAGGTATTGCGCACCGAGGGGCTGGTTGAAATCGTGCAGTACCTCGACGCCATGCGCGCTCCAATCTGAGCGATGGACCTGCGCCCCATCGTTGCGGCTGCTCCCGAAGTGGCCCTGCAGGGCACAGTGCTGCGCCTTGTGCAGCAGCAGGGCATCAACAGCCTGGAGCCGCTGGTGGACAACCTTGAGCAGCTGGCCCGCCTCGAAGCCATGGTGGCAAGTAGCAAGCCGCCCCTACGCCATGGATCCCGTTTCGGCAGTCGTCAGTACAGGGGCATGTTCTACGGATCGCGCAGCCGCAGCGGCTGCCTGGTGGGGGCTCGCCTGGCGCGGCATCCGCTCGCCTTTGGCCGCAGGGCGGCATCGACCGCCCGGTCGATGCCGGTGATTGCGTATTCGCTCGATTTGATGGATAATCCGTGCATACGCACTTGGCGTTGCCCTCCCATGGCTCCCTCGCTCGCCCCGCTCTCCCAGGAGCCGCTCACCAATACCGATGCCCAGTTGGTGGCCGAGGCCTGCGGTCGGGCCATCCAGGTGCTGGGCCTCAGCCGTGACGAGCTGAGCGCCGTGGTGGGGAAGCACCGCACCAGCATCGACCGCACCGGCCTGGATCCCAAAACCAAGGCAGGTGAGCTGGCTCTGCTGTTGCTGCGTGCGTACCGCAGCCTCCACTCACTCTTTGGGGGCGATCACACCCTGATGCGCCACTGGCTGGAGCAGCCCAACCACCATCTCGGCGAGCAACCGCCGCGGCTGTTGCTCTTTCGCATCGAAGGTCTCAACCGCGTTGCCAACTACCTCGATGCCCTACGCGGCTGATTGCGGCGCGGCTCCCCTTACCCCCCTGGCTGGGACCGTCCAGCGGATCACCGACCATCAAGGCGAGAGCGGCACCGCCGACTTGGTAGACGGCCTGAGGGAGCAGGCGCGCCTGGAGCAGTTGATCGAAGGCGTCAAACCGCCCATGCCCAGCGATTGGCCGGAGGCGGGGGAGGGGAGGCCCCTCCATTGCCATCGGCTGTTGCTCACTCCGTTTCGCTACCCGCCGCTGGAAAGTGGTTCGCGCTTCGGTCGGGCCCATCAGCGCCATCTGTTCTATGCAGCACGGTCGTTGGAAACGGCCATGGCGGAGCGGGCTTTCCATGCCCTGCGACTGTTGCAAGGCTCGCCGCTGCCTGTAGGGGCCCGCATTCAACGCCAGCAAACGGCCTTCGCGGTGCAGATCTCCGCCGAGCGAGGTCTGGTCCTCCAGCAGCACCTCAGCGCTGAGGCGCTGGCCGGCATCACCGACCCCTGCAGTTATGCGGCCAGCCAGCGCTGCGGCGATGCCATGCGTGAGCGCCGGATTCAGGCCTTCGAGGTGCCCTCGGCCCGTTCACCTGAGACAGCACCAGTTGTGGGGGTCATGACTCCCTATGCCTTCAAAAGCACGCCATTCGATTTCCAGGACTGGTCCCTGGAGATCAGCGCCGCAGGTGTGATCGCCATCTGTTTTGCTGAAGGCCTGACGGCCCAGTTCACAAGGGAGCAATTTCTCGTGGCAGGGCGCTGGCCTGGGTAGGGCCTGCGCCGGAACGAATGCAGCAGGTCCGTCATCCACATGCCTCAGTTGTTTCAAAATTCCTACACGCCCCCAGAGGCTCGCCCACCGACCACCGGGCCTTCGAGAGGTTCGGGCAAAGGGGTTCCCGCTAATTCCCGACCCTGCAGCCCCCCCTCCAGCACCTTGGCCACGGCCCTCTGGCGGATCTCGATCACCTCGTCCAGATCGGCAGCCAGGCGCGGCGATTCCACCAGCACCTCCTGCAGACGCTCATAGGGGATCACCAGCACCTCGAGGTCATCGCAGGCGAGCACGGTGGTTTCGGCGATGCGGCCATGCAGCAGCGAACTCTTCTCGCCGAAGCATTCGCCCCGCAGCAGCACCCCCAGGCTGCAGGGCCGACCCGCGGCATCGGGCAGCACCAGTTCGGCCTCGCCGCTCAGGATCAGGTAGAGGCCATCGAGGGGCATCAGACGGTGCAGCACCACCTCATGGGTGGCGTAGGAGCGGACCTCGCACTCGGCCAGCAGCTGCTCCAGCCGTTCGCTGGAGAGGGAGGCGAAGCCGGGTGTGCTCTTTAAGAACTGCAGCGAGGCCACACCCTGCTCAACGGGCGTGGGGGCGGTGGACGCGTAGGGAACCTCCTGCTGCATCGGGTAGGGCATCGTCAGGCCATGGCGCTTGGCCAGATACCAGATGCGCCGGTTGATCTCATCCTGGATGCCCGCACCGGTCAAGAAATCGGGCGCAAAGACCTGCACCTTGTAGTTGATCGCGAAATCGCCGTAACTCACCACCACCACATCCGGCGGCGGCGTGCTGAGAACACCGGGAATTTCCAGCACCGCGCTAATCAGCAGCTGGCGCACCCGATTGGGGGGATCGTCGTAGGAGAAGGAGATCGGAACCTCCACTCGATGCAGGGGTGTGGGACGGCTGAAGTTGATGAATTGGCCCTTGGCGAGTTCCGCGTTCGGGATCACCCTCAGATCGTCATTCATGGTCTTGAGGTGCACCGAGCGCCAGTTCACCTCCACCACCTGGCCGAGGCTGTCGCCGATCTGCACCCAGTCGCCCATGCTGATCGGCTGCTCGAACAGCAGGGCCACGCCGGAAAAGATGTTGCCGAGGCTGTCCTGCAGGGCCAGACCCAGCACCAGCGAACCCACCCCCAGGGCGGTGAGGAAGCCGCCCAGATCGGCCCCCCAGACGCTGGAGAGCACGATCGCCGAGCCGATCAGCACCAGCAGGAAGCTGCCCAGATCCCGGAACAGCTTGGGCACCTTGGCCTGCCAGCTGCCCTGCTGTGCCCCCTCAAACAGGATCACATTGAGCAGCGAGAGGGCCGCCAGAATCAGGGTGAGCCACACCAGGGTCTCGCTGATCCGCACCCCCACGGCCGATCGGGGCCGCGCCAACAGAGCCACCAGCAGCAAATAGAAGGCCAGGGACGGCAGGGTCCAGTTGCGCAGGATGGCCAGCGGCGCCACGAAGACCGGTTGATGGCGCTGCAGCCAACGCAGGGCCTCGCCGAGCAGCAGCATCAGCAGCGGGAAGCCCAGCACCAGCACGAACACCCAGAACGGATTGACCTGCCCGAGGGCTGCCGCCGCCACGGAGCCCGGCCCGATCAGGGTTGCGCCGCCGCCAGCGCCGCTGGCGGGCGCAGCGGCCGAGCTGGCGGCTGCGGCAGCGAATGGGAGCGCACTGTTCATGCCGCGGCTCCCACAGCAACAGCAACCAGGGCGGGATCCAAGCGGGTCAGCTCCCAGATGGGGATGACTCCCTCGCCCTTGACTTCAACGGGCGGCAGCGGCTCGAAGCTATAGAGCCCATCGAGGGCCCGCCGCACCGGCTCGGTGACCTGAATCACGTTCTGCTTGGGGGAGATGTGGATGGCCCGGGCGATGGTCACGGTTTCGCCCCAGACGTCGTAGTAGAACTTGCCACTGCCCACCACCCCGGCCGCCAGGGCACCGGCGTGGATGCCGATATCGAGGCTGAGCCGCACGCCATGCTTGGCGCTGAGCCGGTCCACCACCTGCAGCATGGCCAGGGCCAGCTCCACCGTGCGCTTCTCGTCGTCGATCCGCGGCACCGAAAGGCCGCAGACCGCCAGATAGTTGGAGCCGGTGCTGCGCAACTTCTCGACGCCGCAGCGTTCAGCGGCATCATCGAAGGCGCCGATCAATTCGTTGAGCACCACGATCGCCTGGTCGGGCTCCAGTTCGGAAGAAAGGTCCTGGAAGCCTTCGAGATCGGCGTAGAGCACGCTGACGCTCGGATATTGCTCGGTGATCGACTGTTCGCCCTGCTTGAGCCGTTCTGCCGTGCGGGCCGGCAGGATGTTGAGCAGCAGCCGGTCGTTCTCCTGCAGCTGGGAGCGGATCGCCTCCTCCCGCTGCTGCAGGGTGGCGGCCATGCTGTTGAAGGAGCTAGAAAGCTCGCCAAATTCATCGGCAGAATCCACCTTCACCTGCACAGCGCTATCGCCGGCAATGATCTGCTTGGTGGCACCCATCAAGCGCTGAATCGGCCGGATGAAAGTGCGCGCCAGCGCCAGGGACATCAGGGTGAGCAGGGGGATCAGGACGGCGCCCAGCAGCAGCAGGGCATCGCGCAGACGGCGCACCCCCTGCAGCGCTTCAGCCTTATCAATCTTGACCACCAGCCCCCACTCATGATTGCCAATCCGGAGCGGCTGAAAAGACTTCAACACCCGCTTGCCGCGGTAATCGACCTCCTCCATTTCACCGGTCTTGCCGGCAAGAGACAGCTTTGCCCCCTCGGTTTTTACCTCTTGAATAAGTACCGGACTATTGGCCCTCTTGATCCAATCAATCTTCTCTTGCGAAACTCCGCCAGAACGTAGGGTTTGGAAATATTGATCTGGGTTTTGCAGAAACGTCCTCAAGGAGGAGCGTAACTTGAAATCCTGACCCACCACAAAAGCCTCACCAGTTTTGCCAAGCCCCTTCTGTTCCCACTTCCTGTTGAAGGTGATCACCCGATCGATCTGCTCAGGATTGATCTGATAGATCAGGGCACCGATAAATTTATCACCATCAAACACGGAGCTGCCGATAAATAAGGCCGGCTCACCGAAGCTGGCTTTATAGTGCTCAATATCCGAGATATATACGAAATTGGGATCACGCGACTTGCGGATCTCGTCAAATGTCTTGGCCAAAGCCGTGTCCGCAAAAACACCTGTCTTGAGGTTTGAACCCATGTCCGCCTCCTTTCCAACGCTGTAAACAACATTGGCCGTATCGATATCGACAAGGAAAACATCGCGATAGCCAAAAACCCCGGCGAGACGCCGGAAAGGCTTGTTGTATTTTCGATGGAAAGCGCTGTATTCGCTGCCATCACCAGCATCATCCAGCAGCTCGAGTTTCTCGGGGTAGGGATTATTTGCTGTGTAATAATAGCTAAAAAAGCTATCAGCACCCTTCTGGGGCAGATAGGTGGCCAATGCAGGCTCGCCGTCTACATTTTCTTTGAGCTTGGGGATGAAGACATCGGTGTAATAGGCAACGAGTTTTTTCCGCTGCTCCGGGTTCAGCTCAATGTTCTGAAGCTTTGGATAGGCGGCACGAAAATCCCTGAGGCTATCAATCACCAGAAAGCCCTCGCTCATTGTGAGCACGTGGTTGCGGAGGAAGCCGAAGTAATCCTTCAACGCCTCCGCGCGGCTGTTGCGCATGCCCACCAATTGATTCGTGACCGCGGTGGCGACCACATTGCTGCCGATGTTGTAGCTCAGCAGGCCGGTGAGCAAGAGGCTGAGCAGGCTGGCCAGCAGCACCATGGCCAGCACCTTGGATTGCACACCCAGCTTGCGGAAGAGTTTGATCACCATGGCGGCAGAAGCATCGGGAGCTAGGAACGAGAGCTAGGAGATGATGGGCTGGGCCGGGCTGCCGCCATCGGCAAAGGAGCTGTTGGAGCCGGGGAGCGAATCAAACACCCAGGGCTCCAGGCCGATCGAGCTGATCGCAGGGACCGCAGATTTGGCGCAAGCAAACGGCGCGGGGTGTTGCGTCCACGCTTTAGGTGCAGATTCACCCAACCTTAGGCGGGCTGGTGCACCAGATCTTTTGCAAAATCTTGTGCTGGCTGTTCGGTAGGCGCCGGGATCAGGAGAGTTCTGCCTGGGCCGATGCAGCGGGGGACTGGGCTTCGCAGCAATCAACCAGCCGCCCCGCTCAAAGCAAACCCCCACCCGCTGCAGGCCGTCCACCGTGATCCGGGCCTGCACGGCAATGGCGGCCATGGGGCCACCAGCAAGTATGGCTGGTTGGCGGGCTGCAGCCGCTCCAAATGCAGCAGCAGCTCCTTCACCCGGGGCGCCTCGGCCGACGAGCTGGGATGACCCCGATACCGCACAATGCGACGGCATTGATTTTCTGCAAGGCCTCAGGTCTTGCTTGGACCAGCGAGGGTGAGACGGCGCCGAATCTTGCGGCTGATTTTGAAGGTGGTAATCAATCCCAGCAAAGGCAATGGTCCTGGCACTGGGTTGGGGCTGTCAGCCGGCACATAGGTGATTGTAAGGGCATCGAGACCCCAGGCTTCATCAGTGCCACCCTGCCAGCCAGCGCCGTACGCATTAATTGAGAGCGAAAGGGAGTTGGCGCTGTGGGGAATAGAAAGAAGGGCGGACGATGGCGCCATATCAATTAATGTATCAGAGAAATATATTTGTGCATTAGCCTGAACGTATTCGGCCACAATTGTACCGCCTCCATAATTTACAGCGCCGCTAATAGTGAGCAAATCAAGGATCGTGGAACCATCAACTTCTATTTTTAGATAGTCTGGCGACCATGGCGAAGGGTTGCTTGAATCCCAGCTCTCCAGGAAGCCAAGAATAAAGCTGATATTTACTGCACTATGGGCTGGCAAATTTGAAAGGGTGAGTACGGAGGCGACTGCGGGGTCACCCATGCTGCGATTAGCAAAATAATTGCCTGTCCAGGAGCCAAAGGTGTTGGCAGCCTCCAATCCGCCATTTGTGAATCCACCAGCAGTTACCCCAGGGGCCAGCGTTGGCAACGCATCAAAATCATTGCTATACAGAAGCGAAGCGGCAGAGGCCGGAGAGGCCGGAGCCGCCAGAGTGGCAAAACTTGCTGCGATAGCTGCGGCACAAGCCAACTTGATGCATCCATTCCGGGGGGCGGAACGAGCGCAGAGACACGGAATGGATTGAAAAAGCATGGACAGCAACCAACTAAGTGATGAAATATTAATGGAGTATTTCATCGATCGCCACGCCCGGCAACAGGGGACGCAATTCTTCAAGCAGCCTGGCGTTGGGCACCGTCACCTGCTGCGGATTCCCTGGCTGGAGGCCGCTGTGCGGATGGTGGATGGTCTCCTGCAGGGCCTTTGCCAGTGCTTCGCTGGGGTGATCGGGGTGGCCCATCGCCGTGGCCCGGATCGGGCCGCTGCCATCCATCACCAGGGCGAGCAGCGGCCTGATCGTCTGCCCGTCATCGCCCGGCACGAAAAAGGCATCCGGGCCATGCCGATTTCCCAGGTGCCGCCTGGACTGGTGCCGAAACCACTGGGTCGCTGCCGGGGTGGCGCCATGGCGATGTTTGCAGTCGCTCCATGCTGCCTGAATGGACCGCCTTTGCCTGGGCCGATCGGCCCATTCCCTCAGCCACACTCGTGCTTCAGGATGGGGGCATGGGCACGCTTTCAGAACGCACCGCAGCCCCGCTGCCCACGCCGGGCTGCGTTGTTTCTTGCCGCAGCCACAATCACCTCGTCGAAGAGGTGCTGGCGGCGCTGTCACCGGCAAACGCCGGGGCCGACCGTCCAAAACCACCCACCCGGGCGAGACTGGGTCCATCAAGAGCCAACAGATGGGGTTGGGGTTATGAGCAGCGACGAGACGAGCACAACTCCCATGCACCTGTCGCAGCCCCAACTGGCCGCCATCGTGGATGCCTGCCAGCAGCACCGCGTGGCCAGGCTGCATGCCTTTGGTTCGGTGCTGAGGCCCGACTATCGACCGGGCGAAAGCGATCTGGATCTGCTCGTGGAGTTCCAGCCGATCGAACCGGCCGCACTCGTGCAGGCCTACTTCGGCCTGGAGCAGCAACTGGCCTCGATCACCGGCCAGCCGGTGGATCTCCTGATGGCTGATGCCGTGCGCAACCCCTACGTGCGCCGCGACATCGAGGCCTCAAAACAGCTGATCTATGAAGCGTGATTCTCGGGCCTTTCTCAGCGATGTGATCGAGGCTGGTCACGCCATCCAGCAGGCGATTGCTGGCATCAGCCTCGATGATTACCGCAACAGCCGCCTGATTCGTTCAGCTCACCCACGAGTACGCCATCATCAACGATCGGCTGGTCTGGGGCGTCATCCAGAACAACCTGCCAGCACTTCTCAAGCAATGCACCCAGCTCCTGAGCGATCTCGAAGCAGAGACCCGCTGATCATGGCCAAAGCCAAAGCCACAGAAGCAGAACCCGCCAAAGGCCTACATCCGGTCTCATCTAGCTTCATGCCTGGAGCCCTCCTCAATTTCGCCGAATCCAGCAGCGGCGAGCTCTTCCTAGGGGAGGAGGTGAATCTGGGGTTGCCCAACACGGGGGCGGTTTGGGACTATGAGCAGCCACAAGAAGGGCACAGGGCCGATACCCTTTCCAAACATCAGCTCTCGGCCATTGCTGATGCTTGCCAGCAGCACCATGTGGCACAACTGCATGACTTTGGTTCGCTGCTGCCGTCCCCACTACCGCCCATCGTGCTGGCAGCCGCCTACTTCGGTCTGGAGCAGCAGCGGCACAACAGGCTTGGCTTGGCCGTGGTTCTGGTGATGACGTCAGCCTTGCGCAAGCCGATCGTGCGGGCCGACATCGAGACCACGAGACGTCTGGTCTATGAGGCGTGACCCCAGGGCTACGCTTGCCATCATCTGGCCGCAGAGAGCAAGGAAGGTCAGCAAAGAACATTATGAGGCGGCTCAGGTGTATGGCATTGTTAGCCGATTTTACGCCAGCATCACAGATGACCTGGTTCAAGGCCGGTGTGCTTGGCGATTCGAGACAACATCCTGGGGCCAATCTCCTCGCCATCATGGAATGCAAAGACATAGTCCGGATAGTCTGCATGTTCAAGGGTCTTGTGAGATCCTGACTGACACTTAACTTTCCATCCAATGGAGTGCAAAGCTGCCAATACTTTCTTGGCTTTGGCTGACGGCCAATTGCTCATCCAGAGAGTGGAAGGGAAAACCGGATGCTGACTGGCTCGGATTCACCATTTTCAAGCCGATCAGCGATAACACGAAGGGCTAAGACTTCAGCCTTTGCAATCGCATCAGCAGAGGAACTTCCATAAGCAAGGACTCCAGGCAGCTCTGGCACCTCGGCGATCCAACGACCGTCTACTTCTTGTTCGCACTCCAACGTGAAATTCATGCTTACCGCCCAGCGGACGCCACTGTAGCCAGAACCCAGGTGAGAGCGCATCCATTCATTCCGCCCAGCCCGGCGCCCTCCCCAGAGATTCGGCTAACGCTGGCCATCACCTGGCCGCAGTGATCTATGAGAAGAGCTGGTCTGAGGGTGCAGTGTCTCTTCGGTGGCGGGTCAGGTGAATGGCCGTGTTAGATAGTGGCAGCATTGTCGGGAACAAGCAGGGGCAGAATCCTCGATGTAACCATCTCCAGCACATCAGACGCAGCACGCTCAATCAGGGACTCCTGAAAAAGCCAGAAGCAAACCATCTTGATTTCAACCATGGATCAGGGGGGTAGGCAGCTTGCAAGCTTGGCTATACAGGGAGCAACAAATCTCCTGCCTCAAGCTGCCAACAATCCCTGAGGGCCATCCAAAGGCAGCCTGGCCTTTTACAGGTATAAAACCAGGCAAAGATAATGACAAAAAAGAGGCGGAGTAGCCTCCGGATCTTCTCTGCGCACATCACCACAAATGCCATCGAGATCGAAGTTTCTGCACCTTTCGGTAGACGGGCCATAATCAGATCAAGGGAATACTTCCGCTTCCCAGAACCAAAGCATCCTTCCACTTCGTTTCGCTTTCGTTGATCAGCGCTCAGTTGCTGCTTGTGAGTAGCATTGATTTCGGGATCCTTGGTCGGTCTACCTAATCGCTTGCCAGAAAGCCGTATGTTGTTTCTCGTGCAGAAGTTTCTATTCTTGGTGTTGATATAGATTCAATCGGCGCAGATTCTCTCAGGATGGCAACCGTTTTCTTGCTTGTACTTTTTGGCTTGTGGAATCAGATCCTCAGATTCATTGTAAGGACTCCAGCTAATTCTGTGCAGGAAGGCAAAGCCATTCCTCGCGGAAACACTGATCTTTGCACCGAATTCGCAAGCAGCTCTTGCTTTGCCACGAACGATGGGACGAACATGTCGCTGAACCAAGTTGACGATTCGGTTTGGCATGCTGCGTGTCTTGAGGTTAAGCAAGATGCTTTGTTGGCGGTGCAGCTCGCTGATCACAAGAAGTTTTTGCCACCAATGCGTCTTTAGGAGTGAAAGCCTTGCCCCAGAAGCGATCAGAGCATCGATGGCATCAAGATTCCTCTGCAAATAGTCGAGTTGACGTCGTATTGCTCCTTGTAGCTTGCGGCGTCGCGGCTTCTTCTGTTTGGCGACATTAAGGAAGTTAGCTCGTGCTACTCCACGATCATATCTTGGGCGGCGTTTATTAACAACTGATGACTGTTTGCAGAGATCATCAATAATCCGTTCGGTCGACTCCCTCGCCTCATTCAACAACTTTAGATCAGTCGGATAGGTGATGTCGGCTGGCGTACAAGAAGCATCAATGGTGAGTGTTCCCCAGTTCTTGCCCTCTGGCCAATCAGCAGGTTTCACAAGGTCGTCGAGTGATAGCTGGTTGCCAGCGTTGGCATCTGGATCACCAGAGTTGTCATCATCTGGGAGTGACGACACAGCCTCAATCACCATTGCTTTTCCTCGTTCGGCGATCAACTCGTTGATCCTGTTTAGTTCTTCCTCTGAGAATCGCTTGCGAAAATGAACCATCATCGATGGATCAAATGGTGCTTTGGTTGAATAACCAGCAAAGCCAAGAAAGAATTGCATGTATGCGTTTTCTCGGATCTGCTCAACGGTCTCCTCATCGCTTAAGCCAAGCCGCTGCTTGATGAACAGCGCACCAAATGCCAGCCGCACAGACTTTGCAGGAGCACCAGTCGTGGGACTGAATTGAGGGGCATATGTTTCTTCCAGCTCTTCCCATGGCATCAGCGAGGAGAACAACACCCAGCGATTTTCCGGATCCAATCTCCTGCCAAAAGGCACATGAAACTCCTCGATTGCGAGCTGGCCGTTATGGTGTTTACGGTACATCTGCAGTTATTAAAAGTTGCAGCAATCGTGAATTGCCCTTTTCGTGGCCAGTTTAACACCTATCGAACGCTGAGACCAGTTGCGCTGCAGTGGATTTGGCTTTTTCAGGAGTCCCCAATCAGCTTCGCCTTCCTGGCACGCCAATCAAGGCTCTACCCTTGATCAGCAAGAACGACACCGAACACACTACTACCCTCGGGCATGGCCACTTCAAAGGGATAGCCCTTGTCCCGTGATGTCACTGGGCAAAACAAGGCCAAGCCAACCTTCGCGTTTTAGGCCTTCGGCGAGATCACCAAAGCAGTTCGTCTTGCAGCCTGATCACTTCCTGACTGCCGTGTGAATTCAAGCCAAACCAAGTGCCCCCGATCAAGACATACTCAGCAATCACTACAAGATCTCCGCACCGTCAGCTGATCCGGTATCGATGGAGGAATGGAGAATCTTCTCTGATACCTCTGCCAAGAGACCGTCGAGGCTGAGGCGAGCAGGAACCGACGGCTTCACGACGAGCTCACCATCCTTGGCACTCAGACTCACGTCAGTCCCACCGCCAAGGCCAACATCCTCAGCAAGGCCCCGCGGGAACCGCACCCCGAGCCGGTGTCACAGCTTGCACTGGGTGATAAAATCAGCCACGTCAATAGCAGCAAAAAAGGTTGAGATGCCATGTCGGCCATAATGTCTTGGTATTCTGGGGTAAATATTCAGCGCCAATCCGGGCTCCATTGAAATCATCAGCTTGCATCGAGTTGTTCAAGCATTTTTCAGTTCCAAGTTGTTTCCAGCGAGTAGAGGCAATGCGAATCACTTACAAGAAAATGATTTGGGACCGTTGTACATGAACAACAACCCGTCTCCGCGCAAAGTCCCAACAGCAGCCGTCTGCCCGGCATTCGGCTATGACATCCGGGTTGTGGAGCGCCCACCAACTTGGAGGGGCCATTCATACTCAATTACATATCTTATGTCCGAGCATGAACCTGCTGCAAATGAAATGGTAGATGTTCATCATTGGGCTAAGAATGAGAAACTACCGAATCCAAGAATTATCTCTCCCTCGCTGCTTCAGTGGTCTTCGTTGTTCAACCCCCGTTTCTTTGATGCTGTGGCTGCTGAGCGGGGTGGCTGGGAATCTCGCCTTACTTGGACTTTCCCAGATCAGGCGCCTGAGGACGGGGAGCTGGCCCACCTGTGGCTTCAAACAAAGTTGTTCTTGGCAGGGGTAACTCTTTCAGCAGCGATTATCCAGTCAAGGCACTCACAGGGAACGATTGCCAGCAAATATGATCACCTATGGGAGGCTGGTGTATTGGCTGAATCTGCCGTTGTCCAGGAATTACGTGAGCTGGACTTGCAAGAAACCGTTCGTGCACTTTCCTCCTTCAGCGAAGCTGACGATGTCGAACGACTGATTGAGATCCGAAAGCAATTTATGGCGGCATGGGCATTAATCGCACCAATAGGTGGAGACGTAGAGTTAATGACGGAAGCTACAATCCCAACAGAATTTGCTGGTCGCTTTGGCTTTATCGATGATCTTCGCAATAGGTGCGGTTCCAGATTACACGCAATAATAGCCTACGGTTCCAGCGTGTCGAGTCAGAGCTTTGCAGACTATGACTTGTTGGTGGTGACGGAGGACCCAGAAGCCCTGTTGCGTCGACTGGCAGGACAATCACCTAAATGGTGTGCCAAGGAAATGAACATGGGCATCTACTCACCTGATGAACTAGTAGTAATGCAACGTCTATCAGGTGACAACCTTGCAGACTATGGCGTGTGCCTTTGGGGGGCCACTTCGGTGGTACGCAAGCCTGTTAGCAGGCTGCTTATTCGGAATCTTAGCTTTGGGGTCGTACGGCAACGGCAGCAACTTGGAATGCTAAGCCGCGCAATAGGTGATCCCGAGACAGCGGATGTGGTCGACAGGCGGAACCTGTACGACTACTTCGTCAAGATTCCCGCGAACGTGGCGAAGGGCACACTAGGGGCTTTGGGTGAGCGATGGTCCAAGGAACGCGTACAGGAATGGATGATGACGGAGCTTGGGTTTGATACCGTTGGAGAGCAACGGCGGGCAGAATTGGGTTACCCAGCCCAGGCATTGGCAAACTCGGCACTGACGACCGGTAAAGTTTTAGCCACCCTAAACGAAAGAGTCCAGCTTGTCAGAGCTCCTAAGCTAGCAAGTGACGCCCTTGATACCTTACACTAGACCATATTGTTTCAAATATGCCGGCTCTCGACTATGTATTGGACCTCTGCCAGGAGTTGCAATTGGAGGTTAGGCCTGAAGGGCAGTGCCTTGAACAGGAGAAGATCTTCATACGTGGCCCTTCGTCAGAGCTTATTACCATCGATCTTCACTCTCTACGAATCCCCATAATTGAGCAAATCCTCTGCGGAGTCCAATTCGACTTTGAAACCCTTCCACTACTCGTACGTGGTGACAGCAAGGAAATCCGCCTCCTTACGCCTCGAATTGCTCTGGCTAAAATGCTACCCACTGTCTATTCATACACCTATAACCGCTACGGAGTGGCGGTAGGAACTGATAAAGTTCGTGCACACTTCTCAGCTGAAATGTTCCGCCAAATGGCGGCGTATCCTGGGACCACACATCTTTCCACTGCGTTTTTAGGTCTAGTTGATTCATCGGTTGGACCACTTCTAGCGGAGGAGGTTGTAGAGAGTTGCAATATCGAAATCCGCGTCAAACGGTATCACATTGGATCTCCTATTCACCGTTATCAGTTTAGTGAAAAATATTCGACTGCTTTTGGTGGAAAACCGCTTCAACGATGGGACCGATTTGAGCATCCAGTAGTTTGTTTCGATTGGCGTCACCCACTTCAAGACGAACACGGCACTCGCCTTGCAGACGAGCCCCTGCCGGATGACTACGCAGCTCTATGGATCGATGATCTTGTTGCTGCAAAACGTTTGGCCCGCTCTGCTTTTGAGTGGATCGAAAAGCGATTCTTACAAGTAAATCTCCAGCTTATTGACATCTGTTTCTTCATCGATCGTACAGGCAAGGTTCTTTATGGTGAGATCAGTCCAGACTGCATGCGAGTTCGGAGCCAAGCCTCAATAGAGGCAGAGGCCTTTGACAAGGATATCTGGCGTAGCGGCGGCACGCCTGAAGAGGTCGTAGAGCGCTATCTACGTTTATACAACATAGTCTTCGGTGAAAAGGTGTCTGCAGATTAGACAACAGGGAAAATGAAACAATCGTTCCTGCTCAGAGTGGTTGGGCAGGGGCATTGACCCCTTGAGCTCCACTTTCTTCTGTGCCTTTCTAAGTCGGGTCTCCTGAAAAAGCCAGATCGACTGCGGCGCAGCTGGTTTCAGCGATCGAGACCCGGTAAACTGGCCTCGTACCTGGCAATCAACGATTGCAGCAACTCTTGAACGCTACGGATTTACCGGAATCATCATATTGGGCAGCTCTCAATCGAAGAGTTTCATGTGCCTTTTGGCGGCACGTTGGTCCCGAACAACCATTGGGTCGTCTTCTCCTCCCTGATGCCATGGGAAGAGCTGGAGGAAACATATGCTCCTCATCCAGCCCCACGACTGGTGCCCCGCGGCACTGGCAAGGTGAGTGTGGTGTTCGGGCTGCACGTGATCGCCTACAACCTGATCCGCCTGGGCAACCTGCTCAAGCCGGCGATGGCGCCGGCATGAACGGCGGGTTGTCCAGAGGTGTGACCAACCGCCAACGGTCAGGAAGCCGCCAGGGCGCAAAACGCCCACAAACGGGACAGCTGGACCGCTGAGTCCCTGAACGGCCAACCCCAAAGGAGCACCCACCAGCTCTCGGGAGGGAAATCGTGGCTTCTCAGGTGGTTTTTCCGCAAACTCCTAAAATGATGTTGAATTTTACCTGGGTACAGGTTGTATTGGGCTAAATTTTATGCATCCGTTTCTTGCGGCCTCACCTTCTGTAACGAATTGAAACCATGCCTAATTACAAAAACAGGATTGGAAAACCAACGGTTGTCAAGAACCGATATCTTAAAATGTCACCAGGCGGAATCATA
>JBIIJV010000028.1:0-20203 GCA_044233545.1 Cyanobium sp.
TCTGGCCGACGGCATCGCCGCGGCCCGTGCCTTCTCCCTGTATTTCCAACTGATCAACATCCTCGAACAGCACATCGAGGAAGACAGCTATTTAGAAAGCCTGCGCAGCGCCCCTGCCCCCGCCAGTAGCGATCCCTTCCTGCCGCCCCTGGCTGCCCAGAGTTCCCCGGCCACGTTTCGCCAACTGTTTGAGCGACTGCGGTCCCTCAACGTGCCTCCAGCCCAGCTGGAAGACCTGCTGCGGCAGCTCGACATCCGTCTTGTGTTCACGGCCCACCCCACCGAGATCGTGCGTCACACCGTGCGCTACAAGCAGCGGCGGGTGGCGGCCCTGATCCAGAAGCTGCAACTGGACAGCCCGCTGGGAGCCGATGAACAGCAACGACTGCGCTCGCAACTGGAGGAGGAGATCCGACTCTGGTGGCGCACTGACGAACTGCACCAGTTCAAGCCCTCTGTGCTTGATGAGGTGGATTATGCCCTGCACTACTTCCAGCAGGTGCTCTTCGATGCCCTGCCGCAACTGCATACCCGGCTGCGCATGGCCCTGGCCGCCAGTTATCCCGATGTGACACCGCCGCGCGAAAGCTTCTGCACCTTTGGTTCCTGGGTGGGGGCAGATCGCGATGGCAACCCCTCCGTGACACCGGAGATCACCTGGCGGGCAGCTTGCTATCAACGCCAGTTAATGCTGGAGCGCTACACCAAAGAGGTGTCCGAACTACGCGATCAGCTAAGTATCTCCATGCAGTGGAGCCAGGTGGGACCGGCGTTGCTGGAGTCCCTGGAGATGGACCGACTTCGCTTTCCTGAAATCTACGACGAACGGGCTGCCCGTTATCGCCTTGAGCCCTACCGGCTCAAACTCAGCTACATGCTTGAACGGCTCGAACTCAGCCAGGAGCGCAACCGCCAGCTATCTCGCAGTGGCTGGGAATTTCCGGGCGATGGCCACAGCGGTGTCAGCACGGCCCTTGGCAGCATTGCCCCCGCCAACTCCTGGTCCCAAGAACTCCATTACGGCTCGGAGGACGACTTTCGGGCCGACCTTGAACTGATACGCGACAGTCTCCATGTCACGGGACTGCACTGTGAAGCCCTCGAAGATCTGCTCAGCCAGGTCCATATCTTTGCCTTCAGCCTGGCCAGTCTGGATATCCGCCAGGAAAGCACCCGTCACAGTGATGCAATTGACGAACTGACCCGCTACCTGCAGCTCCCCAAGCCCTACGGCGACATGGGAGAAGACGAGCGGGTGACCTGGCTGCTGGCCGAACTGCAGACCCGGCGTCCCCTGATTCCTCCAGCGGCCCGCTGGAGCGAAAGCACCGCTGAAACTATCGCCGTGTTCCGGATGTTGCAGCGTTTGCAACAGGAATTCGGCAGCCGCATCTGCAGGACCTACGTGATTTCCATGAGTCACACGGTGTCCGATCTGCTGGAGGTGTTGCTGCTGGCCAAGGAGGCCGGGCTGGTGGATCCCCAGAGGCCCCGTTCCAGCCTGCTGGTGATTCCGCTCTTCGAAACCGTGGAGGACCTGCAGCGGGCCCCCGAAGTGATGGGGCGCCTGTTTCAAGAACCTTTTTACCGCAAATTGCTGGAAGATGAAGGCGGCCAGCGTCTGCAGGAGGTGATGCTGGGCTACTCCGACAGCAACAAGGACTCGGGCTTTCTCGCCAGCAACTGGGAAATCCACCGCGCCCAAATTGCCCTGCAACAGCTCTCCAACCAGCACGAGGTTGCCCTGCGCCTCTTCCATGGCCGCGGTGGCTCGGTGGGACGCGGTGGCGGACCCGCCTACCAGGCGATCCTGGCCCAGCCCAGTGGCACCGTGCAGGGGCGGATCAAGATCACCGAACAGGGGGAGGTACTGGCCTCCAAATACTCCTTGCCGGAGCTGGCCCTTTACAACCTGGAAACGGTCACCACGGCGGTCTTGCAGAACAGCATGATCACCACACCTTTAGATGCCACCCCGAACTGGAACGCTCTGATGGAGCGGCTGGCCCAGCGCTCTCGCAACCACTATCGGGCCCTCGTCTACGACAACCCGGATCTGGTGGCCTTCTTCCAGCAGGTCACCCCGATCGAGGAAATCAGCAAACTGGAGATCTCCAGCCGGCCGGCACGGCGTAAGAGTGGTGCCCGCGATCTATCCAGCCTGCGGGCCATTCCCTGGGTGTTCGGTTGGACCCAAAGCCGTTTCCTGCTGCCCAGCTGGTACGGGGTGGGCCATTCCCTGCAGGCCGAGTTGGATGCCGATCCCGAACAAATGGACCTGCTGCAGTTGCTCTATCAACGCTGGCCTTTCTTTCGCATGCTCATTTCCAAGGTGGAAATGACCCTTTCGAAGGTGGATCTTGACCTGGCCCAGCACTACGTGCGCAGCCTCGGCAGGGAGGAGAACCGCGAGGCCTTCGAGCAGATCTTTGCTGCCATTGCCAGCGAATTCACCCTCACCCGCGATCTGGTGTTGCGCATTAGCCACCACACCCGGCTGTTAGACGGCGATCCTGCCCTGCAGCTCTCGGTCGATCTGCGCAACCGCACCATCGTGCCCCTGGGCTTCCTGCAAGTGGCGCTGCTGCGGCGCCTGCGCAACCAGAACCGCCAACCCCCCATGAGTGAGGGCCAGGAGGCCGGCGGCGGCGCTGATCGCAACTACAGCCGCATCGAATTGCTGCGCGGTGCCCTGCTCACCATCAATGGCATCGCGGCTGGCATGCGCAACACGGGATGACGCCCGAATCCCTCTTGATTCCTTTCCGCACTAGCTCCCCACCCCTGCCGCGCCTGCCCCAGGGCTACGCCATCGTTTCCGTACCTGATCTAACCAGTGCGGATCTCAACTACCTGCTGGGCGCCTGCGGCGAACTCCCCCGTACAGCAACCATTTGGCAGCGAGTCCTAGAACGCAGCGCCTGGCATCTCGGTGTCCACAACGCCAACGGCCAGTGGGTGGGCTTCATCCGCGCCACCACGGACCAGGCGCTCAACGCCAACCTCTGGGACCTGCTGACCGATCCGGCCGAAACCCTGCGGGAAGAGGTCTTGCAGGCCCTGATCCAAACCGCCCTGTCCCGCTTGCGACGGGAGGTGGGTGGTTGCAGCATCTCCCTGGCGGCTCCGCCAGAAGCCCTGACGGCCCTGCGTAGCGCCGGTTTTGTCATTGACCCAGGTGGCATTCGTGCCATGGGTCTCAAGTTGGCCGAGGACCGGGGCTGAGGGGAACTGAATTGAAAAGACTGAATGGAAAAGAAGGAAAAATCCTCCCCGTTCCGGCGGAGAGGACCAACAACGAGCATGGAGGGATTCGAACCCCCGACCCTCAGAACCGGAATCTGATGCTCTATCCAGCTGAGCTACATGCCCAAAACAGGCCTGGAAGCAATCAATCACCCTGAGGGGGGTGCTGATGCTTTCATCGCCACCCCTAGGGTGCGGCTGACCGGTGAAAATATTTTAACTGCTGGCCGCGCTTCCTCCCCATGCGGCTGCAACGTTTGGAACTGCGGCAGTTCCGCAACTTCCCGGCCCTGGACCTGGATCTGGTGGCCCCGCGGCTGCTGGTGATCGGGGCCAATGGTCAGGGCAAATCCAACCTGCTCGAAAGCGTCGAACTGCTGACCAGCCTGCGTTCGCACCGCAGCGCCAGTGATCGCGACCTGATCCGTGAGGGGGAATCCTGCAGCCGGCTGCGGGCCCTGACCGCAGCCGGTGACAGCCTCGAACTGCGCTTGCGCCGCAGCGGCGGGCGCCAGGCCCTGCGCAACGGCAAAACCCTGGAGCGGCAGATCGACCTGGTCGGTCCCCTGCGCTGCGTTGGTTTCAGCAGTCTTGATCTGGAGCTGGTGCGCGGTGAACCCTCCCTGCGGCGCCATTGGCTGGACCGGGTGGTGTTGCAACTCGAGCCTGTGTACGGCGCCTTGCTGAGCCGCTATGGCCGCCTGCTGCGGCAGCGCAGCCAGCTGCTCCGCCGCCGCTCCCCCCTGGCCCAGCAGCAGGCGCTGCTCGATGTCTTCGACGAGCAGATGGCCGTGGTGGGCACCCGCCTGCATCGCCGCCGGCAGCGGGCCCTGCGGCGCCTCGAACCCCTGGCGGTGCGGTGGCAGGGGCGGCTGGGGGGCGAGCTCGAACCCCTGACCTGCCACTACCGCAGCGGCACCCGCATGGAGCCTGGGGCCCTGGAGCTGGATGCCGAAGAACCATGGCGCCTGGCCCTGCTGCGCCAACTCCAGGACCAACGCCCTGAGGAAGCCCGCCTGGGGCAGTGTCTCGTCGGGCCCCACCGCGATGAAATCGAACTGCTTTTGGGGGACAAGACTGCCCGCCGCCATGGTTCGGCCGGCCAGCAACGCACCTTGGTGTTGGCCCTGAAACTGGCGGAACTGGATCTGGTGCGGCAGGTGGTGGGCGCCCCACCCCTGCTGCTGCTGGATGATGTGCTGGCGGAGCTGGATCCGCAGCGCCAGCGGTTGCTGCTGTCGGCGGTGGGGGAAGACCACCAATGCCTGGTCAGTGCCACCCACCTGGAGGCCTTTGCCGCTGGCTGGCGGGATACGGCCCAGGTGGTGCGCCTGCAGGCCGGCAGGCTCGAAACCGAGACCTAGGGAAACCGCACCTGTTCAAGCTGCACCTTTGCCCTATGGTGAGAGAAGTCCGATTCGATTCGATGAACCAGGGCCTGTCCTGCCTCCACCCGAACCCGGGATGGAAGCCAGCCTTCTCCGCCTCCCCTGCCCCCCTCAGCAACATCTCTGATGCGGTAGGCAAACATTGCATTCTCGAGCTTTATGAATGCGACCCCTCCAAGCTCGACGACGAAGCTTTTCTCAGGAACGCCATCACGACAGCAGCGAAACGTGCTGGTGCCACTCTCCTGAATCTCATCACCCACCGGTTTGAACCGCAAGGAGTGACTGGTTTGGCCCTGTTGGCCGAATCCCACATTTCTATCCACACCTGGCCCGAATCGGGTTATGCAGCGGTAGATGTCTTCACTTGTGGTGACCACACCATGCCTGACAAGGCTTGCGATGTGCTTGCCAAGGAACTGGGATCTGGACGCCACAAACTCACCAGTTTCCGCAGGGAAACCCCCGGTAGCGTCGCCTTCAGTCAACGAGAACCTGAGTTATCGTTGGTCTGAACGGTATCGATGTCGATAAATAGTTGAATGAATGGTCAATACCATTCATTCAATCTAATGGCGGGGATCCCTTTTTGGGATCTCCGTATTTTTTATTGGAGCTCAGGTCTCGATTCAGCTTGCCACTGACAAGACCCTCCAGGTCCAGCCCGACGGCGCTGAAGCCAAGCGCCCCGAAAGCCTGCACCAGAGCCTGACGGAAGTCGTCAGCGACCAGACGCTGTAACGCCCCTGGCAGACAAGCCAGGGCCAGTTCTATCCGAGCGGTTTCCCCCTGGCTGCGCACCCGCAGATCCCGGAAGCCCTGCTGCCGTAACCAGTCCTCCGCCGCGGCAACCCGCCGCAGGCGGGCGGCGGAGATCGGCTCGCCATAGGGAAAGCGGGAAGCCAGACAAGGTTGGGCTGGTTTGTCCCACCAGGGCAGCCCCAGGGCGCGCGACACCTGGCGCACCCCAGCCTTATCCAGACCGACTTCGGCCAAGGGGGACAGCACGCCGTACTCCCGGGCCGCCCTCAGGCCGGGCCGGTGGTCGCCTAAATCATCGAGGTTGACGCCATCCAGCACCCGGGCCCCGCCAGCGGCGGCGGCGATGGGTGTCAGCAAGCTATGCAGCTCCCGTTTGCAGGCATAGCAACGGTCCTCTGGGTTGCTGGTGTAAGCCGGATCGGCCAGCTCGGCGGTGGGCTGTTCCAGGTGCCGGATCCCGAGCCAGAGCGCCTGGGCGCGGGCTTCCTCCAGCAGATGGGGGGCCAGCGCGGCCGATACGCCCGTAATCGCCAGGGCGCGATCGCCGAGGACTTCGGCGGCCAGGGCCGCCACTAAAGCGCTATCGACGCCGCCCGAGTAGGCCACCACCACCCTGCCCAGACCCACCAGCTGCTGGCGCAGGGCGGCTAAGGCCCCCTCCAGCTGCGGAGGCAGTGATTCGAGCAGTGTGAAGGCTGAAGCTGGGACCATGGCCGCCATCCTGGCAAGGATCAGGGGTCTGGGGTGCGGAAATCCCGGTAGCCTGGCCTTCGAACCGCACCTCGATGAACCCGCCTAACCCCCTTTCAGCGGCTGCTCTACCTACTTCAGGTCCCCTGTCGTCCCCTGGCAAGGGCAGCACAACAGGCGCCCAAGCCGTTACCCGCATGCCCCAGCGGGGCACGGGCCGGGGCATCGGCATCCGCACGGCGGCAGGTAGCGATGAGCGCCAGCGGGGCCAGTTGCATCTTTATGACGGCGATGGCAAGGGCAAAAGCCAGGCGGCCCTGGGGGTGGTGCTGCGCACCATCGGCCTGGGGATCTGCGAGCAGCAGCGAACCCGCGTTCTCCTGCTTCGCTTTCTCAAAGGTCCCGGTCGCTCCTACGACGAAGACGGCGCCATCGAAGCGCTGCAGCAAGGCTTTCCCCACCTGATCGACCAGGTGCGCACCGGCCGGGGGGACTACTTCAATGCCGAGCAGGCCACCGCCTTCGATCGCCAGGAGGCCCAACGGGGCTGGGACATCGCCAAAGGCGCCATCGCCAGCAACCTCTATTCCGTGGTGGTGCTCGACGAACTCAATCCAGTGCTGGCCCTTGGCCTGCTGGACACGGCTGAGGTGGTACGCACCCTCGCCGCCAAACCCACCGGCATGGAGGTGATCTGCACGGGCAGGGGGGCACCGCCAGCCTTGGTGCAACTGGCCGATCTGCATTCGGAGATGCGGGCCCACCGGCGCCGGCTGCCCGCCGCTGATGCCTTCGGCGAGGGCCTGGATGGCATCGAGATCTACACCGGTGATGGCAAGGGCAAGAGCACCAGCGCCCTCGGCAAGGCCCTGCAGGCCATCGGCCGCGGCATCAGCCTGGACAAGAGCCATCGGGTGCTGATTCTGCAGTGGCTAAAAGGCGGCAGCGGCTACACCGAGGATGCGGCGATTGCCGCCTTGCGCGAAAGTTATCCCCACCTGGTGGACCACCTGCGCTCTGGCCGAGATGCAATTGTCTGGCGCGGTCAACAACAGCCGATTGATTATGTGGAAGCGGAGCGGGCCTGGGAAATCGCCCGCGCCGCCATCGCCAGTGGTCTCTACAAAACCGTCATTCTCGACGAACTAAATCCAACGGTGGATCTGGAGCTGCTGCCGGTGGAGCCGATCGTGCAGACGCTGCTGCGCAAACCAGCAGAAACCGAGGTGATCATCACCGGCCGCTGCAAGAGCCGCCCCGCCTACTTCGATCTAGCCAGCGTCCACTCCGAGATGGTGTGCCACAAGCACTACGCCGAACGGGGCGTCGATCTCAAGCGGGGCGTGGATTACTGAGCGCATTCCCGACTTCCGTTGGCCATGGATCAGGCTGATTGCTGGTCATTCCTGGCTCGTTTGACCAGCCAATAGGCCGCGGCAATGCCTACCACAATCACCCCAAAACCGGCCATGAGTTGGGGTTTGCTTTCGGTGCCTGGTGGTAGCACAATCACTTTTCTGGCTACGGCCGTCATGGCCGTGAGCAGCACCAGTTCGATTTGTACAACCTGATCGCGCAGATAGGCGGTCACGTTTTGCAGCACTTCCAGAGCGATAAAAATCATCAGCAGCCGATCAAGAAGCTGGATGAGTCCTCCCTCAAACCAATTCGTCTCGAATCGAGCGATTTTGACGCTGGATTCAACCACCAGTTCGATGACGGCAAAGCCGATCACCACGGCTAAAAGTAGGGCTAGAAGTTTCGCCAGTAGCCTTTCATAGCCATGCACGATGGAGAGGAAACGTTTGTCGCTGAACTGATCCATGGGGTCTCACCAAAGAAAAAAAGGACCCGTCCTGGCCGAGTCCTCTGGGCCGAGTCCTCTGGGTTGGGATTTGGGCGTCAACCTAAGGCTGCGACCGCGCGCTGCAGGGCGTCGCGACGGCTGAGACTTGTGCGCTCAGGGTCCAGCTTTTTATAGAGGCCGAGCTTCTCCAAGCGGCGCTGAGTCGTGCCGGTGGCGCCCACCACAAATACCTCACGCCCTTTCTCGATCGCCTCTTCCACGGCGTTTTCCACGGCCAGGGCGGCGGTTACCCCGAGGTGCGACACCTCGCTGAGGTCAAACACCACCGCCTTCACATCGCCGATGGCGTTGTGCTCGCGGGCGATGGCTTTCGCCACCCCGAAGATCATGGCGCCGTTGAGCTGGAACAGCAGCACCTGGCCCTTGCCCTGATCAAGCAGGGCCTTCTCGTCATCAGGGAGCAGCAGATCACCATCACCGGTGCTGATCGACTTAACGCTCTTGCTTTGCAGGGCGCTCATCTTGTCGATGGTGAGGATGTTGGCGATGAACACGCCGATGCCGACGGCGGCGATCAAATCCACCAGCACGGTGAGCGCGATCACCAGATACATGATCAGGGCGCCGCTGATCGAGATGCGGTGCGCGCGCTTGAGGAAGCCCCAGTCGACGATGTCGACACCCACCTTGAGCGCGATGCCGGCAAGCACGGCCTGGGGAATCTGGGCCGCCACGCCGGCGAAGGCCAGGATCACCACCATCAGGATCACGGCCCGGCTGATGCCCGAGAGGGCGCTGCGGCCGCCGGCCTGGATGTTCACCACCGTGCCCATGGTGGCGCCGGCACCGGCGATGCCACCGAACAGGCCGGACGCGATGTTGCCGAGGCCTTGGCCGATCAGTTCCTTGTTGGAATCGTGCTCTGTACGGGTGATGCTGTCGGCCACCACTGCGGTGAGCAAGGCATCGATGCAGCCGAGCATGCCGAGCACGGCGGCATCAATCAGCATTTTGCTCGCTTGTCCCAGCTCGAAGTAGGGCATGCGCAGCTTGGGGAAGCCCGAGGCGATTTCGCCGATGCGGCGAATCTCCTCGCCACCACCGTCACCGCTGAGCAGGGTGAGGGAGAGCACCGTGCCTGCAATCAGGGCAATCAACTGGGGTGGAGCGATTTTTTTGATCGCCCCCGGGGTGAACCAGAGGATGGCCAGGGTGATCAGAGCCAGACCAACCTCGGGCAGGCGTGCGTTCTGGATTAGCTGGGGCAGGGCGTTGAGGGTGCCGATCACGCCGCCCTTGGGGATGGCCTGACCGAGGAAGGGACCCAGCTGCAGGATGATCAGGATGATGCCGATGCCGCTCATGAAGCCCGAGATCACCGTGTAGGGCATCTGGGTGACGTAGCGGCCCAGCTTCAGGAAGCCGAAGGCGATCTGGAACACACCCGCGAGCATCACCACGGTGAAAGCCATGGCCAGGCCGTTCTCCGGATCGGCGGCGGTCAGGCTGGCGATGACGGCGGTCATCACCACCGTCATCGGCCCGGTGGGCTCGGAAATCAGGGAGGGGGTACCGCCGAACAGAGCGGCAAACAGTCCCACCAGCACGGCACCCCAGAGCCCGGCGGCGGCGCCGGCCCCGGAGGCCACACCGAAGGCGAGGGCCATCGGCAGGGCAATGACCGCAGCGGTGACGCCGCCGAAGAGATCTCCCTTGATGTTGTTGGTGCTGATGTGATTCAGCACCTTCAGACCCGGGCGTCCGTGGGGCTCCGATGAGGTTGTCATCGCTACAGCAAATGGTTGGCGCGGAACCTTAGGTGCGATTCCCTGCAACTGGGTCAGTGGTTGCCGGAATCTCCTCCGGTCGTCGATGAGGGTGACTGGGCGCTGCTGGAGTGGGGCCCCAGCCGGCAGGTTTTTGTGCCTATATCCACGCCACCTTCCATGAGGCTGCATGCTTCCCCCTCCCGCATCGCTGCTGGCAATCGCCCCCTTGTTCGAGATCAGCCCCCACCAGCTTGAAGTGGCGGAAACCCTGATCCAGGTGGGCCGCTTCGTGGTGATCTTCCTGGTGGCGCGCGCCATCGCCGAGCTGCTCGTGCGCCTGCAGCTGCCCACCATCCTGGGTGAATTGGTGGCAGGCGTGCTGATCGGCGTGTCGGGCCTGCACCTGATCGTGCCCCCGGACACCCAGGCCCAGCTGGCTGCCGGCGTCACGTCGCTGGTGGGATCCCTGGCCGGCATCGCGCCGGAGGCGGTGAGCGAGGTGTACAAGGAAACCTTCCCCAGCCTGCAGGCCGTGTCCCAGCTGGGCCTGTTCGCCCTGCTGTTTCTCACCGGTCTGGAAAGCGATCTCGATGAGCTGGTGGCGGTGGGCGTGCAGGCCGGCACGGTGGCGGTTGCCGGTGTGGTGCTGCCGTTTGCCCTCGGCACCGCCGGCCTCTATTACCTGTTCCATGTGCCGCTGATTCCAGCGGTGTTCGCTGGGGCGGCGATGACGGCTACCTCGATCGGCATCACCGCCAGCGTGTTCGGCGAGCTGAAGTGGTTGAAGCGCAAGGAGGGGCAGATCGTGATCGGCGCCGCCGTGCTCGACGACATCCTCGGCATCGTGATCCTGGCGGTGGTGGTGGCAGTGGTGGGCGACGGTGCCTTCAGTTTCGGGCCGCTGATCAGGCTTTGCCTGGCGGCCGTGGCCTTCGTGGCGGTGGCCCTGGTGCTCAGTCGCAAAGCCGCACCAGCCTTCGACTGGGTGGTGGACCGGCTCAAGGCTCCCGGTGATGTGGCGGTGGCCAGTTTTCTGGTGCTCACCGTCTGCTGCTTCGCCGCCCAGGCCATTGGCCTGGAGGCTGCCCTGGGGGCCTTCGCTGCCGGCCTGATTCTGAGTGCCTCCAAGCACACCCACGACATCGACGCCGCCGTGAAGCCCCTGGTGGCTCTGTTCGCCACGGTGTTCTTCGTGCTGATCGGCACGAGCATGGACCTGTCGGTGCTCAACCCGTTTGATCCCGCCAACCGCGAGGGGCTGATCGTGGCCGTCTTCCTGCTGATGGTGATCGGCACCACCTTCCTGGCGCCTGTGTTACTGCGGCTGGTGATCCCGTCTGAGCCAAGCCTGGGCGAAGAGCAGGCCGCCAAACAACCGGCCTGAGTCCATGCCCTAACGCGGGCCAGCTCATCTGCTTCGCCATCCCCCTCTCTTTCAGGCCTGGAGGTAATCGAGATACTCGTTCGAGAGCCGGCGGATCGAAGCAGTTGCTCGGCGCTCCAGACCGCGGGCCGTATCCCGCGTGATTCCCATTTCCCGGGCCACGGCACAGAGGCTGAGGGGTTCGATCTCCCCGATCCCGTAACGCAGCCGCAGCAGTTCAGCTTCCTGCACCGGCAGCTGGTGCAGAAGTCGCTGGATGTCCTGACGCATCAGGGTTGCGGCCACCTGCTCCTGCGGTCGACTGATCTGACAGGCCAGGCTGTCGAGCAGGTGAAGCTCCTGTTCATGGGGGTGATGGCCATCAAGGCTGAGGGGCTCCTGGGCCCTGAAGAGCGCCTCGCGGATGTCGAGGGGCTTGAGGCCGGTTGCCGCGGCCAGCTCCTCCAGACTCGGGTCGCGGCCCAGCTGGTGGCTGAGGGCCTGCTGCGCCTGACGCAGCCGATGGAGCTGGTCGACCATCGTGGCCGGCAGGCGAATGGCCCGACCCCTGGCCACCAGTGCGCTGCCGATGCCGTCGCGGATCCACCAGGTGGCGTAGGTGGAAAAGCGGTAACCCCGGCTGGGGTCAAAGCGTTCCACCGCCCGGATCAGCCCGATCGTGCCCTCCTGGATCAGGTCTTCCAGCTCCCCAGGGGTGTGCTGGTAACGGCGGGCCATGCTCACCACCAGGCGCAGATTGGCGAGCACCATGCGACTGCGGGCCTGGTCGGCCTGACGCAGGCAGCGCTGCAGTTGGGGCACGCCCACACCGGCCTCCAGGGCCCAGGCCTGCAGGCTGGGATTCACCCCGCCTGCACGGAGCTTCATTTCAGCGGCCACCTCGCGGGCCTGGCGGCCGGCCTGCACCAGCCGGGCCAACTTGATCTCTTCTTCAGCAGTGAGCAGCGCAACGCGGCCCATGGCGCGCAGGTGCTGACTGAGTGCGTCGCAGCCGCCCAGGGGGCGCTTCTGTGGCGCAGGCATCGTGGGGATATTTATGAATGGATTGGCGAACCTTATTAACAATTGACGGCTGCTGGGTGCTCTGGGCGTAAGCAGCAAACCAGCAGCTCTGATCAGGCCGATCAGCTGCACTGATCAATGATTAGCTTGCTGGCGAACAAACATAAAAAAAAGCCCGGATTGAACGAGCTTTGTCATTGGTATCGGCGTGGAATGCTGCTCAATAGCGAGGCTCAATAGCGAGGCACGGAGGGGTCCACCTCCTCGCTCCAGGCGTTGATGCCGCCAGTCACATTGACACCGTCGATGCCGTGGCGGGCCAGGGCGATCAGGGCCTTGGCCGACCGCCCACCGAGCTTGCAGTGCACATAGAGGGTCTTGCCCTCGGCCAGCCGCCGCACCTCTTCGACCGCCTCGCCGCTTTCGATGCGATCGAGGGGGATCAGCACCGCACCGGGGATGACGGCGATGGCGGCCTCGGGGGGATTGCGAACATCAAGAAGCACCAGGTTGTCCGGGTCGCTATCCAGGCGTTGCTTGAGTTCGGTGACGCTGATGCTTGCCACGCTGCCGGCTTCCTCCTGACCCGGAGCGGTGCCACCCACCCCGCAAAATTGCTGATAGTCAATCAGATGGTCGATCACGGGCCGCTCGGGGCTGGGGCGCAGCTTCAGCTCCCGGAATTTCATCTGCAGGGCATCTAACAACAACAGGCGGCCACTGAGGGTGGTGCCGATGCCGGTGATGATCTTGACCGCTTCGGTGGCCTGGATCACGCCGATGATGCCGGGCAGCACGCCCACCACCCCGCCTTCAGCGCAGGAGGGCACCATGCCCGGCGGTGGTGGCTCGGGGAAGAGATCGCGGTAATTGGGGCTCTCCGGGTTGAGGTTGAAGACCGTGGCCTGGCCCTCAAAACGGAAGATCGAGCCATAAACATTGGGTTTGCCCAACAGCACGCAGGCGTCGTTGACCAGGTAGCGGGTGGGGAAATTGTCGGTGCCGTCGCAGACGAGGTCGTAGGGCCGGATGATTTCCAGGGCGTTTTCGCTGGTCAGGGCCGTGTCGTAGAGATCGACCTGGCAGTGGGGATTGATCTCCAGGATGCGGGCCTTGGCCGATTCGATCTTGGGTTTGCCCACCCAGCTGGTGCCATGGATCACCTGGCGCTGCAGGTTGCTGTGGTCGACCACATCGAAATCGACGATGCCCAGGCGGCCCACGCCCGCGGCGGCCAGGTAGAGCAATAGGGGCGAACCCAGGCCGCCGGTGCCCACACACAGCACCGAGGCCGCCTTGAGACGCTTCTGCCCCTCCATGCCCACCTCCGGCAGGATCAGGTGCCTGGAGAAACGGGCCACCTCATCGGGGCTGAGCTGAACACCGCTGATGTCGGGAGGAAGCATGGCAAGTAAGCGGATGGACGGGCGCTGCGGGTCCGGCGTCGCGTCAATACTCCATTGTCCATGGCAGCGCCCGCGGCGCTCCGGTTTCGGCCAGCCACCAGCAGCCCAGATCGCCGGGATCGAGCCAAGGCTCCGGTCCCGGGACTCGGCTGCCGCCCAGGATCACCATCAAGGTGGGGGCAAAGCAGAGACTGCGGTCGGTGGCCGATGGCACGGCTGGGCCGCCCGGGTGGCTGTGGGCCGAGCCCAGCACCTGCCACCCCCGGGCCCGGGCCCAGACCTGGGCGTGCAGTTGCTCCCGCGGATCGATGCCAAAACGGCGTCGGCGCTCCGCCTGCGGCTGCCAGACATTGAGGCAGGGCCAGAGGCGCTGAAGCCGCCAGGTGGAGCCGCTGCCCGCTGCGTAACTGGCAGAAACACGCTCAGCCAGCACCAAGGCGCAGCCCTCCTGGGGGGCGGGAGCCCGCAGCAGCCGCTCCAGAACCGTCAGCTTCTGACGATGGATGACAATTGCCTCTGGCCAGAATTGGTCCACCCCGCTACCGTAACTTGGACCCTACCTACGCAACGGGCCGCGCCAGATGAGCGACACCGAAACCGAACTCAACCAAATCAAAGAAAAGCTCCAAAACGCTGTCGACGCGGGGATTGACGCTGTCACTCCCGGCGAGGGCGATGGGGATTTCGATTTCAACCAACGCTTCAACGGAGTGGTGGGCAAAGTTAACGAAACTCTCGACCAGGTCGATTGGTCCCAGATCGGCAAATTCGGCAAGATCGCCGGCATTCTTTTGGCGGTGATCTTTGCCCAGGTGTTGATCAAGGGGGTGCTCGACACCATCAACCTGCTGCCGATCGTGCCGGGCCTGCTCGAACTGCTGGGTCTGGTGATTGTTGGCAATTGGGGCTGGAAGAACCTCACCACCAGCGAAAAGCGCGACGATGTGATCGCCCGTCTTCAGGGACTCAAAAAGGAATACCTCGGTTAAGGCGAGCCACATAGGCAGTGATGTTGGCCTGGGCCTAGCGTCCAGGCCAATTTTTTGTGCTTTTTTCTGAATGTCAGTCTGGGTCTGGGAATCCACCAGCCTGGTGCCGACCTAATGGCCCCGGCTTTTCTACAGACTTGGCCAGGTGCAAAAGAATCTTGACAATCCTTTGGACTGGCCCTGCAAAAGGTCTGGCTTGTTCCGGCTGTGTGGCACCAGGCCCCACAGCAGTGACGAAGCCCTACTCTCGGTGGACAAGACCTAAGCCGGATAGAGCCTACGTATCGTGATCATGTCGCCCTCTGATAAAATTTTCCGGGTATAAATGCCTTTTCTCAATAGTCCATGCCGCCTTAAGCCAGATTGGCTGCGCTTGCTGGGCAAGAAACCGACTTGAGGGCTTAATTGGGCGAGTCCATACTGTTGACCTGACCAATGTAGCTTGCGCTTTCAAGCCTAGAAACCACCACTCAGGTGGCTATTATAACCCAAGAGTTTCACTTCGATGGAGCCATCAATTCATCCCCAGGAAGTCCATGGCGAGATCATCCCACATCTTTGTCCAACCCGAATCCATGAATCAGTGGACGCACCTTCCTATACAATTCGCGGCTTTAACCTTATAGGATGGCGGGATTTACGACACGCAGTTGAATACCTCTATGCAGCTGGCTCACCTCGCGCAGGCATGCTCATTGCGATCAATGCAGAAAAGGCCTTAAGTGCCGAGCGCAAGTCAGAAATACGAAATATCATAGAAGAGGCCGAGTATAACTATGCCGACGGCATAAGCTTAGTGTGTACAATTCGCAAAAAATATCCCAAGTCTTTTATTAGTCGAGTCGCAGGGGCTGACCTGTGGGAAGCCCTCATGCAACGCGCAGGCAAGGAAAAGACACCGATATTTCTTATTGGAAGCAAGCCAGCAGTTCTTAGGCAAACCGAAGCAAAGCTTCGCCAGAAATGGAATGTAAACATTGTCGGCATTCAAGATGGGTATTTCAAACCTGAGCAGCAGCAGGAACTGTTTGAGCGTATCCGGGGCAGCGGGGCAGCAATTGTTACGGTGGCGATGGGATCACCTCGTCAGGAAGTACTGATGCGAGAGTGCAGAAAGATTCACCCCAATGCGCTCTATATGGGTGTGGGTGGCACCTATGATGTATTCACAGGTCACGTGAAACGTGCACCGATAGTCACTCAAAACCTCGGACTTGAATGGCTCTATCGCTTGCTTTTTCAGCCTAGCCGCCTAAAACGTCAGATCAAGATATTCCAATACCTCTGGAAAATCTGGCCCAATCCTTAACTGCCACTATCAAACTGCAGCAACATAATACAGTAACAACGCAAGTGTATCTTTAGAATATTTAACCTCTTCTTGGTAGCACTCCAAAATCAATCAGTGTGGACTTGAGGCGCCTAAAGAGATGGCTGCTGTAAAGAAACTTTGCCAGCCATAAGCATAGCCCAAACACGAGTGTGAAAAACACCATGCGAGAGACAAATGCATCGAATCCATCGCGAACCAAAATGATAAAATTAAAGATCGCACCAAAACAATAGCCATATAGAACAGCCGCGCTGTAGCGATTGCGGTCCATTTCAGCGATGGAATAAAGCCAATCAAAACCCTTAACAATAAAACCTACCGTAATTGCTCCAAGTGGAATAAACCCTACTCCACCCATCACCAGCAACGAGCCAAGTAAGGTGGGCGAAGTTGCAAGGCCAGAATGGTTGTTTAGAACATTCCAAGTGAAGTAATTAGCAGTATTCCAAATCAAGGAGGGGCGCTCGGGCCAAAGCCAAGTTGGAATAAAAACATAAAAATCTCTCAGGATTGGGTCAAGACCCTGAAACTGAATGGCGCTGTAATTCTGAAGCAACAATGCCAAATTCTCCCATGGCGAAAATGTATCGCGCGTTAAATATAGAAATGAGTGTATTGCCTCGCTGCCACTGACATTTAAACCATAGCGCCTTAAGGCCAAGCCATACATCACAACAATTCCGAGACCACCAGCCGCTGCAAACATCCTAAGCGATATCCACCCGCGGATTATTCCAATGAAAAGAAAGATTGCAAAGCCAATAATTAAGTTGGCACGCGTGCCACCAATTATGACATAAGTTAAGAGACCAAAAGCAGTGGTACTAAATAAGAAGCCAAGCCAGGCGGTACGGGTCTGCTTCTGGAAGTAGACTATCAGCATGGCAGGTATAAAAAAGTAGAAAAAACGCTTAAGCGCATATCCATAGACTTCTTTTGAAAATATTTTTCGATAAGAATCGAGTTTAAACAGTAAAAAGCCATTGTGGGCAAAAAAGATACCAACACAGACGAAAGCGACACTGGCCAGCATGATCCACATCAGCTGGGTTTCAATACGGTTCATGGAGAACGTAAGACGGGGTGCTCGAAATAGCCTGCCTGGGTAAAATTGTTGCTTATAGGTTAGATAGTAAATGGCATAAAAACAATTTATCGCGAGAAAAAACTGTAATATGATATTTACTGGAGCGACAGTAGCGCCAAAGCGAAAGACAAGAGCGATGGTAAAAGGAAAACCCAGCAAGAATGTCAGGAGGTAGACAAACGAAAAATAGATATGAAAATTAAAACGGTGAATACGGAAATCTAGATAGGTTAAAGAACCAATGAAAGAAATAGACAAAATCCAAAGAAGGAGGAGGCCGCAAAAATCAATCAAATTCACGGGATCCCCCCCGCTGCCACAACCAGCCCTTTACGCCAAGCGTTTATATAGTTTGGATTAAAAAAGGCGATAGCTTGCTTATCAAGCAGGCCCATCTGATACTTTAGTTCACGCACGATATTTTCATTAAGTGGATCATCCGTAAAGCGTATGGGTACATTCTGTTCCAGCATATCCTGCCAAAACGGGTTTGCACGGCTTAATACACATGGTATGCCCATTTGAATCAGCAAACAGAGAGTGCCGATGCCCTGCTGTCGATTAAATAAGAAATAACCTAGATCACACTTGGCAAGAAGCTTTAGATAGTCATTGAAATTGAGTTTATCTCTTAAAACTAGAAAATTGTCAACGCTGAACAAGGATCTTCCGAACCGACAAACTTCAGCAATATACGATTCATTGTTGCTCGGATATCCCATCGGAACAACAACGCGAACTTGGTCACCAAATTGCTTATGAATTTCGTGCAATGCGAGACAATGCTCATTGCTACGATCGCCCGAATTGCCAACAAGCAGAGTCAACATATCCCCATGGTTAGAATGAGTAGTTAACAACTCTGCCGCTTGGTACATTCTTGTCGGAAAATAAAGCAGTTCGCCTGGGATACCCGGATGCTGCTTATAGAAATAATTCAGATCACCGCGGGTTGCAAAAATTCTACCAACCCGGCCCTGGGCCAAGCGACGCAAGAGATAGAAGAGCCGTGCGGTAAGGTTGCGAGGAGTTTCATAAAGATCAGCACCCCATATGTGCCAATTCATCTGTTCAGATTTAAGGCTGCCACACAATAGCGCTAGCCACAAGTAGTTATTAAATTGACCGTGAAAGAAAAAGCGTTGTTGGCGATTTGAGCAGGCTAATTTGACCACCGCTCTTGCAACAGCTTTTCTTGAAGAAAACTGCGTAATATTAAGAGACGGAAACGATAATGAGATCAAAGGATCCTTAGAAACCACCATAAACTGACATGCGTCGGGGTTGGATTTGGCAAGTACATCATTAAAGAAACGTAATAACGTCTCATTGTGGTGCGGGATATCAGATCCCAGAACATGTAGCAGGTTCGTCATAAACTTCTACGGTAAATAAGGAAAGCGCCACAACAGATAGCGAAGTAAATATTGTAGGCAACCAAATAGGCCTGGGCAGCGCCCAAGGCGCCGTGAATTGGAATCAACCAGCTAGATATAGAGGTTAATAATGCGAACTGAAACAGCTCGGTTAAGACATAAAGACGAAGGGACTCACGCGCAATGACTAAATAACCAAAGATATAAGACCCCGCTTTTAGAACATCTCCCGTTAACTGCCAAGCAAACAAGTCTCGCATCCGATAGAAACTATTCGAGAAAAGAAAAGTGATCGCCAAATCCCGTAACAACCATAATGCGAAGCCAGTTATAGCCACCAGCGGCAAGACAAATCTAAGCGTTTGAATCACTTCACGAACCAGATCCCGCTTGTTCGTCAAGCGTGTGAGGGTTGGTAGTAAATAGACGCTAAGCGCGGCGGTGATAAATTGCAAATAGGCGTCGGATATACTACTTACACCTTGCCAGATGCCCACCTCATCCCAGCCATAGTTGGAAGCCAGCAGCTTTCTCATTAGTACATAGGCGACGGGAATGGTGCAAGAAGTAATGAGTGCCATTAGGGTGTACTTCCCTAGACTTGCAGAAATGCGTCTATCCCAGCGTGGAACTAAGTAATGAATTAGAATATCATCTCGCTTCAATAGTAAAATACCTGCTGGCACAACTAGCATTGCAGGGAATAATGCCATTCCCAGCAATGCGCCCTGATATCCGGCCAACTGGCTGCAGGTAAAATAAGAAACAATACCCATTAAGCTGGCAATAATTAGTGCCAATGCGGTAGCTCGTGCATCACGAAAACCTTTGATGATCGCAAGCGACAGGTTGGACCAGGCAATACCCATCTGAACCAGGGCGACAAGACGCACCAAAAGCTGATAGTCACTCTGTCCAAAAAGTGCGACACTGATTGGCTGAGCACCAACAATAAGCAGAATACCAAAAAGAGTAGAAAAGCTCAGAACTATTGCCGCCGAAGTCCCTATCACGATTTTGAGTTGCGCTGGACTTTCTTGATATTGAGCAACGTATTTTGTAACGCCGTTAAAAATACCCGCACCTGCCAGCAGCCCGAGGACGGTGACCATCTGGCGAAAATTTCCGGCAAGACCAACACCGGCAGGCCCAAATGTATGGGCGAGCATTTTTACGATTAATAAGCCAGCCGCAATTTTTATAATTGTTGATGCGGTGGTCCATGCCGAAGCCTTGGCGAGGGAGAAATCAGCCAAAATAGCTCAACACAGTATTGATTACCGTACGCTGATTAACTGATATTAGATTGAAGAATAGGGGCAAGCGAACCAGTCGCTCACTTTCTTGAGTGGTAAAAATATCTTCGCCGTGAAAACGGCCAAATTTTTTGCCGGCTGGACTACTGTGCAAGGGTATATAATGGAAAACGGATAGAATCTCAGCTTCTTTTAGATATGCCATAAAGGCGCAGCGATCTCGCTTATCACGCAATTTGAGATAAAACATATGGGCGCAATGAGCGCAATCTATGGGAATGCATGGGAGTTCTACACGGCCGCGATCAGCTAGGTGGGCAAAGGCTTCGTAATAATTTTGCCACAACTCCAGTCGCTTATTTTTAATCTTATCAGCTTCATCCAGCTGGGCCCAGAGATAAGCCGCTTGCAGGTCGGACATTAAATAACTTGAGCCTATGTCACGCCAATTGTATTTGTCCGCTAGCCCTCTGAAGAATTGGCTACGATTTGTACCTTTATCCCGAATTATCTCTGCTCGTTCAATCATGTCTGGGTCATTGATCAGCGTTGCGCCACCTTCACCACCAGATGTGTAGTTTTTGGTTTCATGGAAGCTGAAGCAACCGAGATGGCCGATTGCACCGAGCGCCCGGCCTTTGTAGGTCGCCATCGTGGCGTGGGCGGCATCCTCGACAACATATAGTTGGTATTGCTGCGCGATGGCCA
>JBIIJV010000202.1:0-5286 GCA_044233545.1 Cyanobium sp.
CCGCCAGTCACCTCGCATTGGCCCCCCTGGCAGCGGCCGCCCGCCACGCCGTTCACCCTGGTGCCCAGATCCAAAGGGCCCTGGGTGGCGGAAACTTCACCCGCCCTGGCCGCAGGGGCCAGCAACAGGGCCAGCAGCGAACCGGCGGCCACCACCGGCTGAATCCAGGCCTCCCCTGCCAGGGATCTGACCTGGCCTGCACCAGCAAGCTCGTGGCGGCGGCGGCGGGACATGGGCTTGACGCTTGTAGGCAGATTTGCTCTGCCAATGATGCCCCAAGTCGGCACCAGGAGAGGGGCGCCGAACACCAAGAAAGATGGGCCGAGGACAGCCACCAATCGTCCAGCTCGGCCGCCGCCGCCAAATCATGCTCTCTACGAGCCATCTTCCCAATCCTTCAGCGGTTCCTCCCCTGGCATCGCCAGGCTTGACACCGATAACGCAGCAATAACATCATTTGTCATTGCCAACCATCTTGCTTGCCATTCCTGCTGGCCCAGCTGGTGGCCCCCCCCCTCCAGAACAGTCCTGTGCGGCTGCCGACCCCGGCTCTGGAACAACCGCAACGGCGGCCCAACCAGCCCGCAGCCCCCATTCTGGAAGCACCGATTGAGGCGAGCCCACCGGGTCAGCCACCGCCGTCCTTGCAGCCCAGCGGCCCCGTCGATCTCGGCAAGCTGCCGGCCGTCGCAGGCCCGGTTCCCTACACGCCCCAGCAGCTGGCCGCCATCCTGCAGCCCTGCAGCTTGATCAGCCCCGAGGCCGAAAAACTGCGGGCCTGCGCCGCCGCCCTCACCTCGCGGCTGGTCCTTGATGGCTACGTCAACACGAGGGTATTCGTGTTCGCGGATCCGCCCCCGGCCCGTCTGCAGGTTGTGCAAGGAAAAGTCGTTGAGCTGCGGGTGCAGGGCCCAGACCCACGCCTCAACGCCAAGGTGCGGCGCTGGCTGGCGCCAACCCTTGGCTCCAGCCTGCACCTTCCCTCGCTGGAACGCACGCTGCAGCTGCTGCAGAGGCGCCCCGAGATTGCATCCGTGCGCAGCCAGCTCACCCGCCTTGGCAGCGACACCAGCCAGGCCGTGCTGGTGGTCAAAGTGGAAAGGGCCTCACCGGCTTGGCAGGGAGACCTCAATCTGCGCAACGACGGCAGTGTCGGCAGCGGCCAAGCCCGCGGCACCGCCACCCTCTTGCGTCCTTCGCTGCTGCGCCAGGGCGACAGCCTGCTCTTTTTCGGCGAACTGGATGGCAGCGACACCCCCCAGCTGGGGCAGGCCTCCGGTTCCTTTAGCTACACCTACCCCTTGGGTGAAAGCGTCAATCTCAGCGGCGCCTTCGGGTCAAGCTGGCGCAAATCGATCGAGTTGCCCGCACCCGGCAACGGTTTTTCCACCACCCAATGGCAAGGCTTGGGACAGATCGAATGGCTGCTGCGCGAAACCCTCAGCCAACGCTGGAGCGCGGCCCTGGCCTACAGCGGCAACCAATCCACCAACCAGCTCAACGGCGAGGACCTGCCAGGCTTCCTGCCCGAAAGGCTGCGCCAACCCAGCAACGGCTACCTCAGGTTCGAACTCAATGGCTCCGGGTCTGGTTCGAATCTGTATTGGTCCGGCCAACTTTATGGCCTCCAGGGCCTCTCCGCCGCCACCCCCACCCAGCAACTCAAGGAACTCGCCTACAGCGATATCGTGCCCGGCAAAGCCAACGCCGTGGGCACTTTTCTTTCCCTGGGCTGGAGTTTCCTGCCCAAATGGCAGCTCAACCTGCGGGGCGGCGGTCAGGTGGCCCTCCACAAGCTCACGGATCCCATGCGTTTCAGCCTCGGTGCCGATGTGGGCCTGCGCGGCTTGCCCGGACAGCTGATCAGTGGTGACAACGGCTGGCTGGGTAGCGCCGAACTTGGCTGGACCTTCTGGAGCCGACGCAACCAGGCGCTTCAACTGGTGCCGTTCATCGGCGTTGGCGGGGTCAGCACTACACTGCAAGGCCAAGGTTTCAGCGACCGTTTCTCCGATAATGTGGGTGCGGGAGGTGTGCTTGTGCGTTGGCTGGCGGGACAACACTGGATTACGGAAATCGGCTGGGTGGATCATTTTTCAACCGAGAATAATGACGACGTCTGGAATAACTGGCTTCTCGGCAATGGCCTTTACGCCAAATTGAATTATCGCTTTTAATTGGCATGGCTCCCGCGCGACAGGGAAAACCCGCAAACCAAAGCGAAAGCCATAGCTTTTACATTTCCAGCCCCTATCTCGGGCTGGTCAAAGAAAGGGAACGTGTCAAGGAGCTGATCACTCGAGCCGGCCACGCCTATCGAGACAGCTACAGCGGCTCCAGTGATCCTGTCGTCACCACCTGCCAAAACGACGTTCGCAGCTCCGATCACTACATCCTGCTGCTTTCCTATCGCTATGGCTCCCTGGCCCAAGACGGCAGTGGCCTCTCGATCACCGAACTGGAGTTTGAGGCCGCCCTGGAAGCCGGCAAGCCGATCAGGGCCTTTTTTCTCGAATTCACCAGTGATCTCAAGAACGCCTTTGAGCGCGATCCCGAGGCCCAGCAGGCCCTCGATCGCTTCAAGGAGAGGGTTGGCAGCCTTTGCACCCCGATGCTCTGCGTCGACGAACCCGGCGGCGGCGCCAGCGGTCCAGAACTGTTCGAGCAGGCCATCGTCCGGCTCGCCGCCAATCCACCCCCCCGCCAGGGGCAGCAGGAGGCGCCCCCAGCTCCCAGTTACGGGCCAGCCGAAGTCGATGCCTGGCTGGCAGCCCATTTCGAGCCCCTTGCCGCTGCCTTCACCAAGTTGCCCGTCGTGGCCGAACGCCGGATCCATGTGCCCCTGAACCTGCGCCTGGAGGTGCCCGGCGAGAAACCCAAGCAACTGCTGCTCGAACCCGCCGACCTCGAGCACACTGTCGCCGGCTCCGAGGCCCACATGCTCCTGATCGCGGCCGAAGGCGGCTCGGGCAAAACCAGCCTGGCCGTTCGCATCGCTTTCTGGGCCCTTGAGGGTCTGCTGGGGGGGATCAAACGGCTGCCCGTTCTGATCGACCGAGGCTTGGCAGAAAATGAAACCGTGAGTGACCGGGTTTGCCTTTGGCTGGAGCAGAGCACTGGCAGCGCCCAACTGGAACCGGAACTGGTGGCAGCCCTGCTACGTCAAAAACGGGTACTGCCGATTGTGGATCATTTCTCGGAACTCCCCGAAGTGGCTCGCCAACGGGTGCGAGAAACCATGCCAGCGGGTCTGCTGATTCTCACCACCCGCCGTAGTGGCTTGGAGGGCTTCCGCGAAAGACCCATCACGCAGATCACCCCTTTACAGATAGCCACAGACCGCTTGCAATCCTTTTTTCTCGAATACCTCACCAATCTGGGCCTCGACAATCGCCTCAATGACAATGAACTCGTGCCAGCCCAGAATCAATTGCGCCGCATCGTCGCCGACAAGCCGATCTCCGTGATGCTGGCCCAAATGTTCATCGACGACGTGATCGCCAAACGGGAGCAGGGCCATGGCTTGTTGGCGGGCTCAGTGCCCGAGCTGATGCTGGGCTATGTCAACCGACTCGATCGCAAAATCGATGCCGCCCAGCGACTTCGGGCCGGCTTGGAAATCACGCCAAAAGTGGTGCAAAAGAGCCTGCAGATCCTCGCGCTCGCAAGTCACAAGCAAGGCCCCGAAGGTCGGCCGCTTTATCAACCCTTAGCTTTTTCGGATGATTGGGCCGACCAAGCCCTCAGCGCGGCACCGCCCGATGGCATGGGCCTGGCCAGTAGGCGCCAACGCCAAACCCTGATCAACTATCTACTGGAGCAGAGATTACTACAAAATCCAGGTGCCGATCTGGATCAATTCTGCTTTCCCCTTGATCCGCTTTCCGAATACTTGGCGGCCATGCGCCAACGGGACCTCTTCGAATCAGGGCAAGATTGGCTTCCCTTTCTGCAGGATCTGGAGCGGCGCTCCAGCAGAGAAAAAGAAGGCATGCGGGGCTTTGTCCTTGCCCTTCGTGATGCCTGCAACGATCGTCTCAAACCCAATGAAAGAGCTGGCCTGATTCCCCAGGAACTCCCCGATCGTCTGGGGCCCATCGCCGATCTGGATCCGGAAGAAGAACGCACCCGCCTCGAAGAACAGCGGGCCCATAAATGGATGTGGGAGCTCGCTGTTCCCGTGGACAGCGAGCGGCATGACGCCATCAGGAAGCTGGCCGCCATGGCGGCACCAAATACACCCCCCAGCAGTCGGCGGGCAGTCCAGCTGGTGGCCAGCACACGCCTGGCCCAGATGGTTGACAACCAGGAGTTGCCGCAAACGGAGCGCCAAGATGCGGCCACCCTGCTGGGCATGCTCGGTACCCCACCGGCGGTCGAAGCCCTGCTCAGGGTGGTCAAGGACGTTGCCGCCCAGCCAGGAATCAGGCGAGCCGCCTGTGAGGCCCTGGGCCTGCTGGATGCCGCCAACACCAGGGCCCATGAAATCGAAGCAACCCTCATCGACCTGATGGAACAAGCGGCGCTCCAAAAAGAAAGCAAGCGCGAAACGATCGAGGCCCTGTTGCCCCTGGCCCAGGGGGCCAGCAGGGCTTCATCGCTGCGGGCTGCCAGCCAGCTTCCGGTTTGGGGCCGTGCCGCAGGCCTCCCGGTGCCCATGGTCACCCTGACCCAGGGCCATGGGGCCGTCACCACAACCATTGTGAAAGTGAAGGTCTGGCGGCTGCCCCTGCCCGAGGGCCAAAACCTTGAGCTTGTGGAGATTCCCGGCGGCACCTACCAACTCGGTTCCCGGGTCAGCGAAGCGGGCCATGACGACTACGGAGCCTTTCCCGAATGCGCCGACTGCGATGTCGAAGCCTTGCGCAGCGTTGCCTTGGCAGCCTTTGGTCTGGGCCGCTTTCCCATCACCCACCAACAATGGGCGGCCGTTGCTCGCCTCGAACCGGAGGATTCGGAACCGGAACTCAACCCAACCCCCTCCGCCGCCATGGCCCATGGACTTTGGCCCCGCTTTGCCCAGCCAGGTTCCTTGCCCGTGGATTCCGTCAGCTGGAACGATTGCCAGGCTTGGATTCGGCGACTCAACCGCTGGTTGCTGGGCGAACTTGGTGACGCCTCCCCCCAGCTCAGCCTGCCCAGCGAGAGCTGCTGGGAGGCGGCCTGCAGGGCCGGAACCAGCACACCCTTTCATTGGGGTGACACCATCGATTCCAGCTGGGCGAACTACGACGGCAGCTACGCCTACGGAGAGGGCGCCCTGGGGGTGTTCCGCCAGACGCCTGT
>JBIIJV010000203.1:0-5281 GCA_044233545.1 Cyanobium sp.
GCTCCAGGGCGCTGGCCGTATCGGGATCGAGGAAGGCTTCGCCACCGGTGCTCAGGTTCTGCTCGAAGTCGTCGAGCACCAGCAGCAGGGACTCCTGTTGGAGCAGTTGCTGCACCAGCCGCGGCCGCAGCCGCTCGTCGAGGTTGTCACGCAGCAACAGATCGGCCAGCGGCCGGGTGCTCGGGCGGCCCCCCTGCTGCAACGCCAAGCCCAGCTCCAGGCCGATCGCCCGCAGGTCGAAACGACCGCTGTGGCTGGCGATCACCCAGCCCTCTTCCGCCAGCCGCTGCATCAGACGGCCCGCCACACTGCTCTTGCCCACCCCGCCGATGCCGCTCAGCAGCACACCGCCGGGCGCCTTGGCGTCGCGCAGGCGCCGCAAACAGGTGCGCAGCTCCCGGCGCCGCCCCACCAGGTCGCCGATCGCCAGCTGGGGCACCGGCCCCAGCAACTGGCGCACCGGTGGCTGGCGCAGCGGTTGCTTGTCGAGCCCGAAATCGGCCAGGGGCTGCTCCTCGCCGGCGCCGTACAGGGCCGCGGTGGCCGCCTCCGGCAGGATTTCGGCGCCCGGGGCGCCCTGGGCCAAGCGCCTCTGCCGCTCCGCCTCCAACTCACGCCGCGCCGCCGCCAGGGCTCGACCCGCCAGCACCGGTTCGCGGCGGCTGAGCTCGCGATAGAAGCAGCGGGCCAGCTCGCTGGCATAGCGGTCGCTCACCGTGGTCTGCATCGCCACCACACTGGGGATGCCGGCCTGGATCAAGGCCTGGGCCAGGCTGGCCGTGGCGCCGACCTCCACGCCGCCATGGCAGCTGTTGAGCACCACCAGCGGGAGGGGCCGCCCGAGCGCCCGCAACGGGGCCACCAGATCTTCCGCTGTGGTGAGCACGGCGCCGCCGAGTTCATCCTCAAGCTCCAGGCTGCCCGGGGTGCCATGGCAACTCAGGTGCAACACGTGATAGGCATCGACGGCAATCGCGGCAGCGATCTGCTCGGGGTGCCCCACCTCCAGAATTTTGACGGCCACGTTGTCGAGCCGCTGGGCAGGCTCCACCGCATCGAGGATGTTCTGAAGCTCGCGCTCGTGATCGAGCACCGCCGAGCTGCTGAAACCCTCATCCGGGGCACCCACCGCCACCAGCACCTTCAGTGGCCCCGCCAGCGGGGCCGGCGCTGGCGAGGGCGGGGCGGGCAAGCGACGCCGCAGCACCACCGGCGGCTGGATCGCCAGCAGCCGCCCATCCGGCAGCCGCAGGGCCTCAAACGGCAGCCCCAGCAACTCCGGATCCGCCGCCTCGATCTCCACCAGCACAGTGGTGCCCAGGGCGGCGCCATCCAGCAGCTGCACCAGGGCTTCGGCGGCAGCCGCCGGCAGGCAGAAGGCCGCCAGGGCCTGACCCAGGGCCAGCAGCTCCGCCTCCACGCTGGCCCGGCCGCCGCTGGCCCAATCGCGGGCGCCGGCCCCGAAGCCCCGCAGAAACGCCCGGCGCCCCTCGCGCACCGCTGCAGGCAGCTGGGGGTGCTCCGCTTCGAACAGTCCCCGTTCGCCAACCCTCGCCTGCACCGCCACGCCCCCATCACTGCGGCGCTGCAGCCCCAACCGCACCCGCTCCTGGCGCCCCGAGGGCGGCGAGCCCAAAGGCGGCGGGCCGGCGCGCCGCTGCAGCAGGGCGGCGGCGATGCCCTCGTGGTCCTCGATGCCCAGGCGACAGAGGGGCCGGAGCAAAGGCGGGACGTAGGCGTCGTCTCCAACCTGCACCGGCAGCAGCGGCTGGCCGTTCTTGATCCGCTCGTAGGTGAGGCTGCTTACCTCCGCATTGACCCACGGGCTTTGCAGCGACTGGGCCGAAAACACGATCAGCCCGGCATCGGCCTGCTCCAGGCCTTCGTTCATGCGGGCAATGATGTCGTCGCCCGGGCTGATCTCCCACTGGTCGAACCAGGCGTCGATTCCCCGCTGGCGCAGAAAGCGCGCCAGAGACTCAACAGCGGGCTTGTCGCGGCAGGAATGGCTGAGGAAGACCCGCATCACCGCCACGATCCCTGGAGCTCTCGCCAGTAGCTGATCACCGGCAGTGAAGGTTAGCCGCAGCCAGCCGCACCCTCAACGCAAGTGGGCTGGGCGGCCGCCAAGCGCCTAAGGGGGACTGCCCCCTTAGTTCACTTCCAGTTCTTGGCGACTACTTCGGCGAGATCGACAACCCGCTGGCTATAGCCCCACTCGTTGTCGTACCAGGAGATCACCTTGACCATGGTGCCATCCATCACCAAGGTGAGGTCGGCATCAACAATCGTGGATTCATCGGTGCCGGCGTGGTCGGTCGACACGAGGGGAAGGTCACAATACTTAATGATGCCCTTCATGCCGTTTTGGGAGGACTCTTTGAAGATGTTGTTCACCTCCTCCTTGGTGGTGGGGCGGCTCACTTCCAGCACCATATCCACCACCGAAACGTTGGGGGTGGGCACCCGCAGGGCGATGCCATTGAGCTTGCCCTTCATCGGCGGATAGACGAGCGCCACGGCGGTGGCGGCACCGGTGCTGGTTGGCACAATGTTGACAGCGGCAGCGCGGGCCCGGCGCAGGTCGCGGTGGGAAGCATCCAGAATGCGCTGATCGCCCGTATAGCTGTGGGTGGTGGTCATCATGCCCTTGACGATGCCAAGGGATTGATCCAGCACCTTGACAAGGGGCGCCATGCAATTGGTGGTGCAGCTGGCGTTGCTGATGATATCGAAATCTTCATGTCGATATTGATCAGCATTGACGCCGACGACGAAGGTACCAACGCCCTCGCCCTTGCCGGGAGCTGTGATCAACACTTTTTTAGCGCCCGCCTCAATGTGCTTGCCGGCACCCTTTTGATCGATAAAAACACCGGTAGCCTCGATCACAAGATCAACGCCCCACTCCTTCCAAGGCAGGTTGAGGGGATTGCGATCCGAGAAGCACTTGATGTGCTTGCCATTGACAACGATCGTGTCGTCGGTATAGCTCACTTCCGCATTGCGGATGTGGCCCAACATTGTGTCGTATTGGAGCAGGTGGGAGTTCGTCCTCGGATCGGAGGTGTCGTTAAGACCCACCACCTCGATGCCCGTATCCAGGCCTCGGCTGAGCCAGCAACGCATGAAGTTGCGGCCAATGCGGCCGAATCCGTTGATCGCTACGCGCAGGGTCATGGCTGGGAGGGCGGAAAAACCGCTGGCTAGGGCGTTTCGGGTGCAGATCCTACAGACCGGATCTCCGCACTTCCTCTCAAACCGATCGGCAGCCCCGGCTCAGCCCGCCGCCTCGCCATCAACCGCAGGTCAAGGCTGGCGAGAAACAGAAGCAACCAGTAAAAGGAAGGGTGTCGTCGCCAGCTTATTTTCGGCTCGACCCGGAGGTGCACTTGGCCCTGCTGCTCGATCGCCAACAGCCTCTCCACTTCATTGGAGTCGGAGGCATCGGCATGTCTGCCCTCGCCGGCATCCTGGCCAAGCGGGGCTTCCAAGTCAGTGGCTCCGATCGCCGCTGCTCGCCGGTGATGGAAGGGTTGCGCCAGTGCGGCGTTCAGATCTTCCTTAGCCAGTCGGCTGAAACGATCAACGCTCTCCAGCAAGCCGGCGCTGCCAATCCGGTGGTGGTCATCAGTTCAGCAGTTCCTAAAAACAACCCCGAATTATTGGAAGCCCGCCAACGGGGCTGGACGGTCGTGCACCGATCCGATGTACTGGCGGCGTTGATCAGCAGTCAACCCTCGATCGCCGTGGCGGGTAGCCACGGCAAGACCACCACCAGCACCTTGATCGCCACCCTGTTGGCCGCCACCCAGCGGGACCCCACCGCCGTGATCGGCGGCATCGTGCCCGCCTTTGGCAGCAATGCCCGCCATGGAGAAGGTCGGCTGCTAGTAGCCGAAGCCGACGAATCCGATGGCTCTCTCGTCAAATTCAAGGCCCATCTCGGTGTGATCACCAACCTGGAACTTGATCACACCGACCATTACCCCGATCTCAACGCCCTAATCGAGACCCTCAAGCATTTCGCGGCGGGATCGGAGCAGGTTTTGGCCAACAAGGACTGCCCGATCCTGAGGGAACATTTCGAAGCCGATCACTGGTGGTCAACCCAAAGTCAGGAGCAGACCTCGTTTGCCGCCATTGCCGTTGAAGAACACGGGGATGGCACCGTGGCACAGTTTTATGAGGACGGACAGCCCGTTGGCCTCTTTGAGCTGCCGCTCCCAGGTCGCCACAACCTCAACAACGCCACCGCCGCACTGGCTGCTTGCCGTTTGGAAGGGGTTTCCTTTGCCGAATTGCAACAGGCCATCGCCCAGGTGCGACCCCCCGGTCGTCGTTTTGATTGCCGCGGGCTATGGCAAGAGCGGATCGTGGTCGATGACTACGCCCACCATCCCAGCGAAGTAAGCGCCACCCTGGCGATGGCTCGGCTGATGGTGAACAGCGGTCGCAGCCCCTTGCCAGCACCACCCCAACGCTTGGTCGCCATTTTCCAACCACACCGCTATAGCCGCACGGCCCAGTTTCTCGAAGAATTTTCGATCGCTCTCTGCAGCGCCGATCTCGTGGTTGTGGCCCCCCTCTACGCCGCCGGCGAAGATCCAATCCTCGGCATTTCCAGCCAGGCCATGGGTGCGGCGGTGCGGCGGCTCGCGCCCCAACTGGAGGTGCTGGTAGCCGACAGCCTCGACCAACTGACTGAACAGGTGGTTCACCGCACCCGCCCCGGCGATCTTGTACTGGCCATGGGGGCGGGTGATGTGAACAGCCTCTGGGATCGATTGGCAGCCCAGGGAGACCCCGGCGCGGCCCCCGCCCTGGTGGCCTGAATTGCCGACCGAGCCCCCCCCTGCCGACCTGCATGAGGCGGTTGATCTGAAGGACTTCACCACCTGGCGCGTCGGCGGCCCGGCCCAATGGTTTGCCGAACCGTCAGACCAGGACTCCCTTGTGGCCCTGGTGCGCTGGGCTCAGGAGAGAAGCTTGCCCATACGTTGCATCGGCGCCGGATCAAACCTTTTGGTCAGCGATGGTGGCCTGCCAGGCCTCACCCTTTGCCAGCGGCGTCTCCAGGGCAGCCAGCTGGATCCCCGGGAGGGCTGGGTGGAAGCCTGGGCGGGAGAAGCGATTCCAACCCTGGCCCGCAAAGTGGCTCGCCAGGGGCTGCATGGCCTCGAATGGGCGGTGGGGATCCCAGGCACCGTTGGCGGGGCCGTTGTGATGAATGCGGGCGCCCAGGGGGGCTGTACCGCTGAATGGCTGCATTCCATTCAGG
>JBIIJV010000204.1:0-5228 GCA_044233545.1 Cyanobium sp.
AGCCTGCGCCCTGCAGCAGCGGTGCCAACTGCTGGGGGCTGGGGAAGGACCCCAGGGCCACCAACACCGTGAGGGCTTGCCCCGCCAAGCCGGCCGGCAGGTCCCCACTGGGGCCATGGGGTAGGGCCCCCAGCAGCCGCTCCAAGTTGCGCAGGGCTTCTGGCGCCCGACTACCGGGCAACAGCAACAGCCGCCGCTGGCCGTGCAGCCAGGCGGGGCACGGGGGGAAGGCGCTGAAACCATCCATCATCGGGTTGCCCGGGGCGGTGGCCCGCACCCGGTGGCCCCGCAGGCCCCTGGCCGTGAGCGCATCGCGCACGGCCACCAGGCGGCAACGGGGCCGGCCCATCAGGGCCCATTCCCAGGGGTCCCATTCGCTGCCCTTGCTGCGGTGGTAGGCGTCGGCCAGGGGGCTGGACCCCCAACCGGCCGGTGGCGGCGAGCGCCAGGTGTAATCACTTTTTGGGGTGCCGACAAAGCCGTAGGGGCCGCCTCCGGCCCAGGCCAGCAGCAGGGGCAGCAGGTCGCCGACCGCCAGTACGGGGTTCCCTCCCCGGCCCCAGCGACGCACCAGGCGCCATTGGCGCCAGCTCAGCTGGACCAGGCCGGCGCCCAGGTCTTGCAGCAGGCCGGAGACGCTCTGGTTGCTGAAGCCGCCGCTGGGCAGGGGGCGGCGGGGGCCGTAGCGCTGCAGCAACCCCTGGCGCTCGGCGGCGTCAAAGGCGGAGCCGACGCCCACCAATGGCATCACCAGCAGTTGCAGACCGGGCTGGCGCGCCTTGAGGGCCCGCATCACCTGCAGGGCGATCAGATCTTCCCCATGACCGTTGCTCAGGACCAGGAGTCGGTGGGGCATGCCATGGCTGATACGATCCGCAGTTGGGAGTTTGCTCCCAGGCGGCGGCATGGCCAAGTGGTAAGGCAGAGGATTGCAAATCCTTTATCCCCAGTTCGAATCTGGGTGCCGCCTTTTTGATATGGATTAACAAGGGCAATGGAAAGCTTGAACTGGGGCTACATCCAACTAGGTCTGGTCGCCCTGATCTTTGGCGGTGTTCAGATTTGGTGGATCGGCAGCGTCTTTTGGAAGCGGGAACTGGCCAAACCGCTGAGCGAGGGCGCCTTCCGCAAGTCCCTGGAGAAGATCTGGGCGAAGGAGCCGCGAACGCCCTAGGGCGGCAATCGTTGCGTCGCTACGAAAACACCATCAACAATGCAGGGACTGCATAACCGGCAGAACCCAGTCCTAGAGGGCAGAATAGGGGTAAGAGAACCATCCCTTTGGCCGACTCAGCGACTTGACCGACTCAGCGACCTTTCCCACCCTGGAGACCGACGACGAGAACCTGGGAGAAGACCTGGGCGGTCTCGATGACCTGCTGGCATCGCTGAGGTCAGACGACGAACCAGCGCCCAAGCGGGGTCGAGGCAGGGCCAAGAAAGAAGCACCGGCCAAGGATTTCAAGGCCGTGCTCTGGGCGAGTGCCGACAAACTGCGTGCCCAGATGGATGCGGCGGAATACAAGCACTTGGTTCTGGGATTGATCTTTCTCAAATTCATCTCCGACACCTTTGCCGCCCAGCAAAGCAAGGTGCGGCTGATGGTCAGCGACCCTGACTCTGACAACTACATCGGCGATGACCCTGCCGATCACCAGGAAGCACTGGAAGATCGTGACTACTACACCCAGGAGAATGTGTTCTGGGTTCCTGCTGATGCTCGCTGGGAATCGCTGCGGGCCCGGGCAAAGCAACCTGACATTGGGCAACTGATCGATAAGGCACTGGTTGCCATCGAGAACGAGAATCCAACACTGCGGGGTAAGTTGGATAAGCGGTTTGGCGCTGCCCAACTGGAACCGGGACGACTGGGTGAACTGGTGGATCTGATCTCCACCATTGGTTTTGCTGACGACCAGCGATCAGGTGATGTGCTGGGTGAGGTCTACGAATACTTCCTCGGTCAGTTCGCCAGCGCCGAAGGCAAGAAGGGCGGTCAGTTCTATACGCCTGCCCATGTCGTCAAAACGCTGGTTGCCGTGCTGGCACCCCACAAGGGTCGGATCTATGACCCCTGCTGTGGTTCAGGTGGAATGTTCGTTCAGAGCGAGAAGTTCATCCAGGCACACGGCGGCAAGCGTGATGACGCTTCGATCTATGGGCAGGAGAGCAACCCAACCACCTGGCGTTTGGCGGCGATGAACCTGGCGATCCGTGGGTTTGCTGCTGATCTGGGTCAAGAACCCGCTGACACCTTTGCCAGAGATCAGTTTCCCGATCAGAAGTTCGACTACATCCTCGCCAATCCACCATTCAATATATCGGATTGGGGTGGGGAGAGATACGAGAGTGATCCACGCTGGGTGTATGGCAGGCCACCTGTGGGCAATGCCAACTATGCGTGGTTACAACATATGCTCTGGAAACTACGCCCTGGTGGCGAAGCAGGCGTAGTGCTGGCGAATGGCTCGATGAGTTCCAACCAGAGCGGTGAGGGGCAGATCCGTGAGGCGATGGTGCGTGGTGATGTCGTTGAAGTGATGGTGGCGCTGCCTGGGCAACTTTTTCTGAATACTCAGATTCCTGTATGCCTGTGGTTCCTCACGAACGACAAGACCCAGCGTGGTCGTGATCGTCGTGGCGAAACGCTGTTCATTGATGCCCGCCAGATGGGCACGATGAAGACACGGGTTGAGCGGGTGCTGACCGATGAGGATATTGCCAAGATTGGAGACACCGTTCACGCCTGGCGTGGTGATGGTGAGGTGTCTGATGCTTATGAGGATGTTGCTGGGTTCTGCTACAAAGCCAAGTTAGGGGAGATTGAGAAGAATGGATTTGTGCTCACGCCTGGGCGTTATGTTGGAGCAGCAGATATTGAAGATGATGGCGAAGTATTTGAAGACAAGATGAAGCGGCTCAGCACCCTGCTCAAGCAGCAGCAGGAACAGGGGGCAAAACTGGATGCGGCGATTGCTCGAAACCTGGCCTGGTTGGGGTTTGGAGCCGAATGACACCAGTCGCCGACAGCCGCCGGCAGCAGCGATCCAACGCTTCGAATACTGCTTCGAGCTGGCCTGGATAACCACGAAGGACTACATGGAGGCCAATGGTTTTGTGTTTGCGGTGGTGATGCCATGACCCGAGATCCCCTGGTGGCCAGCGAACTGGAGCTGGTGCGCTCGGTGCTGCGCCAGCACCCGGAAATCGAGAGCGCCATTCTGTTCGGCTCCCGCGCCAAGGGCACCCACAGCGATCGCTCCGATGTGGACCTGGCCCTGGCCGGCTCCCTGGGAGACCTTGGTGCCGAAGCGATCGCCGCCGAGCTGGAGGAGCTGCCCCTGCCGTACCGCTTTGATGTGCATGCCCTGGCGGCCATCACCTATCCGCCGTTGTTGGAGCACATCGAGCGGGTGGGGATGGTGATCTATCCGGAGGGACGGACACGCATTGCACCCTATGCTAACGGCAATGGAGCCTGAAAACTGCCTTGATCGAAGCCTGCCGCTGGCAAAACTTCGGCCCTTTGGCTGATCTTAGTTGGGAAGAGCTGGGTCCGATCAATCTCGTGATCGGGGCCAATGGCTGCGGCAAGACCTTTGTACTCAAGAGCCTGTATGTGGCCATGCGGACGCTGGAGCAACATGGGCGAGGCCAGGAACAACGCACAGCAGCCCAGATTCTGGCCGAGAAGTTGTATTGGACCTTTCAGCCTGAGCATATTGGCGAACTGGTTACCAAAGGCAGCCAGGAGCCTCTGAGCTTTAATTCCCGGATTGATGGTGAACGCTTTTCCTACAGTTTTGGATCCAGCACGAAGCGCCAGATTCAGGCTCCAGAGATCACCAATAAGCCCCGCCAGAGCAACTCAATCTTTTTGCCAGCCAAGGAAGTTTTATCCCTTCACCACTTGATTCTGCAGTCAAGAGAACGTGATCACGACTTTGGATTTGACGACACCTATTACGATCTTGCCCTTGCTCTGCGCCACGGTACAAAACAAGGCAAAAACTTTACTGAATTTGCCGCATCTCGTGAGCAACTTGAGGCACTTCTTGGCGGCAAGGTGATTTACGAAGAAGATTCCGGTGAGTGGATTTACAAAAAGGGCAACCAGCGCTTCTCCATCGGGGTAGCTGCTGAAGGGATCAAGAAAATTGGCATTCTGGATACGCTACTCGGCAATAGATCCGTGAATCTTGAATCTGTTCTTTTTATCGACGAACCAGAGTCAGCTCTCCACCCTCATGCCATTAGCACGTTCCTGGAAATCATTGCGGCGCTAGCGAAGAGGGGAATTCAGTTTTTCATCTCCAGCCACTCTTATTTTGTGGTTAAGAACCTACACCTGATTGCCAAGCGCCATTCTATGTCTATCCCTGTTTTATCTGCTGGCCAGGGAGACTGGAGTACTGAGAATATGCTGGAAGGAATGCCGGAGAATCCTGTGATCGATGAGGTGGGTGCGCTCTACAGGAAGGAGATTGACTTAATATGAGTAATAAGTCTCAAGTTGTTCTTGATCCCGATGGCAAGCTCAGGCTTTTTGAGTCTGGATTGTGGTTTGGGCCATTCCGCCAAGAAAGTGTTTTCCTCCTGGAGGAACATTCTAAGGAAAAGGGGCTTTTTCGCAAGAATAATATCCCAAAAATGGCCGAATTTGCCTGGTCTGATTTGGCCGGACAACGGCCAAAGGTGTGGATTGTAGAAGCAAAGTCCAGCATCGCAAGACAGGAACATGCATCAGAATTCGATACAAATCTGCAAGAGTGGGCCAACAAGTTATCAAATGCCATCAGTCTCATTGCCGGCGTCAAGGTTAATGCTTTTAGATCTGAAGCTGATCTTTCGGATGTTCCTGCCTACATCAGAAACAGGGCATTCAGAGATCTCGAATTTCGCCTAGTGGTTGTACTCACAGCCGACTGGGCTGACGATAATGAGTGCGCGAAAATTCAGATTAAACTGAGTGAGAAGCTGGCCGAAACAAAGAGAGCCTGGGGTATACAAAGGGATTCCGTCTACGTACTTAATCGACAGATGGCTCAGCAGAAACAATTGACATCAGGAGAATTGGCTCCTTAACCATCTGCCCAGAAGCCACCGCGTTCCCCTTCAGGGGCCGGGACGAGCGAGTGCGAGCGTTGAGTCAGCCCAGCCCTTGACGGCAAACTGATTCCCGCTTGCATCTCATCAGGAGACTGCTTGCGATGACCACCGCGCCTGCG
>JBIIJV010000206.1:0-5221 GCA_044233545.1 Cyanobium sp.
TTTCCGCCTGCCGGCGGGCCATGCCCTGGTCTATCCCTCAACCCTGCTGCACCGGGTCGAGCCGGTGACGGCTGGTGAGCGGCTGGTGGCGGTGGGCTGGATCGAAAGCCGCATCCGCCACGCCGATCAGCGCGAGCTTCTGTTCGAGCTAGATACCGCCCGTCGCACCCTGTTCGCGCGTCACGGCAAGGATGAGATCTTTGATCTGGTCAGCCGCAGCTACAGCAACCTGCTGCGCCGCTGGGACGGTTGAGCGCCGGCGGCTGGGGACAGCACCTGCCCAGGACGCCCCCACCTGAACCGGCTCGATCAGCCCTCGCCGCCTTCCCCATCTTCGCCGGCTTTGCCATCCTGGCCGGCTTTGCCATCCCTGCGGCCTTTGCCATCCTCGCCGCCTTCCCCACCCTCACCGCCTTCCCCATCCTCACTGCCTTGCTTGCTGGAAGGGCTGGGGCTGGAGGGCTGCGTCATCGCCGGACGCTCCTTGTCCCCGCCCTGTTCACCGTCTTCCGAGCTTTTTGAGCAGGCGACCGTGCCGCCGGCGAGGGCAACGGTGGCGAGAAACAGGGCAATGCTGTTACGAGACATCTTGGGGATCAGAGCAAGCAGAGAGATTCTCGGAATGCAACGCAGCTGCTGACGCCAGGAGGTCACAATCTGCTGTGACAAATGTCACTATATTGATCACATCTGCTGCCAGCAGGCGCTGTGCGATTTGCACCTGCAACCCAGGAGCGGAGGCGCTAGATAGCATCGAGCGAACCGCCAAGGCCATGAAGGAACTCACCCGAGCAATCAATGACCACCTGGCGGCGGAGTTCCAGGCCAGCCACACCTACCTGGCGATGTCGATCTGGCTGCGGGAGAAGGATCTGGCCGGCTTCTCCACTTATGTGCTGGAGAAAAGCAACGAGGAGCGAGTGCACGCGGCTCGGATGATCGCCTACCTGGTGGATAGCGACGAGCAGGTGGAGCTGCCCACCGTGGAGGCCCCGGAACGGCAGTGGCCCTCGGTGCAACAGCTGTTCGACGCCGTCTACGAGCTGGAGAAGGGCGTTACCGCCTCGATCAACCGCCTCTACGGCATCGCCGAGCAGCAGGGTGAACGCAGCGCCACGGCGATGCTCGACTGGTTCGTGGCCGAGCAGCTGCAAGAGGAGGCTGAGGCCCGTTTCGTCTGCAAGCGGCTGCGGCTGGCGGGCGACAACAGTGCTGCATTGCTGCTGCTCGATCAGCAGTTTCTGGAGGGCACGGCCCTCAGCCACGTCAAGATGGGCCTGGGCGGCAATGGGGGAACAAGCGCGGCCTGAGCAGGCGAGGAAAAGGCTCCGCGGCCTGGCTCACTCGCGGCCGCAACCGCATTTGCCGCCTTGCCACTTCGAGCATTTCTGCTGCCGGCAACCCTTCTTCTTATCCTGCTGCACCAGGCTGCGCCGGGGCTGCGGATGGGTGGCGGGGAGCTTCATGGCCCCTCAGGCTCGCTTCCCGGATGGCTGAGATGGGGCCAGGTTGGTGGCTCTGCCGGGCTGGCCGTGCCAGGTTCCTGCGGGGATTCGAATGCTGTTTCCAGCTGCAGGGTGCTTTTGCGAATATCGAACGCCTCCAGCCGTTGGCGGGCCAGGGCCAGGAGCTGATCGCGGCTGAGCCCCTCGCACTGCAGACGATCGTCATCAAGCACCAGATGGGCGGTGAGGGCAATGCGGGAAGTGCTCAGCCCCCAGACATGCAGCTCCTCCACCTCAAGCACCGCGGGCAATGAGGCCAGGGCCTGCTCCACCTGGATGAGATCAACATGGCGCGGAGCGGCGTCGAGGTTGAGAGCCAGGGCCTCGCGCAGTAGACCGAGGGCGCTCCAGATCACCGCGGCTCCGACGCCGATAGCGGTAAGAGCATCGAGCCACAGCCAGCCGGTGGCACCGACCACCAGGGCGCTGACGAGGACTGCCACCGAGACGGCGGCATCGGTGAGCAGGTGCAGCACGGCCGCCCGCTGGTTGAGGTCGTGGTGGTGGTCGTGGCCAAACAGCCGGGCCGAGAGCAGATTAACGACGATGCCGGCGGCCGCCGCCCAGGCCACCGGGCCGGCGATCAGCGGCACGGGATCGAACAGGCGCTGGATCGCCTCCACCACCACGACCGTCCCGGCCGCGAAGATCAGCAGGCCATTGATCAGCGACGCCATCTGGGTGCTGCGGCCGAAGCCGTAGGTGAAGCGCCCCCGGGCCGGCCGGCGGCTGAGCTGATTAGCCCCCCAGCCCAGGACCAGGCCGACCACATCGCCAAGGTTGTGGAGGGCATCGCCAATCAGGGCCAGGGAGCCAAAGGCAAAGCCCACCACCAGCTGCAGGGCGGTGAGAACGCTGTTGAGGACGATGCTCCAGCGAAAGGCACTGGCCGCCCGGCTGTGGGAATGCTCGTGGTGGCCGTGATCGTGCTGGTCGCCCATGGTTCAGGGCTGCTGCTGGGTGCGGCCATGGGGCCAGAGAGCCTTGGCGGCCATCGACGCTCAGTTCTGGATTGAATGAATGTATGTCTGTAGCCGACACCTGCTTCCGCACGGGTACCGTGCCACCGCCGCCGGGATCGATACGGCAGTCGTCAACACGGCTCACGAGCGTCGCTACCGCTGGAACGCCGGCATCGGGCTGATCATCGGCCTGTCGTTGCTGCGCTGGCTGCTGCAACGCTGAGGGCTTGGCTGCTGGCCAGGATTGGGCAGGTCCGAGGCGCGGTTAGGCGATTGAGCTCTACTGCCCAACGTCAGCGCCCAGCACGGCAGGCTCTGGTGCCGTCTGATCGTGAAGCGGCTCCAGAAGATCAAGGAGGGCCAGAAGCTCCTGGTGATGGCGGATGCCGACGGGGAAGGGGTTCAACGAATGGTGCTGAGAACTTCTGGCGCCTTGCTGTACTTGATGCGCTGCCTGAGCTTTCGGCTATAAGCGAAGGCAGCGCCGAGGCCGAGGATCGGGAGTGGGCCTGGAGCAGTCGGTAGGGAGGCTGTTACAGGTGTAGCGAAAAATGCACCAAAATATTCAGCATCAACTGTAGAACCCGACGAAGTAGAGCGTTGAATTCCCCCAGTGGGGTATGTGCGAGATTCCCTGATTTGAAGTCTGTCAAAAAGTAAGTCTGAAGTAATTCCTACGAAAACAAGTCCTGGTAATGCAGGTGCATCCTCATTTACTCCAATATATCCAGGTACTGGACTGTAAGATGGTGCGACGAAAGTTCCGCTACCAACATTAACAGTACCGTTTTGATCAAATAGTGTTATTGTAAATAAAGAATCACCCGAACTCTGAATATTGAAATTATGTTGTGAGAATACTCCAAATCCAAAGGATGTCAATGGATTGGAAGAGGCAATATCTATGTCCGACCAATTCTCATCATTTCCAACGCTTAAATCCGACACAAATTGTACCGTGCAGCAGCTAGTACCACTTAAGTTCGATACTGCCAGTTCAGTAACGCCTGGACCTCGTGTAAAAGTTAGTGTTGGCGCACCTATCGGTATGGGTGCAGGGTTAAATGTAGCATAATATTGCGGAGGTGCTGAAATCTGATAAGGCGGTGCTGTAATGGGGTTGGTCGTTACGGCACTGGTGCCGGGATTGATGGGGCCAACTGCAATAAATGGGTGAGGTATAGCTAGTGGTATTACTCTATTCATCCAAGCATCATAAGTTTCAACATCACTGATTAGGGGACCTGTTATTGGTCGATAATCGCTTATTATCATTGCCGCATGAGCCATGGGAGTAAACATTGATATTGCTACGAAGCAAATCGTTCCGCTTGCTGAGATAGCTAGTTTTATCATGACATTGCACCTCAAATGTTTTTTGGAACTCCAGTAATCATACAGCAGATCAATCGCAAAGTAGCTTGTGGGAGAGTAACGAAGGTAAACTTAACAACTCTTCTTAAGGGCTATCCGAGTGCCTGAGATTTGTGCCTTATGATGGACGGTTCCGGCCCCAGACATCGTTGACGGCTGCCCCTCTCCTACCGGGCCCGGTGGTAATCCAACTCCGGATCGAAATGGGCGAACTAGTGTCCTCCAGATCCAGCGCGGCTCATCAGAACAGCCCTCGCCGCCTTGGGGCCAAGGCCGGCTGGCTGCAGCTGGGCGCCATCACCATGCCGGAGGGGAAGAACAGGGCGAAAGATCTGTTGCTGCAGCTCCTGGCCACGGCCGGGGTCGGCGCGGTTCTGGAGGCAGCAACGCAACAAGAGCTCCAGACACGATCACGACGCATAAGATGTAGTGGTACATCTCGGCTGGACATGCCGTGCGCATCCCGGCGGAGCTGGCCTACGAGCGCAGCGATCTGGACCCGGAGATCGAGCGCTGCGCTTCAGGCCCTTGCATCCTTCTCGCCCTCGTTACTGGCGGCAGGGCGCGAGCAGGAAGCGGCTGGATCTGCCCGCAGTCAACTTCTGACCTTGAAGGACCTGCGGATCTGATCGAACCAGTTCCGCTGTCGCCACTGGCGCTGCTCCTCCACCAGGGCTCTGGGACCCTCCAACCGGAGGGCGCCGGCGTAGGACAACAGCCAACGTCTCAACCCGCTGGTTCTACGGGGTGTTCCAGTCGGCGCCGGAGTTCAAGGCGGGCAGCCATCGCCTCGATGGCGTGCTCTGGCCCCTGGGAAGCGAGACGGGATCAGAAGAGTTGCCGGTAGTGCTATTGGAGGTGCAGATGCGCGCCGACATCGGCTTCCACCACCGCCTGGCAGCCCAGACATACCGCTTTCTGCAACTCCACCACCGCATCGAGCACTAGCGGGTGGTGGTGATTACGCCTCACCGGCGGCTCCAGCTCGGGCCCGTGGTGCCCCTGCGGAGCTTCCTGGAGCAGGTGCACTGGATCAGCCTGGAGGAGCTCGGTCAACAGGAAAACCTCAATGCAGCAGTGGATCTGCTCACCCTGCCGGTGCGCTCCGAGCAGGAGCTTGGAGAGCGCTGTCGGCGGATCCTGGCGAACCGCCGGGATCTGGAGCCGGTGGTTTTCTCTATGCTGTTTGATCGATTTCCACAACTGAGCAAGGAGGAGATTTTTATGATCGCCGGATTGCCGCTGCAGGAATTGCGCCACACCCGCGCGGTGCAGGAGATCCTGGAGGAGGGCAGGCAGGAAGGAAGGCAGGAGGGAAGGCAAGAAGGCCGTCAGGAAGGGCGCCAGGAAGGCCGCGAGGAGGGACTGAAAGCCGGTCGG
>JBIIJV010000205.1:0-5221 GCA_044233545.1 Cyanobium sp.
TTCTGCGCGAAATTATTGTTCGTTCAGGATCTGTCCATTTGATAGCTGACAGTAAAGTTCTTTCCCTTTATAGCGACGAAGGTCGCATGGTCAATCCAGGCGAAGAGATTGCCCCAGGTCATACGGCTGAAGCAATGGTTTTTGTTGAGGCTGTCGATACTCCTGAGGGAGGCGCAGTGCTATTGCGTCCTGTCGAGGAGTATTCCATCCCTGATGAAGCCCACTTGCCCGAGTTGGCTATGGTCAAGCAGAATGGTGGGCCATCGCTTTCCCTCAAGGCCAGTCAACGTTTGACCTTCAAGGATGGGGAATTGATCAAATCGGTAGAAGGTGTTGAGCTTCTTCGTACCCAGTTGATTCTGGAAACATTTGATACAACTCCCCAGATGACCGTGGATGTTGAGGCTATTGCCGATAAGCGTTCCAAAACTATTGAGCGTCTCCAGCTAGTGATTCTGGAAACTTTGCTGGTGCGTCGTGACACGCTCTCCGACGCCAGTCATGGTTCTACCCATACTGAACTTCAGGTCGAAGACAACACCTCCGTCAAGCGCGGTGATGTGGTGGCCACAACCCAGATTCTTTGCAAGGACGATGGCGTGGTGCAGTTACCTGAAGCGATCTCTGGGGAACCGATTCGTCGCTTGATTGTGGAGCGTGCCGGTGACACTCGCACGCTTGATTTGGGTTCGGCTGCTCCTGTTGTCGCCGTTGGTCAGCGCCTGGTGGATGGTGATCTTCTCGCCGCGGACTTCAAGGCTCCTTGTTGCGGCCAGGTAGAAGCCATCGATGGTTCCATCCTGACTATCCGGTTGGGACGGCCCTACATGGTTTCTCCTGATTCCGTGTTGCATGTGCGCGATGGCGAGCTGGTGCAACGGGGCGATGGGCTGGCACTTTTGGTTTTTGAGCGCCAGAAGACTGGTGACATTGTTCAGGGTCTACCGCGAATTGAAGAGCTGCTTGAGGCTCGTCGGCCCCGGGAATCAGCGGTACTTTGCCGCAAGGCGGGCACGGTGCAGATCAAACAGGTAGATGAAGATGACTCAATCACCGTCACGGTGATTGAGGGCGATGACGCGATCACCGAGTATCCGATTCTCTTGGGACGCACAGTGATGGTCAGCGATGGTCAACAGGTTCGGGCCGGCGAAATGCTGACAGATGGTCCGATCAATCCCCATGAGTTGCTTGAGTGTCATTTTGAGGATCTGCGCAGCCGCAAACCCACCATGGAGGCGGCTCAAGAGGCGATATCCCATCTCCAGTTCCGCATGGTGACCGAGGTGCAGAACGTCTACAAATCCCAGGGCGTTTCCATTGATGACAAGCACATTGAGGTCATCGTCCGCCAGATGACCAGCAAGGTACGTATTGAGGATGCCGGTGATACCACCCTGCTGCCTGGGGAGCTGATTGAGTTGCGTCAGGTGGAGCAGGTTAATTCGGCCATGGCAATCACCGGCGGCGCACCTGCGGAGTTCACGCCCGTGCTGTTGGGCATCACCAAGGCCTCCCTTAATACTGATAGCTTCATCTCGGCGGCTAGCTTCCAGGAAACGACCCGGGTGTTGACCGAGGCTGCCATTGAAGGCAAGAGCGATTGGCTCCGGGGCCTCAAGGAGAATGTGATAATCGGTCGCCTGATCCCAGCCGGTACCGGCTTCAGTGGTTTTGAGGAAGAACTGCGAGCAGAGGCGGGACCCCATCCCGACATCCTTGCCGAGGAGGGCAGCGGGTTCCGTCGGATGCAGAATCTGCGCCCCGATTACACGGTGGAGATGCCTTCACCGCCCTTGACCACCGCCGTCCTCGACGATCCTTCCGATGAAGATCTGGAAGCTACCCGCAGTCGTCATGGGATTGAGGCCACCACCAGCGGCTTTGCCGCGTTTGCCCGTCCTGGTTTCGACGACGATGCGTTGCAGGAGGATTTGATCCCGGACCCTGATGCTCTTGAGGGTCTCCAGGAGGAGGGTTTATTGAGCGATGACTGACGCCATTTCGAAGCAAAAGACCCAACGAACGGCCCTGGGTACGCCAGTCCCGCAGCGGGCCTTGCCCCGCTGGGGCTTCCATGGCCACAACGAGCTCTTGCATGGGCGCATCGCGATGCTGGGGTTTATCGTCCTGGTGTTGGTGGAGTGGAAGCTAGGCCACGGAATCCTGATCCGGCCGTGATTACAGCCGGGCCTGCTGCCAGTCCCGTCCCTGTTCCCCCCACACCCCTACTGGGCCTGAACCAGGCCCAACTGGAGGCCTGGGTCCAGGCGGAAGGTCAGCCGGCTTACCGTGGCCGCCAGCTGCACCAATGGATTTACTCCCGATCGGCCCGCAGTGTCGAGGCCATCACCGTGCTGCCCAAGGCCTGGCGCCAGCGCTGGCCCCAGCCCGGTCCTGATCCAATCGGACGCCTCGCGGAGCTTCACCGCTCCACTGCCCGGGATGGCACCGTCAAGCTGTTGTTGGCCACAGCTGATGCACTTAGCTTGGAGACGGTGGGCATCCCCAGCCCTGACCGTCTAACGGTGTGTGTCAGCAGCCAGGTGGGCTGCCCGATGGCCTGCCGTTTCTGTGCCACGGGTAAGCAGGGCTTGCAGCGGTCGTTGCAACTCCACGAAATCGTCGACCAGGTGCTGAGTGTGGGCGAAGTGATGGAGCGCCGGCCCACCCACGTGGTGTTCATGGGCATGGGGGAGCCGTTGCTCAACGTTGACACCGTGCTGGCGGCGATCGATTGCTTCAGCCGTGAACTGGGCATGGCCCAGCGGCAGATCACCGTGAGCACGGTGGGAGTCGCCACCAGCCTGCCGGGTTTTGCCGAACGGGCCCTCAATCGCCTGGGTCGCGCCCAGTTCACCCTGGCGGTCAGCCTCCATGCCCCCGACCAGGCACTGCGGGAGCAGCTGATTCCAACGGCCCGTTCCTACCCCATTGAGGATTTGCTCGAGGATTGTCGCGAATACGTGACCCTGACCGGCCGCAGGGTCAGCTTTGAATACATCTTGCTGGGCGGGCTCAATGATCAACGCCGTCACGCCGAGGCTTTGGCCCAGTTGTTGCGGGGTTTCCAGAGCCACGTCAATTTAATTCCCTACAACCCCATCGACGAGGAAGAGTTCCATCGGCCCACGACCCAGCAGGTGGAAGCCTTTCGACGCATCCTGCAAGATCGCCAAATCGCTGTGAGTATCCGCGCCAGCCGCGGTCTCGATCAAGACGCAGCCTGCGGGCAGCTACGACGACGATTCGGTGATCCGGCTCAGTCTGAAAGGATCGATTTTTACAGATAGAGTAGGGCTGATTGATTGTCTATATGCCCTGGTTCATCAAGACAGAAACCTTACGGGTGCCTGCGGCCGAGGCCAGGACCCATCTGGCGGCACATCGCGATTGGGTGCTTGGCCTGCGCTCCCAGGGCATCCGTCTCAGCAGTGGTTATCTGGTGGATTGGCAGGGCCGTCCCGGCGGGGGCGGCTTACTGGTGCTGGAGGCGGCTGATTACGGGGCGGCCGAGACCTTGATCCGCCAGGACCCGATGCTGCTTGGCGATTGTGTGGAGTGGAGGCTGCACCAGTGGGTTGGGGCCGCGGGTGATTTGGGGGTGGCTTAAAGATTGGCTGCGCAAGTGCTAATGAGCTACTCAAGAAAAATTTCCTCGTGCCAAGAAAGTACCATCATTGTCCTGGTTGCATTGTCCTGGTTGCATTGTCCTGGGTGCATTGAGCTTTTAGCTGCAGCGGTGATTGCGTTAGGAGCAGAGTATTGCCAGGGATCTAAGGACGGGATTCAATTTATGCAATGGCTTGGTATTGCTGCAAAAATATATATTTTATAATAAAAAAATGGGGCCGAAGCCCCATCTGTGAATGATCTAGGTTTTTAGATCTAATGAATTGGATCGAGCAAACGATCAATAATCGAAGTCACCACCCATGCCGCCTGGGCCACCTGCAGGAGCTGCCTCTTTCTTCTCGGGAAGATCGGCGACAATGCATTCGGTGGTTAGAACCATACCGGCAATCGAAGCTGCATTCTGCAGGCCGGAGCGGGTGACCTTGGCGGGATCAACAATACCGGCGGCCAGCATGTCGACATATTCGCCGGTGGCGGCATTGTAGCCCTCGTTGAAGGGCTTGTTGCGCACATGCTCTGCGACAACGGCGCCATTGGCTCCGCCATTTTGGGCAATGCGCATCAGGGGCGCCGTCAGGGATGAGGCCACGATCTGGGCACCAATCAGCTCCTCACCGGAGAGATTGAGAGCGGCCCATTCTTCGAGAACAGGGGCTAGGTGGGCCAGGGTCGTACCGCCACCAGGAACGATGCCTTCTTCAACGGCCGCCTTGGTGGCGTTGATGGCATCTTCCAAGCGCAGCTTCTTGTCCTTCATCTCAGTCTCGGTGGCGGCGCCCACCTTGACCACGGCCACACCACCGCTCAGTTTGGCGAGACGTTCCTGCAGCTTCTCCTTGTCATAGGAGGAGTCGGTTTCGTCCATCTGCTTGCGAATCTGCTCACAGCGGGCTTTTACTGCCGCCTCATTGCCTTCGGCAACGATAGTGGTGGTGTCTTTGTTGATGGTGATGCGACGGGCCGTGCCGAGCATCTCGACCTTGGCGTTCTCCAACTTGAGACCGGCATCTTCGGTGATGAGCTGGCCATTAGTCAGCACCGCGATGTCTTCGAGCATGGCCTTGCGGCGATCGCCGAAACCAGGGGCCTTTACAGCGGCCACGTTCAGTACACCGCGCAGGCGATTGACCACCAGGGTGGCGAGGGCTTCTTTCTCAATGTCCTCAGCGATGATCAGCAGGGGCTTGCCCGTGCGGGCGATCTGTTCGAGAACGGGCACCAGGTCTTGCACTAGGCCGATTTTCTTATCGGTGATCAGGATGTAGGGATCATCCAGCACTGCCTCCATGCGCTCGGTATCGGTGGCGAAGTAAGGGGAGATATAACCCTTGTCGAAGCGCATCCCTTCGGTGACTTCGAGTTCGGTGGTCATCGATTTGCCTTCTTCGAGGGAGATGACGCCCTCCTTGCCCACTTTGTCCATGGCGTCGGCAATCATCCGACCCACTTCTTCGTCGTTACCGGCGGAAATGGTGCCCACCTGGGCGATGGCAATGCTGTCGCTGATTGGCTTGGCGTGCTCTTGAATCTTGCCCACCAAGAATTCGGAGGCCTTGTCGATACCACGCTTCAAGGTGATGGCATT
>JBIIJV010000207.1:0-5176 GCA_044233545.1 Cyanobium sp.
GTGCCGAAGCGGGCAGCGCCCTGTTGCTGATCAGCCATGACCTGGCCATGGCCGGCCGTTGGTGCCAGCGGATCGCCGTCCTTGCTGACGGCCGCCTGGTGGAGGAGGGTCCCAGCCACCAGCTCTGGACCGCGCCAGCATCAGATGTGGGGCGCCGCCTGGTGCGGGCGGCCCGCCAGCGCGAGGGGGGGCACCGCCAGGCCGCAGCGGCCTCCCCGCTGCTGTTGGAGGTGCAGGAGCTGCGCAGCTGGCATCCCCTGCCCTCCCCCCCCTGGAGCCAGCGCTGGCTGAAGGCCGTGGATGGCATCAGCTTCCAGCTCCATGAGGGCGAAACCCTGGGGGTGGTGGGGGCTTCCGGCTGCGGCAAGAGCAGCCTCTGCCGCGCCCTGATGGGCCTGGTGCCGGTGCGGGGCGGCCAGGTGCGCTTGCAAGGCCAGGACCTGCGCCAGTTGCGGGGAGCCAAACTGGCCCGGGCGCGCCGCGGCCTGCAGATGGTGTTCCAGGATCCCCTGGCCTGCCTCAATCCCCAGATGGCGGTGGGCGAAGCCATCGCCGATCCGCTGCTCATCCACGGCCTGGCCCGTCCCGCCGAGGCACGGCAAGAAGCCCGGCGCCAGCTAGCCGCTGTGGGACTGACGCCCCCGGAGGACTTCGAGCGGCGCCTGCCCCGCCAACTCTCGGGGGGCCAGCAGCAGCGGGTGGCCATTGCCCGCGCCCTGATCCTCAGACCCCGGGTGCTGCTCTGTGATGAAAGCGTCAGCATGCTCGATGCTGAAGTGCAGGCCGAAGTGCTGGGGCTGCTGGGCCAACTGCAGCGGCAATTGGGCCTGGGCATGGTCTTCATCACCCACGACCTGAGCGTGGCCAGCGGCTTCTGCCACCGGGTAATCGTGCTGGAGGGAGGACGCATCGTCGAGGAGGGCCCGGGGGCCGACCTGCTGGCCCATCCCCATGCCGCCATCACTCGCACGTTGGTGGAGGCCTGCCCGCGCCTGCCCGCGGTAGTGGCGACCTAATCGGCAAAATTCGCTACCATCAACGCAGGTAACAGCAACGCAACTGATTCAAGAGGCGTTCGAATACTTCGGGCAGGGGCGCTTCAAATACCAGCCGCTCTTGGCTGATGGGGTGATCCAACCCCAACTGGACGGCATGGAGGGCCTGACCATCCAGGGGGATCGGCAACTTGCGACAGCGGCTGTAGGTGGCATCGCCCACAATCGGATGGCCCCAGTGGGCGCAATGCACCCGGATCTGGTGGGTGCGCCCCGTATCCAGCTTGAAACGCAACAGCGAGTAGTCCCCCAGACGCTCTACCAGGCGCCAGTGGGTGCACGCGGTTCGGCCACTGGCGGCATCAACCACCGCATATTTCTTGCGATCCACCGGGTGGCGGCCGATTGGCCCATTGATGCTGCCGGCCTCCCCCAGCGGCACCCCGTGAACCACCGCCAGGTATTCGCGGCTGGCGATGCGCTGCTGAATCTGGCGCTGCAGCCGCACCAGGGCCTCCTGGCTTTTGGCGATGACAATGCAGCCAGTTGTGTCCTTATCGAGCCGATGCACGATGCCAGGGCGCATCTCGCCGCCGATGCCGGGCAGGTCGGGGCAATGGTGCAGCAGGCCATTCACCAAGGTGCCGTCCTTGTTGCCGGGGGCCGGATGCACGGTGAGGCCAGCGGGCTTGTTGATCACAATCAGGTGGGCGTCCTCGTACAGCACATCAAGGGGGATCGGCTCGGCTTTGAGATAGGCAAGCGGTTCGGGGGGCGGCATCCACAACTGCACCTCATCGCCCGGCCTGAGGGGGGTTTTGGCGCGACCGGTGACGCCGTTCACCCGCACAAAGCCGGCGTCGATGAACTTCTGAATCCGGGCCCGGCTCTGCTCGGGACGCTGACTCACCAGCCAACGGTCCAAACGCATCGGCAGCGGTTTGGGGTAATGGAGCGTCAGCCGTTCGCCTTCACCTTCGCCGAATGTGGCCATGGCCCCCAGTGCGCCCCAATTCCGGCTCCATTCCCACCCTAGGTGCCTAAGCCGCCTGGGCTGAGTGATGGGCGCTCGGCAGAATGATTGCCGGTTACTGATCGACGGTGACTGATTGACGTTTTTAGGGCCAACCCGTCCCTTAGCTCAAGGCAGCTCCAGGGAGATCGGACCCAACAGTGAACGGCGAAAGTCATCCAGCAATCGCTGGGCCATGCGCAGCGTATCGCCGCTGGTGTGGCGTAAGGCGGCGGCACTGAGCCAGTCCTCCACCGCAGCGCTGGTCGCCACCCCATAGCGCCCCTGCAGCAGCCCCGGGGCCACCCCGGCGGCAGGTTCGGGCTCAAGCTGGATCAACAGCCGCAGAAAGGCCAGGGCCACGGCCTCGGTGTCGTAGGCGGCCTGGCCGATGTCGTCGCACAGGGCCAGGCGCAGGGCGGCCTGCTGGTCATCCAGCCGGGGCGGCAGCACCCCGGGGGCATCGAGCAGGTCGATGTCCTGGCCCAGTCGCACCCAACGCAGGCTGCGGGTGACGCCGGCCTTGCGGGCACTTTCCACCACCTTCTTGCGCACCAACCGGTTGATCAAGGCCGATTTACCGACGTTGGGGAAGCCGAGCATCAGGGCCCGCACCGGCCTGGGCCGCATGCCGCGACCGAGCCGGCGGGCATTGAGCGCCTCGCCGCTGCGGATCGCCGCCTGCTGCAACTGACTGACGCCGGTGCCGCTGCGGGCATCACACCACCAAGGGGTTTGGTCCCGCTCCCGGAACCAGCGATCCCAGGCCTTACGGGAGGCCTCGCTGACCATGTCGCGGCGGTTGACCACCAACAGATGCTGCTTGGCCTGGATCCAGCGCTGCAGCCTGGGGTGGGCGGTGGCCAGGGGGATGCGGGCATCGCGCACCTCAATGACCAGATCGACCTTCTCCAGGCTGGCGGTGAGGGCCTTTTCGGCCTTGGCGATGTGGCCCGGGTACCACTGAATCGCTGGCGCCCCGCCCCCGGGGGCCCCCTGGCGGGGAGTGGGGCTGGCGCTAGCCGTCATCAAGGCACCACAAGAACGGGACAGGGAGCCAACTGAATCACCCGGGCGGCGGTGCTGTGTTGATCCTCCTCCAGGGTGATGCCATGGGTGCCGATGACAATCACGTCGGCATTGATCTCGTCGGCCACATCACCGATCACAAAAGCCGGTTTGCCCTGACGCTCAAACACATCGCAGGGCAGACCGGCCTGCTCAAAGCGGCTCCGGGCCTGCTCCAACAGTTGGGTGACGGCGACGGGATCATGCATCGTGCCTTCCTCCTCGACCACCGACAGCAACACAACCCGACTGCCGTGCTGCTGGGCGAGTTGCAGACCCACCGCCACGGTCTCCGTAGTCTCGGGGCTGTGGTCAATGGCCAATAAGACAGTCTCGAACATGGTGGCTAGTGCGGTAGCCAAGATCTAGCGCCACAGGGGGCCTCGGGCCAGGGCGAAGACCGCCCCCCCAGAACCGGCCAGCTGCGTTTTGCACCCCGCTGGCGGAACTGCGCCTGGGAACCGCCCGATCCTGACCTGCAGGCGGGCCTGGGAAGCCTGGAATGCCCGGGACGCCCGGGGGCTAATCTCCCCCCGCCTTTCCCTATCCCGTATCCATGGCGAAGCGTTCCCTGGCCAGCCTCAGCGCCGTTGATCTGCGCGGCAAACGCGTCTTGGTGCGGGTGGATTTCAATGTGCCCCTCGATGACGCCGGTGCCATCACCGATGACACCCGCATCCGGGCCGCCCTGCCCACCATCGGCTATCTGAGGGACAACGGCGCCCGGGTGCTGCTGGCCGCCCATTTCGGCCGTCCCAAGGGGCAGGTGAACGAGGGCATGCGCCTGACCGCCGTGGCCGCCCGCCTCAGTGACCTGCTGGGCGTACCGGTGGCCAAAACCGATAGCTGCATCGGTGCCGACGCCGAGGCCAAGGTGGCCGCCCTGGCCGATGGCGGCGTGGTGCTGCTGGAAAACGTGCGTTTCTTTGCCGAGGAAGAAAATAATGATCCGGCCTTCGCCGAGAAGCTGGCCTCCCTGGCTGAGGTGTATGTCAACGACGCCTTCGGCGCCGCCCACCGCGCCCATGCCTCCACCGAGGGGGTGACCAAGTTCCTGCGACCCAGCGTGGCCGGCCACCTGATGGAGAAGGAACTCCAATACCTGCAGGGGGCCATTGATGATCCCAAGCGGCCCCTGGCGGCGATCGTGGGCGGCTCCAAGGTGAGCAGCAAGATCGGCGTGCTGGAAGCGCTGATCGACAAGTGCGACAAGATCTTGATTGGCGGCGGCATGATCTTCACCTTCTACAAAGCCCGGGGCCTGGCCGTCGGCAAGAGCCTGGTGGAAGAGGACAAGCTGGAACTGGCCCGCGAACTGGAGGCCAAGGCGGCCGCCAAGGGGGTGCAATTGCTGCTGCCCACCGATGTGGTGCTGGCGGACAACTTCGCCGCCGATGCCAACAGCCAAATCGCCAAGATCGACGCCATCCCCGATGGCTGGATGGGCCTCGACATCGGTCCCGATTCGATCAAAGCCTTTGAGGCCGCCCTGGCCGATTGCAAAACGGTGATCTGGAACGGGCCGATGGGGGTGTTCGAATTTGACAAATTCGCCGCCGGCACCGACGCCATCGCCCACACCCTCGCCGGCCTGACCGCCACCGGCACCACCACGATCATCGGCGGCGGCGACTCCGTGGCTGCGGTGGAAAAAGTAGGCGTGGCCGACAAGATGAGCCACATTTCCACCGGTGGCGGCGCCAGCCTGGAACTACTTGAAGGCAAGGTGCTGCCCGGCGTGGCCGCCCTGGACGAAGCCTGATCCGGGGTAGCTTCGGCTTGATTCAGCCCCAAGGCTCGCCAACGGATGACCTATTGCATCGGCTACTGGTTGGAAAAGGGGCTGGTCATGGCTTCAGACTCCCGCACCAGTGCGGGAGTCGATTACATCTCCAGTTACAGCAAGATGCACCGGTTTCAGCCGGCTCCGGATCGGCTGTTCGTGCTGCTGGCGGCGGGGAGCCTGGCCACCACCCAAGCGGTGATCAGCTGGATCCGCCGGGATCTCGACCGCCCTGCGGATCTGGAGCGGGGGGCTGGCAAGGATCTGCGGCACTGCGACTATCTCTTTGAAGCCGCTGCCTACAGCGGTCGCGTCAGC
>JBIIJV010000029.1:0-19492 GCA_044233545.1 Cyanobium sp.
ATTCGGCTGCAGGGCAATACGGCCTGCATCGAGGGTGTCGCCCGCCTCAGCGGCGCCCCGGTCCAGGGCACCGACCTGCGCGCTTCGGCCGCCATGGTGCTGGCTGGACTGGCGGCCGAAGGCATCACCTCGGTGATGGGTCTGGAATTTCTGGACCGCGGCTATGCCGCCCTTGAAGAGCGGCTCAACGGTGTCGGCGCTTCGATCCGCCGCGTCGTCGACCCCCACTGACGAGCCCGTACAGTGGAGCCACAGGGAGCGTGCCGGAATTGGTAGACGGACTCGACTCCCACCGCTCCCATCCCTGCCATCCCCTCTGCGGTGATGGACACCTATGCCCGATACCCCCTCGAACTGGTGCGAGGTCAGGGGGTTTGGGTCTGGGACAACAACGGCAACCAGTACCTAGATGCGGTCGCCGGCATCGCCGTCTGCACCTTGGGTCACAGCGATCCGGTGCTGCGCCAGGCCCTTGTCGAGCAGCTCGACAAGCTCCAACACGTCTCCAACCTCTATCGCATTCCGGAACAGGAGCAGCTAGCGGCTGCCCTGCGGCAGATCAGCTGCGCCGATCGGTTCTTTTTTTGCAATTCAGGCGCCGAGGCCAATGAGGCGGCAATCAAGCTGGCCCGCAAGCACGGTCACCGCGTGCGCGGCATTGCCGAACCCCTCATCCTCACGGCCGAAGCCAGCTTCCACGGCCGCACCCTGGCGGCGGTGACAGCCACGGGCCAACCCCGCTACCACGCCGGCTTTGAGCCCATGGTGCAGGGATTCCGCTACTTCAAATACAACGACATCGCCAGTTTCGAGAGCCTGCTTTCAGCTTGCGAAGCAGAAGGGCCGCGCGTGGCGGCCGTACTAATCGAACCGCTGCAGGGTGAGGGGGGCGTCAACCCCGGCGATCCGGCCTTCTTCCAGCGGCTGCGCCAGTTGTGTGATGCCCACAACATTTTGCTGATCTTCGATGAAGTTCAGATCGGCGTTGGCCGCAGCGGTCGCTGGTGGGGTTACGAAACCCTGGGTGTCGAGCCCGATGCCTTCACCGTGGCCAAGGGTCTTGGCGGCGGCATTCCCATCGGCGCCTTGGCGGTCAAGGCCCGCTTCGACCATTTCCAACCCGGAGACCATGCCAGCACCTTTGGCGGCAATCCCTTCTCCTGCCGCGCTGGGCTCACAGTCCTCGCTGAGATTGGGCGACGGGGCCTGCTGGCCCAGGTGCAAGCGCGGGGCGCCGAACTCAGGGCCTTGCTCGGGGCCCTGACTGAGCGCCATCCCACCCTGCTGGAAAGCAGCCGTGGTTGGGGCCTGCTGCAGGGCCTGGTCCTGCGTGAGGGAACCGTCACGGCACCAGAGCTCGTCAAGTCCGCTATCGCCCAGGGGCTGCTGCTGGTGCCCGCTGGGCCCCGCGTCGTGCGCTTCGTGCCACCCCTGGTGATCGAATCGACCCATCTCCATGAAATGGTCGAGAGGCTGGAGCTGGCCCTAGTAAGCCTGACGGCGCCAACCGCAAGCGTTCCGTTTGGCTGAGCTACCCCTGTCCCCGGGTTCGCTTCCACCCCCTGTTGACCTGGATGACCTGCTTCAACCTTTCGCCGGCCGTGGCATCAAGCTGGGCCTAGATCGGATGCAGGCAGCCTTGGCCGACGGTGGCCATCCCGAACGGCGTTTTGCCGCCGTTCAGGTGGCAGGCACCAATGGCAAAGGTTCGATCGCCACCCAACTGCATTGCATCCTGCTGGCGGCGGGCTGGCGCTGCGGCATCTATCGCTCGCCCCACCTGGTTAGCTGGTGCGAACGCATCCAACTTGAAGCCGCTTGGATTGATGCAGACACCCTGCGCGCTGATCTGGGCCGCTGGCTGGCCATCGGCCAGCGCCATGGCCTCTCCCCCTTTGAGCTGTTGACCGCTGCCGCCTTCGATCGCTTCGCAGCCGAGGGGCTGCCCCTGGTGGTGTTGGAAGTGGGAGTGGGGGGACGGCTGGATGCCACCACGGCCCACCCCCTCAGGCCGGTGGTCGGCTTTGGGCCCATCGGCATGGACCATTGCGACCTGCTGGGGGACAACCTGGCGGCCATTGCCCGCGAAAAGGCCGCAGTGATGGCCGGGGCCCGGGTTGCCATCAGCGGCCCCCAGGCCCCCGAGGTGGCCCAGGTGCTGCGCCAGGAAGCACAACGCTGGGACTGCAGCCTGCGCTGGGTGGAGCCCCTGGCCACAGAAGCGCAAGGGGGCCCGCGTCTGGGCTTGGCAGGCAACCTGCAGCGCAGCAACGCGGCGGTGGCCGTGGCGATGGCCGAAGCCCTGCACGCTTTGGGGTGGGCCATTTCCCCCCAGGCCATCCAGCGGGGTCTGGCGGCGGCCCGCTGGCCCGGGCGGCTGGAGCGGCGCCAGTTTCGAGGCTTTCCCCTGCTGCTGGATGGCGCCCACAATCCCCCGGGAGCCCAGGCCCTGCGCGACGAGCTGGATCGCCTCGAGGCTGAGGCTGGCGCTGGCGATGGCGGCTACCTAGGACCACGGCGCTGGTTACTGGGCATGCAAATCAGCAAAGAAGCCCCCCAGCTGCTGGACGCCTTGCTTCGCCCAGGCGACCAGGTGGCCTTGGTGCCCGTGCCCGATCTGCCCTCCTGGAGCCGGGCTGAGCTGGTCGCGGCGCGGCCCCAGCTCGCCCCCCAGCTCAGGGAGGTGGCCACCCCTGATGAGGGATTGGAGTGGCTGGTGGCGAGTCCCGGACCCCTGCCCGTGGTGGCCGGGTCCCTGCACCTGCTGGGGGCGGTGATCCCCCATCTGGATGCCCCGGGAACGGGGTGACGTTCCAGGTGGCTGCGGGCGATGCTTGGGATGAACTCCGTGTCGATTGACACCCACTTCATGGCCATCGAACTGACCAGCGACGAACGCAACAAACTCCTCGGCGGCCCCCTGTCCGCCGCCATGGCTGTGATGGCCGTGGACATGGGCATCTTCTCCAGTGCCCAGGAAGCCATTGCCCTGGGCCGCGAACTCGCCCAGGCCGGCAGCCGCTATGCCTCCAACCCCCTAATTGCCAGCCTGTTTGATCAGGAGGCCCTCAAGCAGGGCATCAAGCCCGAAAAGCTGGAGGTGTCTGTCGATGACGTGCGCAACGGCAAGGTGCTCGACAAGGCCCTGGCCGAAGTGGACGAGGCCATGGTCCTGGCCCGCAGCAAGGGCGATGCCGAATGCTGTCAGCAATACGCCCAGCTGATCGTGGACAGCTGCAAGGCCGTGGCCGCAGCCGCCGGCAATGGCCTGTTCGGCAGTGGCGAGAAAGTAACGGCTAACGAAAAAGCAGCCCTTGATCGGATCAGCCAGCATCTGGGGGTGCCAATCACCACGGTCTGATTTCCTGTCCAACCCCACCCCCAGGCTCTGCATGCCCCCCTTCCCTCCCCACCGGCCCGGCTCCCTGATTTCCAGAGGGCTGCAGCCGGTGATCGGGTTGGTTTTTGTGCTGTTGATGCTTCTGGGGGGACCCATCGGCCCGGCGGCGGCCAGCTTCGCCGACCGGGTCGATTACACCTTGACCAACCAAAGCGGCCAGGATTTCCATGGCCAACAGCTCGCCGAAAGTTCCTTCGCGGGGGCCGTCGCCCGCGAAGCCGACTTCAGTGGTGCCGACCTGCACGGATCAATCTTCACCCAGGGGTCCTTTGCCAAGTCCAATTTCAGCGGTGCCGACCTCAGCGATGTGCTGATGGATCGGGTCGATATGGGCGGCACCAACCTGCGGGGGGCAATCCTGAGCGGGGTGATCGCCTCGGGCAGCAGTTTTGCCGGTGCCGACATCACCGATGCCGATTTCAGTGAAGCGCTCCTAGATCGTTCCGACCAGGTCAGCCTCTGTCGCACCGCCAGTGGCCGCAATCCCGTCACAGGCGTGGACACCCGTGAAAGTCTGGAATGCTGAGAGGGCCGAGGCGGGAATGCTGAGCCTGCCGGCCCAGTCCCTCCCGGGGTTCAGCTACCCACTAAACGGCGGAAGGTCTTTTTGCCTAGCTGCAGCACCTTGCCCTGGAGTTCGGCGGCGCTCAGGAATTCCTGGTTTGGATTGGTGAGTTTTTCATTATCGAGCTTCACGCCTCCCCCCTGGATCTGGCGGCGAGCCTCGCTGCTGGTGGTGCAAAGACCCAAGGCCTTTAGCAGGAAAAAAGCTTTAACCGGGTATTCAACTGTATTTAAAGGCACGGATTGCACCGTATCAATCACACTAGCTAAACCAGGTGTAAATGTCGTCGAGGGAGTCACCCAGTTCACTCCCCCGCCAGAAACAATCATTCCCGCTTTACTCTGAGCGTCCAAAGCCTCTTCGTGTGTATGGCGGGTCGCCGTGACTGCCAGGGCCATCACCTTCTGGCGCTCGCGCGGGTTCTCCGGCAACGCCGCTAGGTCGAGGTCGGTGAGCAGGGTGAGGTAGTCGTTCACCACCGTGTCAGGCACCTTCTCGAGCTTGGAATACATATCCAGGGGCGCTTCCTTCAGCCCCACGGTGTTACCCAGGCTTTTGCTCATTTTTTGCACCCCATCCAGCCCCGGCAGGATCGGCAACAACAAACCGAACTGGGGCCGCTGGCCAAAATGGCGCTGCAGGTCGCGGCCCATGGCCACATTGAACTTCTGGTCGGTGCCTCCCAGCTCCACATCCGCCTGCACCTGCACCGAGTCATAGCCCTGCAGCAACGGATAGAGAAATTCATGTAACGCAATCGCCGTGCCGGAGCCGTAGCGGTTGGCGAAATCCTCCTTGGCCAGCATCTGGCCGACGGTGCTGGTGCCCAGCAGTTCAATCACTTGGGGCAAATCGAGGGACGTCAGCCATTCGCTGTTGCGCCGCACCTCCAGCCGCCCGGGGGTGGTGAAATCCAGCAGGGCCCGCTCGGGATCCTGGCCCAGACCCAGTTGCACCAGGTAGGTTTCGGCATTGGCCTCCACTTCGGCGGCGCTGAGTTGTACCCGGGTGGCACTTTTACCGGTGGGATCGCCGATACGGGCGGTGAAATCCCCAATGATTAATACAGCCGTATGGCCGGCGTCCTGAAAAGCCCGCAATTTACGGAACAAAATCGAATGGCCCAGGTGAATATCACTTCCCGTTGGATCTATGCCGAGCTTGATGCGCAGGGGACGGCCCTGGCTCCCGGCTTCTGCCAAGCGGGCCCCCAGGCTTTGTTGGGGATCAAGGCTGGCGCCCGGCTCCATGGAGGCAGGAAACAAATCGGCCACACCCCGGCTCAGCCAGGAAGGCAGCTCCGCTATGGCTGCGCTGGCCCCATGGGCCAGACCCGCGCCGTCGTCACCGCTCGCCACAGCCATCGGCAGCACCCATCGCCAAGCTCAGCGCAGATCGTACGCAGCCGCGGCAAACAGACCATTGGGCCGGCTCCCAAGGGGGCAGGTCAAGGAGGCCAGCTCCAGATCTAGATCCAAGGCCAAGGTCAAGGCCAAGATCAAAGTCAAAGTTAATGGCCAAGGCTAGAGAAAACAAAGGCCCTAGCCAGCGTTACCAAGCTCGCTCTTCATGCGCTCCAGCGTCTGGTTGAGCTGCTGAAACATGCTGTCGGGGGTGAGGCCGAACTGGCCCAGCTGGGTGCGTAGCTGCTCGACCGTGAGCTTGGCCTGGAAGTCTTCGGAGAGTTCAAAGCGCTTCATGAACACCCTGTAGCGATCCATCATTTCTTCCATGCGGTCGATGAACAGCTTCTTGCCCTCGCGGTCGAACTTGCCGTAGTCACTACCCAACTGCATCAGTTGCTGGTAATCCGTGAAAAGGCGTCGCGCTTCCTCTTGCACGATGTCGGAATCGAAAAAAGCCATCGGCACGCAGGCAGGCAGACAAAACGACAAGGCTTTGATTCTGGGAAATCACCGAGACGTCTTGAAGTGTGGATCCACGTATCGAAAGATGCCGTAAGCATGGGCTGCCCCCACCAATGTTTTGCGCCGCCTCGGTCGGCATGGAGCAGCCATCCCCTTTTCTGGTTTGCCCTGGGCTGCCGCCCCAGTTAGCCCCAATCCTGGCTGAGCGCCGCTGGGTTTGCTGCCTGCCCAGACCCCTGCTGATTCGTCTATTGGCAGGTCCCCTGCCGCGCCCTGAGCTGCTGCTGGGGGCGGCAACCACCCTGGCGGCGGGCCTGGAGCTGGTGCGCAGCCTCCGGCCCGATCTGTTGCTGGTGGGCGAACACCTGGACCAGGGCAGTGGCCTTGAGTTGATTCGCCAAGGCAGAGATGGGCAACCCCACCTGGCCACCGCGCTGCTGCTGGCGCGCCCGCCCCAGCCCGCCGTTTTGCGGGCCATGCGGCGGGCGGGAGTTGGCAGCCTGGTGCAGGAGTCGATGCTGCAGTCCCGGGCCTGGAGCCCCGAGTTGGGGGCTCCGCCAGCACCCCTCACAGCCCGGGAAAGGGAGGTCCTGGGCTGGGCGGCGAGCGGCGCCAGCAACCACGAAATTGCCCTCCGCCTGCAGCTGTCCCCCGAAACGGTCAAAAGCCACCTCAGCAATCTGATCCGCAAACTCGGGGCCAGGGACAGGGCCCATGCCTGTGTCCTTGCCTTGGGCTGGGGCCTGATGGACTGGCCAGAGCAAGCCGCCCGCAAGGCCTGGGAAGCTCCCTCTGGCCCCAGCGGCGATTCCATGGCACAGTTCGGCCCACTTCCTTTCCCTAGCGGCCGCCATGGCCAAGCGGCACTGGCTGGATCCCCTGGCACGGCGGCTCCTTAACGCCGCAGACCGAATCGGCACTGCGTCCCGCAGCGGTCCCCCCCAGCCGGTTGCCCAGGCCAGCACATCGGCTGATACCCTCGCGCCCCGCCGGGCCGCGAACCAGGGCTGGCAACTGGATGTCAACCGGGCCAGTGCCGCCGAGTGGCAGCGACTGCCTGGCTGCACGGTTCAACAGGTGGATTTGCTGCTGCGGCTGCAGCGCGGCGGCGTGCAACTCAGTGGTTTGGAGGACCTCCAGCAGCTACTGAACTTGGACACCCTCACCCTGGAGCTGTGGAGCCCCCTGTTGGTTTTCCGTTGGTATGACGCACCTGCGGGGCTGCAGGGCCCGCTGCCGGTGCAGCTCAACCAGGTCGGTAGCCAACTGCTACAGGAGCAGCTGGGACTTTCCCCCGACCGTTGCCGCCGCCTGCTGCGGGAGCGGGGCCGCGGCCCTTTCCTCGATTTGGCCGATCTGCAGCTTCGCCTTCAGTTTCCGCCCCAGGTGATCGAGGCGATGATCGGCAAAGTCGAGTTCACAGCAGCAGAGCCGGGGCCCTGCCTGCCCGATCCCCGGGCCTGCATCGAAACCGACGGCCCAACTACCGCCAGAACGGACGAACGGCAGGGCCGCGAACGGCAAGGCCGCGAACGCCAGAGTCCAGGGCGACAGGACGGGCTGCGGGGCCCGAAGCTGCCCCTCACCAAAGGCTGATCGCTGCCGCGATGGCGATGCCGACTTCCCGCCAGCCCAGTTTTTTTGAAAGCTCTGCCCATGGCAGTGGGGCCGATCCCACCGGAGCCGATCCCACCGGACCCACTGCCGCAGGCACCATTCGCCCCACCAGCCTGCTCCTGCGGCGGGACCAACTGCTGGCCTGGCAGCAGCGGGTGCAGGACCATCAGGCGCCCCTGTTTGCCAGCCCCCCGGCATCAGACCAGCAAGGCAGCCTTTTTGCCAGCCTTTCGCCGCAGACTCCCACCGCTTTGGTAGAGCTCTGCAATCCCCTTGGGCTGACACCCCTGGCCCTCGATTTCTGGCGATGGCCCCAGCCGCCCCATCGGGGAGCCAGCCTTTACTTCGTGTTTGATCGCCCCGATCCTTTGCCCTGGCCCCTGTTGTTGTACGTGGGGGAAACGGGGCGTGCCGATCGGCGCTGGAAAGGGGAGCATGACTGCAAGGGCTATCTGGCGGCCTATGCAGAGGCCCTGGGTCGTGCCGATTTGAGCCCCATGTTGAGCATCCGTTTTTGGTGCGATGTGCCGACCCAGCCCCGGGCTCGTCGCCAGTTGGAGCAACTTTTGATCCGCCGTTGGGCTTCCCCTTTCAACAAAGAGAACCGGGACCGTTGGGCGACCCCCTTCACCGCCGATCCGGATTGAGGCCAAGGTCTTCGATCGGATGCCCCGGGTAGCCAAGGGGGCCCTGGCTACGATCGCCACCAAAGTCTCGGCGCCATGGACATCCGCTGCATCACCGCCGACAACGGTGCTGGCGACAACGACCTCGGGCAATGGGATGGGGAGGGTCTGGTGGTTGGCCTTTTCAGCGAAGGCGACCACCCCCTGCGGCGCCAACTGGCCACCCTGCTGGGGGACGACCTGGATGCACTGCTGCAGCGACGGCGCTTTCGAGCCAAACCCGGCGAATGCTTGGTGTTGGAGCGCATCGGCGCCAACCCGGCCACTGTGGTGTTGGTGGGTCTGGGCAATCCGAACCACTTTGATGGGGCCGCCCTGCGCGCCGCCGCCGCCAAAGGTGTCAAGACCGCCAACCGGGCCGGGGCCCGCCGCATCGGCCTGGCCATGCCCGTCCAGGGCCTGGAGGCTCGGGCCGCTGCCAGCGCCATGGCCGAAGCGGCTCGGCTTGGCTTGTATCACGACCAGCGTTTCCGCAGCGAGGCCGAACCGGAATCCCAGCCCGAGGAGCTAGCCCTGTTGGGATTGGACGCCACGGCGTCCGCAGGACTGGCGGAAGTGGAACCGATCTGTGCGGGGGTGGAGCTGGCCCGTGAGTTGGTTGCCTCACCGCCCAACGTGGCCACCCCGGCGGGGCTGGCCGAAATCGCCGCCGGGTTGGCCCGGGATTTCGACCTGGAACTGCAGTTGCTGGAGCGGGCCGATTGCGAGGCCCTGGGCATGGGGGCCTACCTCGGGGTGGCCCAAGGCTCAGACCTGCCCCCCAAATTCATCCACCTCATCTATCGCCCCGCCAGTGCTGCGAGCCGGCGGGTCGCCCTAGTGGGTAAGGGCCTCACCTTCGATTCCGGCGGTTACAACCTCAAGGTGGCCGGGTCCCAGATCGAAATGATGAAATACGACATGGGTGGCAGTGCCGCAGTGCTGGGGGCGATGCGGGCGATCGGCCAGTTACGTCCCACCGGCGTCGAGGTCCATGCCATTGTCGCCAGCTGCGAAAACATGATCAGCGGCAACGCCATCCACCCCGGCGATGTCTTGACGGCCTCTAACGGCAAGACGATTGAGGTAAACAACACCGATGCCGAAGGCCGCCTGACCCTGGCCGATGCCCTGGTTTACGCCTGCAAGCTCGAACCTGACGCGATTGTTGACCTTGCGACCCTCACCGGCGCCTGCGTGATCGCCCTGGGCGAGGAGATCGCCGGGCTGTGGTCCGTCAGCGACAACCTGGCCGCGGGCCTGGAAAGCGCCGCCAAGGCCGGCGGCGAAGCCCTCTGGCGCATGCCCCTGCGGGACTCCTACAAAGTAGGCCTCAAGAGCCACCTGGCCGATCTCAAAAACACCGGTCCGCGCCCGGGTGGTTCGATCACCGCCGCCCTGTTCCTGCGGGATTTCGTCACGGCCGATCTGCCGTGGGCCCATTTGGACATCGCCGGCACCGTCTGGTCTGACAAGGGTCGCGGTGATAGCCCCCCAGGGGCCACCGGTTTCGGCGTCCGCACTCTGGTGGGCTGGATCCAAGCTGGTGCTCCGGCCTGAAGGGTCCTCAGGCTGCCAACGTTGTGCCCTTGCCACTCATCAGGGGGCCTGTGCTCCCAGGGGTGGTGGGAGCCTTAAGGGCCGCATCCGGGGACTCGAGCCGATGAATCTGCCAGTGGGCCTGGGGACTGCAACCGGCAAGTAGCTGGTCCAGGTCGGCAGCGGCCAAAGGCGGTGATGCGTAGGGCCCGATGTGGCGGGTGTGCAGACCATCTCGGACGGTCAGCAGATACATGGTCAAAAAAGGTGTGGGTTTTCAGACTATCGGCACGGCTGGCTAACCCAAAGGCTTAACAGGCGGCATAGGCCTGAGATCCTGGCCGGAGTTGTGCTGGCCGCTTCGTTCACAGCTTGGCCGCGGCGGCTGCCGGTGCGGCGGGGGCCGGAGTTGCGGCTGCTGCTGGTGTTGTGGCTGCTGCTGGAGTTGCGGCGGCTGGGCTCCCCAGCCAGCGATCCCCCGTCCGGGCCCGGGCACCCCAGACCGCGTCCAAGCGGCGGTCCCGGCCACAGGACCAGCGGTAGTAGCGATATTGCAAGCCATGGCGCCGGGCGTAATTCTGGTGATAGGTCTCGGCCGGCCAAAAGCGGGCCAGGGGGCGCACGGCCACCTTGAGCTCCGATGCCGGCCGCCCCAGCTCGCGAGCCGCCGCCACTAGCGAATTACGCGCCTCCACTGCCTGGGTGGCGCTGGTGCTGAAGATCACCGGGCGATAGGAATCGCCACGGTCGCAAAATTGCCCGGAGCCATCGAAGGGATCGACGTTGCGCCAGTAGCTGCGCAGCAAAGCCTCGTAGCGGATTTTGGTGTTGTCGAAGCGCACCCGCACACTTTCCTGGTGGCCGCTACCGCCCGCTGAAACCTGCTGGTAAGTCGGGTTGGCCAGCTTGCCGCCGCTATAGCCACTTTCGACATCCAAAACCCCGGGCAGGCCCTCAAGGTCATGCTCCAGACACCAGAAACAACCCCCGGCCAGCACGGCTTCCTCGGTGGCGGCCCAGGCGGGGGCTGTGGGAATCAGCACCAGAAGGGCACTCAGCAGCAGAGCGATCAGGCGCATGGAGAACGTTGGATGATCCGATCCAGAATGGCGGATGCCGCCCGCTGTGTCACACCTGGTTCGCCGAGGGATTCCCTCAGCCTCTGATAACCGTCCAGCTGTAACTTTCGCTCAAGATTGCCGGGAATCAGCAGGGGCTCAAGGGCTGCGGCGATTGCTTCTGGCGTCAATCCATCCTGAAGTAGTTCGGGAACAAGCCGTTCATTCAGCACCAGATTGACTGGCGAAATATGGGGCACGTTGAAGTGCAACAGATGGCGCGCCACAAAGGCCGTGGGCCGACTGACCCGGTATCCGGTCACCTGGGGCACGGCCCGCAGGGCCAGTTCCAGATTGGCGGTGCCCGATTTGGTCAAGGCCACATCGGCCGCCGCACAGAGCTGGGGCTTGAGCTTGTCGGCCTCATCATTGGCAATGATGCGACAGCTGACCCCCGCCTCGGCCATGACCGCCGCGATCGGCTTTTCAAATCCCCGCTGGCCCGCTGACACCAGCACCTCCAGACGGGGATTGGTCGCCTGCAGCAGGGCCAGGCCCCGGGCCATGGGTGGCAGCAGGTACCGCAGTTCCTGGCGGCGGGAGGCCGGCAACAGCAACAACACCGGCACGTCGGGGTCTAAACCCAACTGCTGGCGTGCCTCCTGGCGCGAGGGCTGCTCCCCCAGGGTATCGATGAGGGGATGGCCGACCCAGGTGACCGGGGCCCCGCGGCCGCCATAGAAGCGCGCCTCTTCCGGAAAGATGGCCAAGATCTGATCAGTAAAGCCGATCAATTGGGTGGTGCCACGCTCACCCAAACGGAAGGCCCATTCCTGGGGAGCGATGTAGTAGAAAATTGGTATATGGGGGTGGCGCCTCTTCACCTGACGGCCCAGGCTGACATTGGCACCCATGTAGTCAATCAGCACTACCCCATCCGGGGGGGTGTCGACGAGCCAGCGACGCAGGACCCGCTGCAGCTTCAAGGTGGGCAGCACAAAGGGCAGCACCTCCCATAGTCCAATGGCGCCCATGGTGGCAGTGTCGGCGAGCAGTTCGGCACCGGCTGCCTGCATGCGGCGGCCCCCCAGGGCCACCACTTGGAGGGGAATTTGGCGACTCCGGGCCTCCAGGTGCAGCGCTTTGATCAGCAGCGATCCCTGCAGATCACCGGACACCTCGCCGGTGCTCACAAGCAGGCGCACCATCAGCGCTGGGCCGGCAAAGGACCACGGCGACCCGGTCCTGTCGATGCCTCCAGAAAGCTGCACAATTCTTCGGCCAGGGGCAGCAGCGATTGCTGCCGGGCCTGGAGTAGGGCTTCCGCCAACACCAGATCAGTGCGGTAGATCAGGGTCCAGATGTCCTGCAGCTGACGTAGCTGGGCACCGCCATCACGGTCGGCCATGCCACTGCGCCGTAGGCCAATTTTGTTGAGACCCCGCACCCGGCCGGGGTGGCCCTCGATCATCATGAAGGGAGGCACATCGCGGTCGATGCGACTCATGCCCCCAACCATCGCCAGACTGCCAATGTGAACGAACTGATGAATACCCAGGACACCGCCAATCACAGCACGATCACCGATCACCACATGACCGGCCACCGCAACCCCATTGGCGATGACAATCCGATCACCGAGGCAGCAATTGTGGCCTAGATGGCTATTGGCCATTAATAAATTGCCATGGCCCACCACGGTGCTTTCTCCCTCATGGGTGGCGCGATTGATGGTGACGCATTCGCGAAAGGTGTTGCCGTCGCCTATCACAACCTCCGTCGGGGCACCGCCATACTTGAGGTCCTGGGGCTCCATGCCGATGCAGGCTCCCGGAAACACCCGGTTCTGCTTACCCAGCCGAACGTGGCCATCGATCACCACATGGGGACCAATCTGGCAATCGTCGCCAATCTGGACCTCCGGTCCAATCACCGCATAGGGCCCAATCGAGACGCGCTCCCCCAGGCGAGCCTTGGCATCCACAACGGCGGTCGGATGCACCAAAGGGGCCATGGCAGTGCTGGACATCAGCTCAGTCCACCAAAGAAAACAACAGATCTCCGGAGCAGACCAATTCTCCATCGACGGAGGCCTGGGCATGCACCTTGCCGAAGCGCCGGCGCTTGAAGCTGAGCAGATCGCAAGTGATGCGCAATTGGTCACCCGGCACCACTGGTTTGCGGAAACGCACCCCGTCGATCCCAGCGAACACAAACAGGCCTTTAGGAATGTCCGGCATCTGGGTGACGATCAGTCCACCCACCTGGGCCATGGCCTCCACGATCAACACGCCGGGCATCAGGGGCCGACCGGGGAAATGGCCTTGAAACTGGGGTTCGTTCAGGGTCACGTTCTTGAGGGCCACGGCCCGCTTCCCCGGCACATGCTCAATCACCCGGTCCACCAAGGCAAAGGGGTAGCGGTGCGGTAACAAGCCCTGGATTTGTTCGCTGCTGAGAACCACCGGTTGCCGAGTTGGCGCTGGCTCTGCCGCTGCCCGCACCAGGGCCGGAACGGTGGTGACTTCGGCGGAACCGGCGGGGTTTAAGTCAGCGCCGCAGCCCTCTGGCTGGTGAGCGGCAGTCTCAGCAGCAGTCTCAGCAGAGGAGGCCGGCGATAGGGCGGAGGTGGTGCTCAAGGGCGGGCGGGCGAAGGGAGGGGGCCGGTCGTGACGCTTGCAGTCGAAAGGGTAAGGGGCAGAGAGTCGGAGGCCATCCCATCAGGGTTGAAGCCATCGACCTGAGCCGTGGCGATGGCGGCGGCCAGGGCCGTATGCAGCCCATGGGATCCGCGGTAGGCGAATACATGGGCCTGGGGCAGACCCACCAGGGCCAGATCCCCCAGCAGATCTAGCAGCTTATGGCGTACAGGTTCGTCGGCGAAACGTAAGGGTGGATTGAGCCAATGGTCACCATCACAGACCAGGGCATTGTCCAGGGCGCCACCCTTGATCAAACCCGCCGCCAACAACTGATCGACCTGTTCACGAAAGCCAAAGGTGCGGGCCGGGGCAATCGCCTCGACAAAGAGGGCGGGGGTGAGTTCGAGACTGAAGAACTGACGACCGATGGCTGGCTGGGGGTAGTCCACGGCGGCTGACAGCCGCAGGCGGTCGGCGGGTTGGGCCAAAGCAAAGCCAGTGCCTTGGTGAATCAATATCGGATCAGCCGGCAGAGCGGGAACCTGGCGGCTGCCGCAGGTGCGCAGCCCCGACTCGCCGATGGCCTCCACCCAGGGCAGGGCCGAGCCATCCAATAGGGGCACCTCCTCCCCCTCCACCCACAGCTCGGCCTGGCTGACACCACAACCAGCCAGGGCCGCCAGCAGGTGTTCGACGGTGGCCAGACGGCGCTGACCCAAGACCAAGGCCGTACACAGCCTGGTATCGGCTACACATTGGGGTTCGAGCCTCTGCAGGGGCAAGCCAGGATCGTCCAACCAGCCCACCCAGTACCCGGCGCGGTCACTTGGCTGAAGCCGCACGCGACCGGTTTGGCCGCTATGCAAGCCAATGCCAGAGCGTTCGCTGTCCCCGGCGAGGGTCCAGGCTTGGTTGTAGTCGCAAGGCCAGTTGGTCACTAGAACTTCCAGCCCACGCCCAGATTGAAGCGCCACAGGCCGGTGAAATCCTGGCTGGCCACTTCCAGGCGCAGGGGTCCCACTGGTGTGGTGATGATCACGCCGGTGCCCACGGAGAATCCTTGGCCCGGTTTGCCAAGTAGGGGGCCCGGTTTACCCGGCACATTGTCCTGGCTGCCGAAGGCGCTGCCGCCATCGACGAACAATTCGCCACTGACAATTTTGAGCAGGGGAAAGCGATATTCAATCGTCGCTTCCCCAAAGCTGCGACCGACGCCAAGGTCGCAATCGTAGTAACCGCGAACTGAATTACCGCCACCCATGCAGAAGGCCTCATAGGGGGGCAAGGAGCCGATGTTGGTGCCGGCAGTGGCCTGGAAAGCGAGGGCCTGCTTGCAATCTTCCGTTTCGCCGGGCTTGGCACGACAACCCTTGTAAAACTTGAGCCACTTCACCGGTATGTAATGGGTAAAACTGGCACGCAGTCGGTTGAAGCTTGGGGAATCGGGGCCGACGGAGATGAATTGTTCGGTACCGAAACTAAAGAAGTTGCCTTTGGTCGGATTACGGGGATCATTCAGGGTATTCATTGTTGTCGCTAGCCGCACACCCAGCAATTGGTTGTGATCGGCGCAGTTGTAACTGACGCAGATCACCGAATCAATTGGCACTTTGCCGCCATTGCCGTTGAAGTTATCAGCGGCCACGCCGTAGGGCTGGATCGAGCCCGAATAGTCCATCGGGGTCACCTGCTGGGCGCTGAGTCCAACCACCACGCTCCAGGGAGCTCGCTTGAAGGGATTGCCGCCGTTGAGGGGGCGCACGAACTGAATATTGCCGCCGACACGTTGAATAACTACTGAATTCCCATTATAATCAAACCAACTATTGTCAGGGTCTTTTGACTCGGCAGATTGCACTGAATCAATTGTCTTGCCCAGAGGATTGTTGTTGGAATTTATGTTATAAGCAACCGAAGAGCCTGGCGCTTCGTAGAAATCTGAGGCCGAATAAATGTTGCCATTATCGCGACTTTGAAAAATCTGGGGCACATCACGGCTAATAAAAGCTTTGACCCGAAAGGCAGTGCGGAAAGGATCACCTTTGATCCAGGGGTCTGTGAAGGTGATGTCAGCTAGTCCACCGAACTGACCATAGGTAAAGCTGGTGGCTACATCCCAGGCGCGCCCTCTGAAATTACTGTCCTGAATTTGAACTTGCCCGAACACCCCCTGACTCTGGCTATAACCCAAACCGCCTGAAAGCGAACCAGTTGACTGTTCTACCACCCCGATTTGCACCGTGACCCTGCCTGGATCATTGGGCATCGGCTTGAGGGTTACCTTGACATCGCTGAAAAGCCCAGTCCCATATAGGCGTTTGAGGTCGTCTTCAAGTTGGCGGCGGTTGAACAGTTCACCTGATTTAAGGGATATTTCGCGGCGGATCACCCAGGGCTTGGTTTTGCCCTTGATAACCTCGCCCTTATCGTTGGTACTGGAACCCTCCTTGTTTAGGAACTGAATCTCAACGTCTTCAACCAGGCCCTGGCGTACTGCCAACACAATTTCCCCCTCGGGACTCACCCGGGTGGGCCCGGTGACTCGGGCGAGGGAATAGCCCTGATCGGCATACCATTTCTGTAAATCTTGCAGGCGATTCTTCAGGGTATTGAGATTAATTGTTCGGTCGTAATCAGGCGCAAACGTGTCCTTAACCAAACTGGCAGGCAATTTCACATCCGGCGGATCCAGGCTCACTTTGCGCAGCACCGGGTTCGGCACCACCTTGATCACCAGTTTCACACCCACAGAAGTGTCGAGGGGCTGCATGCGCACATCGGAGAACCAGCCGGTGGCATAGATCGCCGCCAGGTCCTTGCGCAGTTCGCTGCGGGTGACCTCGGTGCCACCTGAAATGGTCAGGGATTCATAGATCGAGCGCTCAAGTCGCGGGCGTTCGGGATGGCCCGCCAAGCCCTCAATGACCACCTGGCTGAGCAACACCCGTGGTTCATTGGTGGCGGCGGGCGGTGTGGCGGTTGGCGTTTGATACGGATTGACACCCTCCCCACTGGCGGGAGTTTCGCCCAGGCCCGCTCCCGGGATCAGGGGTTTGGTCGGAACGATGGGGGCGTTGGGATTGCCGTTGGCCCCTAAGGGCGCCGGGGCGGTGGGTGCCGCGCCAGCGGCTGGGGTGGTGGTTGGGGCGGTGGTTTTGGCCGGAGAAGCAGGCGCCTGGACTGGGGCCGCAGGGGCAGCAGTGGCCGGGAGCGCCTTTGCAGGAACCACCTGGGCGGGGCCCCCAAGGGTGGGAGCCACCGGGGTGGGAGCCACCGGGATAGGAGCCCCCGGGGTGGGAACCGCCGTCGCAGGGGCAGCGTTGAGCGGCGGCACCGTGACCGCGGGAATCTTCTGGGGGGTTGGCGTCGCCTGGGCCAGGGGGGTCAGCCCAGCCAGGGGTGGCAGCGGTTTGATCGGCAGAGATGGGACGGGAAGCGGCCCATTGCCGGGGACCTGTGGGGCCGTATTCGCCCCCACGGCAGCTGCGGCAGGGCCAGTAACCCCAAGTACAAACCCCGCCAGCGCAGCGATTCGCCAGGAGGCTGCGGGAACCATGGGCATCCTGCGAGGGCAATCGCCGGGCATGAAGGTGGGGAGCGGAGCGGCCAGGCCGCGAGTCCGGCTGACCTTACCGATAAACCAGGGGTTCCGGACAGACCCCCTCGACCCGTTTGAGGACCTCCCCGTAGGCTTCGACCACCCCGCCGAGGTCCTGGCGGAAACGATCCTTATCCAAAATCCGGTCGTTGCCCTCCCCTACACGCCGGTCCCAGAGGCGGCAGGTGTCAGGGCTGATCTCATCGGCCACCACCAGGCGGTTGTCGCTGGTAAAGCCGAGTTCGATCTTGAAATCCACCAGTTCCAGATCCACCGATCCGAACAGGGCCCTCAATTCCCGGTTCACCTGCATGGCCAGGGCTTCCAGTTGCTGACGCTGGCCGGGGCCGAGCAGGTTCAACCGTTCGAGGCGGGCTTCGCTCAGCAGCGGATCCCCCAGAGCGTCGTCTTTGTAGTACAGGTCCAGCAGGGGCGGCTCCAGGGGAGTGGCCGGTGCAATCGGCATTTGCCGGCAGAGGGAACCGGCAGCGATGTTGCGCACCACCACCTCAATCGGAATGATCTTGACGGAGCGCACCACCATCCAATGGCCGTTCTGCACCCCCAGGTAATGGGTTGGCACCCCCCGATCTTTGAGGTACTCGAACACCAAGGCCGAAATGCGGCAGTTCATCAACCCCTTGCCCGCCAGGCTGGCCCGCTTCTCGGCGTTGAAGGCGGTGGCGTCGTCCTTGAAATCCACCGCCAGGAGATCGGGGTGGTCGGTGGCATGGACCCGTTTGGCCTTGCCTTCGTGCAGGAGAGGTCCGGGAATCACGACAGTCATGGCATCAGGGAGTAGCGGCTGGCAAACCTTGCCGCGAAGGCGGCAGAAGCGCCGGTGGAGCCCCTCGGGAATCAAGGGGGGGATCGGGTGCACGCAGCTGGCGCTCCAGCTCCTGAACGCGGGGATCGGCCGGATTCCAGCGTCGCAACCGCCATTCACCGTAGGCGTCATCCAGCCGCGGACTGAGTCGCAGCAGCCGTTCCCGTCCCCGGCTACCGGGCAGGGCGGCCTGGGCCTCCAGCAACTCCGTTACCAAACCCCAAGCCCCCGCCGCCGCCGCCTCGTTGAGCGCTGTCTCCAGTAGCTCTTCGCGCTGCTCGGGCGGCAGGTCCTTCAGCAAGGCCACGGCCTGTTGCATTCGCTCGGCCCGGGGTCGGCCTGGGGTCGCAGCGGTCAACAGCAGCGCCGCCGCGCTCTGCTGAAATCCCCGGGATTCGAGATGGCCCGCCAACACGTCCAGGGTGGGCCGCGTCACCACCGTGCCATCGGGCCGGCGCTGCAACGGAAGGGTTTGGGCGGCGAGGCTGGCGGGCTGGTTGGCGCTGAGGCGCTCTAGGGCCAGGGCGGCGCGGCGATGGTCAAGGGCGCTGTTTGCGGCCCGCCACTGCATCAGCAGCCATTGCACCCGGCCGGGGCCGGCTGCTGGGCCGTAACGGTCCAGGACCGTCAAAGCCGCCTGGGGGGCTCGGCAGCGGATCAGCACATCGGCGTTGGCCAACACCTCATCGAGGGACTGGGGCCAGGGCGCGACCTCCAGCAAACGCTGCTGCAGTTGGCGCAAGCGGGGCCGGTCCTCCAGGGCCATCACTTGGGCACAGGCGACGTCCAGCTCCGCCAAGGTGCCCGTGCGCAGCAGGGCGGCAAAGGCGGCCGCTTCGATCGGCGCCACGGGCGCAGGCGCCACCGGCGCAGGCACCACCGCCTCCGGCGCAGGCGCCACCGGCGCAGGCGGGGACTGCCGCAGCGGCTCAGCCAGGGTCTGGGCCCAGACGGGTTGGGCCACGAGCAGGCGAATCGCCGCCCCAACCAACAGCACCTGGCGGGCGGCGGTCATGCGCTTGGCCACGGTGGGGGCCTCGGTCAAGGAAAATGGCAGGGTGATGGTGGCGTACTGCGCCCGCCCCAACCTATCGGCCCCCCTCGGCCCGCCCCGCCCAGCCATGCTGCCTTCGGTTGCGTCTGATTCCCATTCCCCAAGCAGCGGTCCCAAGCGGATTCTGGTGGTGGGCGGCGGCGGCCGGGAAAATGCCCTCGGCTGGGCCCTGGCCCGCTGTCCTGGAGTGGAGCAGGTGTGGGTGGCTCCGGGCAATGGGGGGACCGCCAGCGTTGCGGGTTGCCAACCGCTGGCGATTGCCGAAAGCGATGGGGACGCCCTCCAGGAGGCCGCCCTCAGCCGCCAGGTCGACCTGGTGGTGGTGGGCCCTGAGGCCCCCCTGGCAGCCGGTCTGGCCGACCGGTTGCGGCAGGCGGGGCTGGCGGTTTTTGGACCCGGCGCCGACGGCGCTTTGTTGGAGGCCAGTAAGGCTTGGGCCAAGCAACTGATGGCCGAAGCCGGCGTCGCCACGGCCGGCCACTGGAGTTGCAGCGATCGCGAGCAAGCCCTGGCGGTGCTTGAGTCCCAGGGCAGCCCCCTGGTGGTCAAGGCCGATGGTCTCGCTGCGGGCAAGGGCGTGACCGTGGCGGCCAGCCTGGAGGAAACCCGAGCGGCCATCGAGGAGATCTTCGCGGGACGTTTCGGCGCTGCGGGTGCCTC
>JBIIJV010000208.1:0-5143 GCA_044233545.1 Cyanobium sp.
CTCACAACACAATTGCGATCGGACGAGAAAGTTGACAAGTCAATCGCCTAGTTTTATGGCGTAAAAATGAGGTTCATCTTTGCCTCCGGAATGACAGCTCATTATTCTAATCTGTTCCCCATTGACCCAGTGCATTCCGGACTTAAATTTTACACCACTGAAGGGGATGCTGCCCCGAATGTCCCTTGCTACTTACTGTCAGGTATGAGAAACTTTCCCGCTAGATCTCCTGTTATCCCATGCACGGCATAAGGTTGCACCCGGTCAAGGCTGATAGGGATCCCATCTCTGGCCAGGTAGAAAACATCGATCTTGGCCATGATCCGCAGCGTCGATTCCCGCACCGGTATGGGCCGGTTGTACAGCGTCGATCGAGCCAGGCCTAGCAGCGCACATTGCCGGCTGATGCTGATTTCGGGGTGTTCGTGATCGACCAACTTGCGTAGTTCACGGACATCAAAACGGCTGAGACTTTTTTGAGCCACTCCAGCTCCAACTGCAGCCGGCCGATCTGCTGGAACAGCTCAGCCTCCTTGGCCTGACCCTCCTTCTTGTTCTTACTCTGCTTGCTCCTGGTGAACAGCTCGTTGGATCCATCGAGCAGCTGGCGCTTCCACTGGCTTAGCTGAATCGGGTCGCACCGGCGCAGGTGCGCTGCATTGCGCAACCCCATGGCGTGGTCAGCGGCGACCCTGGCTTTGAGCTCGGGACTGTGGGTGCGGCGTTTGCTCATCGGTGGGTGCCCCCTTTCAAGTGCAAGGCCCCGCCTCAGAGGCTAACGATAGGGGCTGTCCGGGTAAACCTGACCACATCACAGATCTCGAGGACAAAGCTATCTGAATCACCATCCGCCGGGAAACATATTGGCGTGGTTGAGCCGGTGATAGAGGTTGTAAAGGCTGACGCGCTGTTCATGACCAGGCGGCAAGGGCCACTCATCGCTATAGCCGTCGAAAAACGCCTGGGGCACTCCGCCGAACAATCGGGCCATGGCCAGATCCACCTCCCGGTCGCCCCGATAGGGAGCCGGATCGAAGATGGCTCCAACGGCCAGCGGCGATCCATCCAGGCCAGGCTGGCAGGATCCCGCCAGGGCATCGAGATTGCCGCTCCAGAGGTCGCCATGGACCAGGCAGGCATCGGGTTGGTGGTCCGCCAGCAGGGCATCCAGTCGCTCCAGCAAGGCAGCGGCTCCTGCCAGGGATCTGCTGCTGCGGGCCAGGGTTTCGAGCTGGGGGGCTAAACGCCGCTCGCCAAAGAAATGGCTCCAGTTGGCCATCCAGCCATTGGCCTGGGGGGCAGTGCCGATGGCGTTGTCGCGGCACCAGCCATAGGACCCCAGCCGATCGCCAGGCCCCAAGGGCGCCACCAGGCTGCGGCGATGCAGCCGCGCCAGGCCCGCCCCCACGGCGGCCCAGGTCCGGGCGGGGTCAGCACCGCGGCCCAGGCCCAGGTCGAGCCAGGGAAGCACCAGCACCGCCTCGCCCCCCACCAGACCCAAGGCCAGGGGTTGGGGCACCACCAGGCCACTGCCCTCGGCCGCCGCCGCCAGGGCCGCCAAGCCATCGGCCTCCGCCTCCAGCAAAGGCAGGGCCTCGGGACGGTTGGTTTTGGCGAATAGATAGTTGGGGGCCGGGCCCCGGCCTTGGCCCTGGGTTTCGAGCCGTAGGCGCCAGGCCCGATGGATGCAGCCCCCTGCCACTGGCTGAAGATCCCGCAAGCTGAGCCCCAGGCGCTCGGCCAACCAGGGGGCCAGGGCAGCGGCGGCGGTCATGGGAGGCGGCAGGCGATGGCCGTTTGACCCTGCCAGCATGCGCCCATGGCCAAGGACAACGCGGTGCCGGACGTGGTGGTGGTGGGGGCCGGCATCGCCGGCCTGACGGCGGCGGCCCTGTTGGCCCGGGAGGGTCTGGCGGTGACGCTGTTGGAGGCCCACTCCCAGAGCGGCGGCTGCGCTGGCAGCTTCCGCCGGGGCCCCTGGAACTTTGATGTGGGGGCCACCCAGGTGGCGGGGCTGGAGCCGGGCGGCATCCACGAACGATTGTTTCGCCAGCTAGGCGTAGCGGCGCCGGCGGCGACGCCTTTGGATCCGGGTTGTGTGGTGGATCTGGCCGATGGCCAGGCGCCGGTGCGGCTGCACCGTGATCCCGCCGCCTGGGCCAGCGAACGCCAGCGTCAGTTTCCGGGCAGCGAGCGTTTTTGGCGGCTCTGCGCCGCCCTGCATCGATCCAGCTGGGCCTTTGCCGGCCGCGATCCGGTGCTGGCGCCCCGCTCCGCCTGGGACCTGGGCCAATTGCTGGGGGCCCTGGACCTTTCCACCCTGGCGGCGGGGCTGCTCAGCGGGGCCACGGTGGCCGATCTGCAACGGCTGACGGGCTGCCAGGGCGGGCCGGAGGGGGCGCGGCTGCGCCACTTCCTCGATCTGCAGCTGAAGCTCTATTCCCAGGAGCCCGCCGACCGCACCGCCGCCCTCTATGGCGCCACGGTGTTGCAGATGGCCCAAGAACCCCTGGGGCTGTGGCACCTGGAAGGCTCGATGCAGGTCCTCAGCACCGCCCTGGAGCTGGCCTTCAGCCGCGCCCAAGGCCAGCTGCTGCTGCGGCACCGGCTGCAGCGGTTGCAGCCGCCACCGCGGCCGGGAGAGGCATGGCGGCTGACGGGCCAGGGATCCGGCGGCAGCAACTTTGAGCTGGCGGCCCGGGAGGTGGTGCTGGCCCTGCCCCCCCAGCTATTGCCCGATCTGCTGGGAGACGCCCTGCCGCTGGCCTACGCCCGCCGACTGGCGGCCCTGCCCGACCCCAGCGGCGCCCTGGTGTTCTACGGGGCGGTGCAGCGGCAACTGCTGGCCCCGGACACGCCCCCCCACCTGCAGCTGGCCTGGCCATCGCCAGGATCATTGTTTGTGTCCGTCAGCCGCGAGGGGGATGGGCGGGCGCCGCTGGGGCAGGCGACGGTGATCGCCAGTGTGTTCACTGAGGCACGGCCCTGGTTTGCCTTGGCGCCGCCGGCCTACGCCGCGGCCAAGGCCGCCGCCGAAAGTCAGATTCGGGCGGGGTTGGAACAGCTCTTGGGGGTGGCGCCGGCGGCCTGGCTGCACGGCGAACTGGCCACTCCCCGGGGCTTTGCCCACTGGACGGGCAGACCCTTTGGCTTTGTGGGGGGGCTGGGCCAGGCGCCGCAACGCTTCGGGCCCCTGGGCCTGGCCAGCCGCACGCCCCTGTCCGGGCTGTGGCTTTGCGGCGATGCCATCCCACCGGGGGAAGGCACCGCCGGCGTCAGCCTTTCGGCCCTGGCGGTCTGCCGCCAGCTGCTGCAGGGGCGGGGCCGCCCCTGGCACTGGTCGCCAGGGGCCCAAGGCATCACCGCCACCCGCCCATCGAGCGACTGAGCGGCCGTCATGCCCGAGCGCTGCCAGGGCCAAGCCGGTGCGCCATGCTGCCTCTTAGTAGCTTGCCTGCCCCGATGGCGCCCTTGCCCCCTCCCGAGCCCTCGCGCCTGCTGGAGACCGCCGCCGTCCTCGATGCCCGCAAGATTCGCTTCGAAATCAACCGCTGGCAGCTGCCCAATGGCCTGGAGGCCACCTTCGGCATCATCCGCCACCCCGGCGCTTCCCTGGCGGTGCCGGTGCTGGCGGACGGCCGGGTGGTGATTTTGCGCCAATACCGCTTCGCCGTGGCCGCTCGCCTGCTGGAATTCCCGGCCGGCACCCTGGATGAGGGCGAGGATCCCCTCAGCACCATGGAACGGGAGCTGCAGGAAGAAACGGGCTATGCCGCCAGCCGCTGGGATGCCCTCGGCGCGATGCTGCCCTGCCCCGGCTACTCCGACGAAGTCATCCATCTCTTTTTGGCCCGAGACCTGCGCCAATTGCCCAATCCCCCCGCCGGCGACGCCGACGAAGACCTGGAGGTGCTGCTGATGGAGCCCGCCGCCCTCGATGCCGCCATCGCCAGCGGCGATGAGGCCCTCGATGGCAAAAGCATCACCGCCTGGTACCGGGCCCGCCAGCTGCTCAATCTCTGAGCCATGCCCCACGCCACTGACCGCCCCCACCAGTCCCTGGCCATCGAGGCGACCCTGCAGGGCGAGGCCTACGGCTTTGGGCGCGAAAGGCTGCGGTTGCCGATGGGGCTGGAGGCCAGCTTCGGCTGGTTGCGCCATCCCCCCACGCTGATGGTGGTGCCGCGCTGGGGCGATGGCCGGGTGCTGCTGCTGCGCCGCTACCGGCCGGCGGTGGGCCAGCGGCTGCTGGAATTTCCCAGCGGCCGGCTGGCGGCCGGCGAAACGGCGGCCCAGGCGGCCCAGCGACTGCTGGATCTGGTGCTGGGGCCGAACCGGCCGGGTGCCGGCCCAGCGATCGCGGCCCCCTGGGAGCCCCTGGGTCAGCTGCGGCCCAACCCCGGCTATTCGGATGAACAGATGGCCCTGGGCCTGGTGCGACTGGCGCCCCAGCAGGTTCCCCTGCCCAACGACACGGCCGCCGGGCAGGCAAACCTGCTCAGGGGCGATGACGGCAGCACTGGGCAGCTGCTGAGCCTCAGCCCCGCCGCCCTCGATGCGGTCCTGGCCAGCGGCGATGAACCTTTGGATGGGCGCACGCTGACGGCCTGGTTCCTGGCGAGGCGCCGCTGGTGAGCGCTCCCCCCCGCTGGCTTTTTTGGCACCGCCGCGACCTGCGTCTGGCCGACAACCGCGGCCTGGCGGCGGCGGTGGCCGCCACGCCGGCGGTGACGGGGGTGGTGCTGCTGGATCCACGCGAGTGGCAGGCCCCGGACCAGGCGCCAGCGCGGTTGTGGTTCTGGCGGGAGAGCCTGATCGAACTGCAGGAGCGTTGGCGCCAGGCGGGCAGCCGCCTGCTGCTGCTGCAAGGCGACGCCGAAACCTGGCTGCCGCCGCTGGCCCGGGCCGTGGGCGCCGAGGCGGTGGCCTGGAACCGGGGCGTGGAACCCGAGGAGCGGGCGCGGGATCGGCGCCTGGCTGCAGCATTGAAGGCCCAGGGCCAGCAGGTGGTGGTGGGCTGGGACCAGTTGCTGGTGGCGCCGGAGGGGCTGCGCACCGGTGCGGGCGATCCCTATCGGGTTTATGGACCCTTCCTGCGCAACTGGCGCGGCCAGGTGGAGCGCCAGCAGGGCCCAGGGGAGGG
>JBIIJV010000209.1:0-5142 GCA_044233545.1 Cyanobium sp.
CGCAAGATGACTGAACTGATCTCCCCTTCCCTGGCCTACAAACTCAACTTCTTCCATCCATTACTGATGTGGGCCCTGTTGGGGCTCTCGCTCTATTCGATGTACCTGGGTATCAAGACCAAGAAGCTCCGAACCGCCAGCGCTGAGGAGCGCAAGGATCTCATCAAGGGGCAGTTTGGCCGTCGCCACCACCTAGCCAGCAGCTTGCTGCTAGCCCTTATGGTGCTGGGCACCTTCGGCGGGATGGCCGTCACTTATTTGAATAATGGCAAGCTTTTCGTAGGTCCCCATCTGTTGGTCGGCCTCACCATGACCTCCCTGGTGGCCCTGGCCTCTGCCCTGACCCCATTAATGCAGCAGGGCAATTTGCTGGCACGCAAGGCCCATGTCGGCCTCAATATGGGCATGGTCACCCTTTTTCTTTGGCAGGCCCTCAGCGGCACCCAAATCCTGCTGAAGGTGCTGGCCAATCCAGTCGCCTGAGTTTGTTCGCCGCTGGCTTGCCCCTCCTGGTTTAATCCGGCCGGTCAAAACCGGGCTCGACGCCGGGGGGGACAGGGAATTCCATGGTTGGCGTGGAAATCCTCCTGAACTTTCCAGGTGAGTTTGCGGGAGATTTGGCGGACGATTTGTTTCAATAAATGGTCGCCACTGCTCTGCACCAGTCGCTCGGGTAAGAGGTTGAGCATCGAGGGCAATCGGATCCACACCGCCAGATCTAGTTGCCAGCGCACCAGGGTGTGGGCCATGAGTCGGTCCACTTCCTCGTTGGAAACCTCCACGGCACCAGCAGCGGTCAGGGCCTGGAGATCGGTTTCGTCAAGCCGTAGGGAGGCGTTGAAATCGACGTCATATAGCCCCTGCAGGTTGGGGCTTTGCTCTTGAATCGGCAGGGTGACGATCTCGTAGACGCCGTTATCCTGGGGCAGCAATTCCAGAGCGATGGTGGGCTCGACCTCGAAGCCGAAATTGCCGAACCGTCCCAGGGTCAGCAGATAGGCGTCGCGGTCCAGGGAGGCCACGGCCATGGGAGCTGCGCAACGCCGAAACCAATCCTCATGGCGATCGAGATAGCGACCCACGACGTCGGCGGGGGCCCGCATTTCCATCAGATCGGCAAAGTGGCTGGCATAACGGCGCACTTGGGGATCGCCGCTATGGCGCAAGGTGGTATGACTCCCAGCTTGGCCCGCCTCAATCCCGGAATCGGCAGCTTGATCAGTCAAGGCGGGCGAAACCAAAGGGGACAGGGGAAAGGGCATCCAAGGGTGGAGAGAAGTCCCAAAGGTGGGTTGGAGGGGCTCGGCCTGGGGAACCAGGGGAGCGAAGCGGGGGCAATCTTATGGGACAGGATCGGCCCCAGGGACTGTCACCCGATCCGCCGGGGCACAGAGGTGGATCAGGCGGCGGATCACATCTTCCACGACCCGATCTGGAGTGGAGGCGCCGGAGGTAATGCCGACCCGGATCGAGCCATCGGGAAGAAAGGGGGTTACCACCTGTAGGTCGGCTTCCAGGGGTTTGTGTTCGATGCGATTGCCGGGACCGATGCGTTCGGGGGTATCGATGTGATACGAACGAATGCCGCGACTGACGGCAATTTCCTGCAGGTGGGTGGTGTTGGAAGAGTTATAGCCACCGATCACCACCATCAAATCCAGCGGTTCATCAACCAGGGCAAACATGGCATCCTGGCGCTCTTGGGTGGCATCACAAATAGTGTTGAAGGCGAGAAAATGCTCATCCAGAAGGTTGGGGCCGAAGCGCTGCAGCATGGTTCGCTCAAACAGTCGGCCGATCTCCTCGGTTTCACTTTTGAGCATGGTCGTTTGATTCGCCACCCCCAGCCGCAGCAGGTCCCGGTCTGGATCGAAACCTGGCGAGCAGGCTGTGGCGAAGCGGGCCATGAAAGCATCGCGATCGCCCTGGCCATCAGCGCTGGCAAGGATGTAGTCGCAAACGAGACGGGCTTCCTTGAGGTCGAGCACAACCAGATAGGTGCCGGCAAAAGAGCTGGTGGCCAGGGTTTCCTCGTGCTTCACCTTGCCATGAATGATCGAGGTGAAGGAATGCTTCTTATGTTTCTCGACGCTGTTCCACACTTTCGAGACCCAGGGGCAGGTGGTGTCAACAATGTGGCAGCCGAGTTCGTTGAGGAGTTGCATCTCCTGCACCGTGGCACCGAAGGCCGGCAAGATCACCACATCGCCGGTGCCGACTTCGGAAAAATCCTTGATCCCCTCATCCACCGATATGAACTGCACGTCCATTTCGCGTAGATGGTCATTCACCGAGGGATTGTGAATGATCTCATTGGTGATCCAGATCCGTTCACTGGGGTAGTGGCGCCTTGTTTCGTAGGCCATGGCCACTGCCCGTTCCACCCCCCAGCAAAAGCCGAAGGCCTCGGCCAAACGCACCGTCAGCCGTCCTTCCTTCAGTTCGTAGCCGTTTTCCCGCAGGCTGGCCACCAGATCACTTTGATAGGCGGTCTGCAGGTTGCCTGCCACCTCCTCGCCTAGGCCGAAGCCACGGCGGTTATACCGCTCGGAATGATGCAACGAGCGTTTGAAGGCACGGGTATCCACAGACCACCGGCAGGTGATTGGACTCTATGGGTGCGGGGCCTAACCCGTTGGCCTCAGGCGCCCTCAGGCGGTGCCGGCCGCCGGTTGGCGCTCCAGCAGCTCGGCCAGTCCAAGCCAATGGACCGCCTCGGCGCTGAAGGCGAAGCGGCAGGGAAGCACCTCCATCCCGGTCGCCAGGGCCTGGCGGAACAACTGGCCGTAAAGGGGATCGGCAGTGTCGCCGGGGGCGAACCGGGTCACATCGCCCCGGCTGAGGCAGGGAACCAGCACGGCCCGGGCTGTCGGAACAAGGGCCATCAGTTCACGCAGATGTTTTTGACCGCGCTCGGTGACCGTGTCGGGGAACAGGGCCAGCTCGCCCTGGCTCCAGGTGGTGTTCTTGACCTCTACATAGATCGGTCGGGGGTCGGCAGGCGCTGCTTCAGTCGGGCCTGACCCCGGAGTCAGCAAAAGATCAATGCGGCTGCGGCGCCCTTCGCCGTAGGGCACCTCCGCCCGGATGGCGGCGATGGGCCCCAGCCAGGGTTCCAGACAGCCCGCCTCAATGGCGGCGCGCACCAGTCGATTGGGCAGGGCCGTATTGATCCCCACCCAGATCGGCTGGCCATCGGCCCCGGGCACCTCCGCCTGTTCCCAGGTCCAGGCCAATTTGCGGCTCGGGGAGGGATCGTGCCGCAGGCGAACCCGGCCCCCAGGGCGCAGCACCCCCGTCATCGGGCCGGTATTGGCGCAATGGGCCGTGACGGTCTCACCTCCGGCCAACTCCACATCCGCCAGAAACCGCTTGTAGCGCCGCAGCAGGATCCCCTCCACCAGGGGACCAAGGGTCAGTAGCGGCGGCGCACTGGCGGAGCTGGCGGAGCAAGGCAGCGGCGGCATCGGCCGAGGAACCCGGAGGTGTGGGGGTCATACTGCCGGGCGATTGCAAGGGACCTCGTCCCCGGAGGGCCGATGGCGAAGTCGCTCAAACGCATTGCCCTGGTGGTGGCGCTGGCCACGGCCCTCAGCAAGGTGGCAGGCCTGGTGCGCCAGCAAGTGATCGCCGCTGCTTTTGGGGTCGGCGCCGCCTATGACGCATACAACTACGCCTACGTGCTGCCTGGTTTCCTGCTGATCCTGCTGGGGGGCATCAACGGTCCTTTCCACAGCGCCATGGTCAGCGTGTTGGCGCGCCGCAGCCGCCAAGAGGGGGCCCATGTGCTGGCAGCGATCAACACCATGGTGGGTGCCGCCCTGGTGGCGGTGACGCTGCTTTTGATCGTCGCGGCAGATCCCCTGATCACCCTGGTGGGACCCGGCATGGATGCCACCCGCCACGAGTTGGCGGTGGCCCAGCTGCGCTGGATGGCGCCGATGGCCCTGTTTGCCGGCCTGATCGGTCTCGGCTTCGGGGCCCTCAATGCCGCCGATGTGTTCTGGTTGCCCGCTGTCAGCCCCCTGCTGTCCAGCGTGGCCGTGATCGGCGGCATCGGCCTGCTTTGGTGGCAGTTGGGTAGTGCCATCACCCTGCCCGCATCAGCTCTATATGGCGGCATCGTCTTGGCCGCATCCACCACGCTGGGGGCCTTGCTGCAGTGGCTGATTCAGTTGCCGGCCATGGCTAAAGAGGGCCTCGGCCGGCTGCGGCTGCTGTGGGATTGGCAGGATCCAGGCGTGCGCGAAGTGCTGGCGGTGATGGGGCCAGCCACCCTCTCTTCCGGGATGTTGCAGATCAATGTCTTCGTTGATCTCTTCTTTGCCTCTGGCATCGCCGGGGCGGCGGCGGGCCTTGGTTACGCCAATCTCCTGGTTCAGACGCCCCTGGGTTTGCTATCCAATGCCCTGCTGGTGCCGTTGTTGCCTGTCTATGCCCGGCTCACCGCGCCCGCCGATCGGCCCGAGTTGGTCAGCCGCATCCGCCAGGGGTTGATGCTCTCCAACGCCAGCATGTTGCCCCTTGGGGCCCTGATGGTGGGGTTGGCCGGTCCGCTTGTGGCCTTGGTCTACGAAAGGGGCGCCTTTGATAATCGGGCGGCTGCTTTGGTGGGAGGGCTGTTGATGGCCTACGGCGTGGGCATGCCGGCCTACTTGGCCCGTGATGTGTTGGTCCGGGTGTTCTATGCCCTTGGCGATGCCAACACGCCCTTCCGTTGGTCGGTTGGGGGCATTGGCCTCAATGCCCTCTTCGACTGGTTGCTGGTGGGGGGGCCGACCCCATGGGGTCTGCAGTTGCCCCAATGGAATTTGGGGGCCCCTGGCCTGGTCCTGGCCACGGTCGCCGTCAATGTGATCACCTGTCTGGGGCTGCTGCTGGTGCTCTCCCGTCAGTTGGGGGGACTGCCCCTGGCCCGCTGGGGAAAGGACACCGCCTTGCTGCTGGGAGCTTCCCTGCTGGCCGGTCTGGTGGCCTGGGGCCTGGCCCAGCGGCTGAGCTGGCCGCCGGGGTTGGTCGGCCTGCTGCTCCAGAATGGCTTGAGTGCGGGCCTGGCGATCGGCGTCTTTGGTGTACTGGCCACCCTGTCAGGGGTCCCCGAGATCCACGAGCTGATGCGCCTGGTGCGGCGCCGCTCTGCCT
>JBIIJV010000220.1:0-4563 GCA_044233545.1 Cyanobium sp.
CTTGCGTCGTTTGGAGGGGGCTTTAGCCAAAGTCGGGCTGGATTCGGATCTGCCCCAGCCCCCGTTGGTGGCCTCTGGCGGCACCGCAGCCGTACGGCGCCTGACCCAGCGCTTCAACACCATGTTGAACCGCATCGAAGCCACCAACCGGGAGCGCCGCACCATGCTCGCCGGCCTGGCCCACGACCTGCGCAGTCCCCTGACGCGCCTGCGGTTGCGCTTAGCCAGCAACGGCCCCCTTGCCGCCGACGAACGGCGCCGGGCCGAGGCCGATCTGGCGGCCCTGGAACGCATCACCCGCCAGTTTCTGCAATTTATAGGGGCCGAATCCCAGGAAGAACCTGTGCTGGTGCCCCTGGAAGCCCTGGTGGCCGAGGCCGCCAATGGTGTGGCAGAGGTGCAACTTGAGCTCGAACCGATGCGCCGCTGCGTCCAGCCGATTGCCCTGGCCCGCGCCATTGCCAACCTGCTCGATAACGCCGCAACCCATGGCCAGCCACCGCTGCGCCTGGTGCTGCGATCGCTGGGGCAGGAGGGCTTTGCGATCGAAGTCTGGGACGCTGGCCCAGGCATTGCGACGGCCGACTGGGAGCGGGCCCTGCAGCCTTTCCAGCGGCTCGATCCGGCCCGCTCGGGGGTGGGCCACAGCGGCCTGGGCATGGCAATCGCCGCGAGGGTCGCCCAGGCCCATGGCGGCAGCCTGGAACGGTTGGCGCCCGCCCGGGGCGGCTTTGCTGTGGTGCTCAAGGGCCGCTCCCTGATGCGGCATTAATGGGGCCAGTCACATCTGGTCACACCTTGGCGCTGGCCAGTTGCAACTCAGTCCGATCTGCTTCGCAGGATGGATAAGTCACCCAGGGCTTAGCCCTTCTCCCATGACCCTCCCTTCCCTTTCCCTGCGGCGCCCCGGTTCCTTGCGGCGCCTCAGCCTCGTCCTGGCCCTGGGCCTGGCCACCGGCGCCGCCCCCGCCCTGGCCCAGCCCGTCGCCCAACCGCTAACCCAACCGACAACCCAGCCCGGCGGCGCCCCTGGCGGACCGGGAACCCGCCAACAGCGGCCCCAACGCCTCACCCCCGAACAACGCCAGAAGATCTTCCCCGAGCAGCGCAGCCTCGCCGTTCAAGACCACCAGGCCCGCATCGCCATCCTCGAAAAGGGACGCCGCTGCCTGACTGCTGCCGCCAATGCCGATGCCATGAGCAACTGCATGCGTCAGGAACGGGAGGCGATGCAGAGCCAACGCACCCAGCACATGGCCAGCATGCGCGACCTGCTGCAGCGCAATGGCCTGCCCGTACCCCAGTGGCGCCCGCTGCGCAGCAAGCCCGGCATGGGTAAGGGCACACCCCAGGCCATTTGAGACCAGGGCTGCCTCCTAGGAGGCTGGCCTGGAGGCAAACAGATTCAGACCCAGGTGCTCGGAGAGAAATTGGGCGGTGAGCTGGCCCCGCACGCTGTTGCCGGCGTCATCCAGGGGCGGTGAATAGGTGGCCAGCCCCCCCTTGCCGGGGATCACGGTGATCATGCCGCCGGAAACGCCGCTCTTGCCGGGCAGGCCGGTGTCGTAAAGCCAGTCCCCGGAGGTTTCATACAGACCGGCGGTGACCATCACCGCCAAGACGTGCTGACAGATCACCGGATCGACCACCTGAACGCCACTAACGGGCTGGCGGCCGCCATTGCCCAGGGTGGCGGCCATCAGGGCCAGGTCCTGCGTGGTGATGCTCAAGGAGCACTGGCGGGTATAGAGGTCGGTGGAGATTTCAGGATCAAACCAGAGGCGATCCTGGGCGCTCAGCAGGGTGGCGATACCCACATTGCTTTGGTTTGTAGCCCGTTCTGAGGCATAGACAGTCGCGTCAATCTCCAACTGCCGGCCAGCAAAACGGGAGAAGCCCTCCTCAATGAAGGCCCACTTCGCCTCGGCGGAATCCCCCGGCGCCAGGCTGGTGGCGGCGATCGCCCCCGCATTCACCATCGGATTGGAGAGGCCCTCGCCACTGCGCTCCACCGCCAGCACCGAATTAAACGGCAGGCCGGTGCTGTTCACCCCCAATTTCTCTTTGGCCGCGTCCTCGCCGATCGCCTGGCAGATCAAAGCAAACAGAAAGGGCTTCGAGATGCTTTGGATGCTGAAGGGCTGCGCGGCCTGCCCCGCTGCAAACTGCTGGCCATCGCTGGCGGCAATGCAAATGCCGAAGTGATTCGGGTTGGCAGCCGCCAGGGCGGGAATGTAATCGGCAACCTCGCCATCTCCCACGGCCGCAAAGCGTTGATGGGCCCCATCAACCAGTTGCTGCACCACGGACTGCGTGGGGAGATGGCCGGTTGAGACCCAGTCGGAGTTTGCTGGTTGCGGCGTGGGGTTCACGGGTGTTTGGTGGCTGGGCAGGGGACTAGGGGAATAAACCCTATCGGGAGGGCAGGAATTGGCAGCTCTAGGCCTGCTGGTCAAAGGTCTCAGCGTCGTCTGAATCTCCAGGACCTTGCCGAGGGCTATGGGTAAGTAGGCCTCCCCCACGAGCTGGCCTTAGGGGCGGAGGACTGCGGCGGGGAGGGGGTCGCCCTGGAGGAGGAGCAGCACGCGAGCCTGGACGTTCACATGGACGCGAACAAGGGAGCCTGCGGTCTCAGCCTTGGTGTTTGGCCCCCGCCCCAGTGAGAGCAGCCGCGAAAGCCGCGGCGCGGAAGGCTTCATCGTTCCGCAGGCTGCGGGCCAGGGGGGTGAGCAGGAAGGTGGTGGATTCCTCCTGGCAAGCGAGCAGACCGCGCCGCACTAGGTCGTAAAAAAGGGCTTTCGTCTCCTCCAGGTCCATGCCGAGGGAGTCGGCCACCTCGCGGGGCGTGGCGCCGCCGTCTTCCACCAGCACGAGCACCTCGAGGTCGTCAAAACTCAGGGTGTGGGCAAAGGGTTGGTCCATGGGTGATGGGTGCCCCAAGCGGGCGGTGGCTGAAGGGTGCTCTCAGCATGGCGCCGCGGCCGCGGCTGGGAATGCTGAGCGTAAATATCCGAGAGGATGGACATGACCACACCTGAACTCCCATCCGGCCCTCTGCCCACTGGCGCCCGTCCGACCGGCCTGATCCAGCGGTATAGAGAGGAACTGCAGGCCCGCCACTACGCGCGCCGCACGGTGACTACGTATGAGCAGTGGCTCCGGCGGTTCCTGCGGTTTCACCAGCTGCGCCATCCGCGGGAGATGGGCAGCGCGGAGGTGAATGCCTTCCTCACCCATCTGGCGGTGGAGGGTCAAGTTAGTGCCTCCACCCAGAACCAGGCCTTATCGGCGCTGCTGTTTCTGTATCGGGTGCTGCTGGAGCGGGATCTGGATCTGGAGGGGGTGGTGCGAGCCAGGCAGAAGCGACGGCTGCCCGTGGTGATGACCCCAGGGGAGGTGAGGGCGGTGCTGGAACGGATGGACGGCGTGGAAGCGTTGGTGAGCGAAGTGTTGTACGGCAGTGGGCTGCGATTGATGGAAGCGCTGCGACTGCGGGTACAGGATCTGGATTTCGAGCGCCGAGAACTGACTGTGCGCGATGGAAAGGGCAACAAGGATCGGCGGACGATGCTTCCTATGGGGGTAGGAGAGCGGTTGCGAGTGCAGTTACAGAAGGTGCGATGCCTGCACGAGAAAGACCTTGCTGAGGGGTACGGAAGTGTGCAACTACCCGGAGCGCTCCGACGTAAATACCGTAATGCGGACAAGCAGTGGAACTGGCAGTGGGTGTTCCCCCAGCACCAGCGCTGGCGCAATAACCAAACAGGAGAGCAGGGTCGGCATCATCTCGATCCGAGCCTGGTGCAAAAAGCGATTCGCCGCGCCGTGATCGAGGCAAAGATCAGTAAGGCCGCCACCTCTCACAGCTTCCGTCATTCTTTTGCAACCCACTTACTCGAACGTGGCCATGACATTCGCACGATACAGGAATTGCTCGGCCACAACGACATCCGAACCACCATGATCTACACCCATGTACTGAACCGTGGCCCATTCGGCATCAGCAGCCCTGCCGACAACTTGTAATCCAGTGCACACTGTCTAGGTGGTTCTGCTAAAGATGGTTGGCAATTTTTCCCGTAGCCCTGCGGCTTGGGCAGACGGCTAAAGGACCTGGGGCAATTTGGGCAGATCCACTAAATCAGAGCTTGAAGGATCGCAAACGAGCAATACTAACAATATTGACAGAGCTATTGTCGCGAGCTTTGAATATCGATCAAGGCAACTGTCTGGCTCGCTTGATAAAGAGGATAAATCTTGCCAAAAACTCATTATTGCCGCCTCAGCGGCTCCCAGCACTTTTGTAACACCACAAACACTTCTTATGCGGATCCGCCTAAAATCCAGCATACTTGGTCTTTTAGCCGTGAGATCCATTGTGGCGCAGTGCCTCTGCCGACGTGCAGCCTGTAGAGAGCTTCGACTTAGGCGGACAGCCTGGAGCATCGGTGCGACTTAGGCGGATCCGCCCAAATAGTAGTTGATTTGACCGTGTATTTACGCTTGTGGGGGGTGCTTAGAATCCCTGCACGGCAAATCAACGCTCGCTCCAACCGACACCCG
>JBIIJV010000030.1:0-19309 GCA_044233545.1 Cyanobium sp.
CCCTGGTGACGGAGGCCGACACGCGCCTTGGGCTGGGCGGGGTGATCGCCCGCAGCGGCTTGGCCTATCTAGACCGCAACCAGGTGCCCAGGGACATGTGGGATGTGCTCAGCCCCTTTGCCCCCTCATCACGGTTGTACGAACGCTTCTTGCGCATCACCGGCGTGAACCACATCGCCGTGGACCGGCGACGGGCCTCAGCGGCCCTGACCAAGGCCCTGCGTCAGGCCCGCATCCCGGTGCTGAGCCAGGCGGATCTGGTGGGGGTAGGGCGGCAGGGACGGCGGCTCTGCGTGCTGCAGTCCCGTCGTTACGGCAGCCTGGGGGCTGATCTGGTGATTGACGCCAGCTTGGGGGCGCGGGTGGCCCATCTGGCGGGCGTGCCGTTTCAAGGAGGGTTTGGTCCAAGGGAGCTGGCCCACCAGAGCCTGGCCCTGGGCTGGATTTTTGAGGTGCAGGGCCTCAGCCTGCAACAACTGCGGGCCCTGGAGGAAGTCTTCAGCCAGCGGCTCCTCGATCCAAAGGACCAAGAAGCCCAGGCCTGGCTGAAGCTATGGCCCCGCTATCGCCGCCATCCCAAGCAACTGCTGACGGATCTGCTCGATGAGAATGGCAATCCCCAACTGGCCTTCTCGAATACATCCGACAGCGCCGACCAGAGGAGCCCGGCGATGGCCATCGCCTTCCATGGCGAGTCGGGATTGGGTACCGATTGGCGCCAGACCCCCGTGCGGCTGGATCAGGCCAATATTGCCCTGTTACCAGGAAGTCTCAGCTTCAACGCCCTGTTGCTGCGCAACGACGCCGTTCAAAATCGGCAGGTGCTGGCGGGCCAAAATCGCCCCCTGCCCTGGATGTATCCCTACGCCGACAAGGTGACCGCCTTTTTTATGCGGCACGGAGCCAAACGGGTCGAGTGGATGCCGGAGCTGTATGTGCGCTCGGCCGACCAGCTGGCCAACCCGGTGGCGGTGCTTGGTGAAACGGAGATGGCCAATGGTGGTGTACCCCATAACCAGGCCCTGGGGACATTTTCGTATTACTTGGATTTCCGCGGCGGTATCAAGGGCATTGCAGGATTCCCTAAACCCACCTTCAACTTTGGCTACCGCCACACTCTGCCCCGGGAAACCGACAACCTGGCGGTGTTGGGTCCGGCGGCGGGCTACGGCGGCCTGGGGGGTGGGGCAGGCCGCATCCTGGAGCTCAACATCTCGATTGGCCAGGGATTGGCCATCGCTTCGGCATTGTCTTTGGCCGATGGCATGGCCCTGGCGGCGATCGATCCGGTGCGAGTTGCCAAATTCATGCCTCCCGGCTTCGTTGCCTATGGCCGGCCCTCCAATGCCACCCGCATACACCTGGCAATTGCACGGTTCCGCTATCTGCTCGATGGCCTCTGGCGCCGTCAAGACGATGGCCACTGGGAGGTGCAGCGACAGGGAAACACAGCGAAGGTCCGCCGCCCCTAGCTATAAACAACGGTGCTCGCGGTCGGGAATCGGAAGCACGCTGCCGGGCAGATCCTGTACTGATGCTATAGGTAAGGAGAGGGGCGATGCCCTGGTTATTCCATACAACATTTAGGCAAGACTGGCGCTCAAGTCATGGCTCAGCCGGCCAGCCAGACTGTTTCAACCAATAAGGCCCATTGCGCTGCGTTCTGGAGGCGGATTGGCCGCGCCATCGCTCACGCTTGCTGGCCTGCAGCGCTGCCTGCCAACCTGGCCACGACAATCTGCAGCGAAGGGGCCAGGGGCCGGTGCTGGCCGATCTTGGCGCTCCAGACCTGGCCCGTGCCCAGCTCCTTGAGGCTCACCAGGGCCAGGTCCTGGCCCTCCAGCAGGCGCAGATCGCCAAGGGGACAACTCAAGGGACCGCGAAAGAAATGGCGCACCCGCCCATCGTTCTCCAGGCGCCACCAGGGCTGCAGGCTGGCGGCCGTGTAGGCGATTTCTTCTTGAAGCTCCCGCCGCAGGCCCTCCTCCGGGCTTTCGCCGGGCTCCAAATGGCCGCCGAACAAGCCCCAGCAGCCCGGCGCGACGATCCCCTCAATGTCGTCCCGCAGTTGCAGCAGCCACAGGCCATCGCGCTCCAACAGGGCCAGGGCCACCTCCAGCGCCATCGGTTTCTCCACTCAATCGCAGCCCACGATGCCGCAACCCCTCGTTGCCCCTTCCCCTAGGGATGGCAGCGGTCCAGATCGAAGTCCTGCAGCAGCGGTGCGGCCACCATCAAGGCCAGGCTGCGGCCGGTCAGGCAGACCTGGGTCTCGGACCAGGCTTGGGGTTGGGCCGGCAGGTCCTCGGGGCTGGGCAGGCCGGTATCGATCACCCGCAACCAGCCCGTCGGGGCCAGCGGTAGTGAAAAGGTCATCGGTTGGTAATAGGCGTTCATGCCGCACCAGAGCAGCGGTCCCCGCGCCTGGTCACTGAGGCTCCAGGCCAGGGAGTGGGACCAACTGGCCCAATCGGGTTTATACAAATCCACCCCATGCCATTCGCGCCAAGCAAGGCCGCTGTCCCTGGGCCCGCTGGGGGGGCCACTGGCCAGGGGATTCTCCGGATTGAGCAGGGGAGCCAGGGTCTGGCGCAGGCTGATCAAACGCTTCAAGAAGACCATCAGGGCCCGATCGTCGGCATCGGGGTTCCAGTGCATCCAGCCGAGGGGGTTGTTCTGGCACCAGGTGTTGTTGTTGCCCCCCTGGCTGCGGCGCACCTCATCGCCCATCAGCAGCATCGGCACCCCCGGGGCCAACAACAGAGTCGTCAACAGATTGCGCAACTGGCGTTGGCGCAGGGTCTCGATGGCGTTATCGCTGCTGGGACCCTCGACACCGTGGTTCCAGCTGTTGTTGTGGTTATCGCCATCGCGGTCGTTCTCGCCATTTGCCAGGTTGTGCTTGCGGTCGTAGCTGACCAAATCGGCCAGGGTGAAGCCGTCGTGGGCGGTGAGGAAGGTGATCTGGCGGCCCAGGGGTGCTGGCTGGCCGCCGTAGAGATCGGGGCTGCCGGCGAGCCTCTGGCCCAGCAGCCAGGCGCAGCGCTCGTCCCCCTTCCAGAAACGGCGCAGATCATCCCGGAAGCGACCGTTCCAGGCGGCCACCCGCTGGGCCGGAAAATCCGCCAGCCGGTAGAGCCCGCCACAGTCCCAGGGTTCACTGATCAGCTTGAGGTCGCTGAGGTCGGGATCGGCCTCCATCTCCTCAAACAGGGGTGGCATGTCGAGGGGCATCAACTCCTCCCCCCGGGCCAGGGCAATGCCCAGATCGAAACGGAAACCATCGATGCCCAGCTCGATCGCCCAGCAACGCAGTGATTCGAGGATCAGGCGCCGGGCCAGGGGGCGATTGGCGGCGATGCTGTTGCCGCAACCGCTGACATCCAAGTAATCACCGCTGGAATTCTGGTGGTAGTAATGGCTATCGGCCAAGCCCCGCCAGCTCAAGGTGGGCCCCGCCTGGTTGCCCTCGCTGGTGTGGTTGTAGACCACATCCAAAATCACCTCCAGACCCGCTTGGTGGGCGGCGCTCACCAGTTGGCGCACCTCCTGACGCGCCTGCAGCGGCTCGTCGCTGACCAGATAGGTGGGGTGGGGCGCAAACCAGCTCAGGGGGCTATAGCCCCAGTGGTTGTAGCGGCCGATCGGGGCATCCTGGGGGTCAAAGGCCATCACCGGCAGCAACTCGATCGCCGTAACCCCCAGGTCCTGCAGGTAGGGCAGGCGATTGATCAACCCCAGCAGGGTGCCCTGGCGCTCCGGGGCCACCCCACAGTCGGGGCCGCGGCTGAAGCCCCCCACATGCAGTTCGTAAATCAGGGAGGTCTGCCAGGGGCGGCGCGGCCGGGGCGCCGCCTCGAAATCGAAGCGGTCCCGCTCGGTGACCACCCCCTTGAGGCAGGTGGCCGTATTGGGTATCGCCCCAACGGCCTGAATGCGTTCATAGACATCCCAGCCGGTGATCGCCCGGGCGCAGGGATCTAGCAGCACCTTGGAGGGATTGAAGCCATGGCCGCCGGGCTGCAGCGGACCAAACACCCGGTAGCCGTAGCAGCAGCCGAGGCCCACACCCAACACCTCCACATGCCAATGGTTCCCGGAGCGGTGGCGCGGATCCAGCTCGATGACCTGCTCGGGCTCGCGGGCGGAGCCGGAGGCGAATAACAACAGCTCCACCCGGGTCGCCAGGGGCGCTACCACAGAAAAATTGACGCCTGCCTTGGTGACGCTGGCGCCAAGGGGCGAGGGATGGCCGATCCGGATCGCCGACAAAAGGCATTGGTCTGGTTGGGCGCCAAGCTAGGCCTGATGCCAGCGAATGTTTCGCGTTGAACCCGCCATGACAGCGGCCCCGCACAGCCGCGAACCGGGGCGCCCCCCCCGGCCCGTGCGTTCCGACCTCTGGTTGTTTGCCCCCAACCGGGATAACCAGGGCGGCAGCGCCTGGTTTCTGGAGCATTCAGATGGCGATTTGCTGATCGATGTGCCGGCGCTGACCGAGGCCAACCTGGCATTTCTGCAGCACCGGCCTCGTCAGGGTCAGATCGTGCTGACGGGACGGGACGGCCACGGCCGCTGCCGGGCCCTGCAGGAGGCCCTCGGCTGGCCCGTGTTGGTGCAGGAACAGGAAGCCTTCCTGCTGCCTGGGGTCAAGGGCCTGGAAACCTTCGGCCTTGAGCAGGCCCTCGCCCCGGGGCTGCGGTTGCTTTGGACACCGGGGCCTAGTCCCGGGGCCTGCGTGCTGCACGCCTTTGGCGCAGACGCTGGCGGGGCTGATGACGGCGGGGGTCTCTTTTGCGGGCGCCTGCTGGTGCCCGTTGCGCCGGGCCGCCTGGAACCCCGCCGCAGCCGCCGCACTTTTCACTGGCCCCGGCAAATCGCCAGCTTGCGGGCCCTGCGGGCCTGGTTGCCAGCGGGTACCCCTGGCTGGATCGCCAGCGGCGCTGGACTGGGGGCCCTGCGGGGCGAAAGCCTGGTGGGGTCAGCAGAGGCGCTGTTGGCCGACCTGGAAAAACGGGCCGAAATGCTGTTGGCGCAGGGGATTGACCCCCTTTGAACCGGGGCTGCCCCAGGGGGACTGGGCCAGCCTTCCAGGGGGCCTAGAAGGTGGGTTTAGGGCCAAAAACCTTGTCTAGTGGCGACTTTTTTGTTGCCGTGCTGCTCAACTGCCCATACGATTGGCGCGCCCGTTGCCTCGGCGGTCGGTCCCGGGATCGGCTCGCCTCATCACTGGTTCCCTCGATCGCCAATCTGGAGGCCCCCCCCAACCAATGAACAAAGCTGACCTCGTTAATCTCGTTGCCGCCCGCACCGAACTCACCAAAACTGATGTTTCGATGGTGGTCGACGCCGCAATCGAAACCATCGTTGATTCGGTGGTCGAAGGCAAAAAAGTCTCGATCCTGGGCTTCGGCTCCTTCGAGCCCCGCGAGCGCTCCGCCCGTCAAGGTCTGAATCCCAAGACTGGCGAAAAGATCAAGATCCCCGCCAAGCGCGTGCCCGCCTTCACCGCCGGCAAGCTGTTCAAGGATCGTGTTCAAGGCTGATCAGCCACACCCTGCGTCTGCCGGATCACCTGCAGGCCTTGCTTCAGCAAGGCGTTGATCGGAGAGTGGGGGGCTACCGAGCTCGGTTTGCCCCTTCCCCGACCGGGCCCCTGCATCTCGGCAACCTCCGCACCGCCCTGGTTAGCTGGCTTGACGCTCGCAGCCAGGGCGGCCAGTGGTTGCTGCGCATTGACGACCTGGACAGCCCCCGCAACCGGGCCGGAGCAACCGATTCCATATTTGAAGATCTCCAGTGGCTGGGATTGACCTGGGATGGTCCGCCGGTCTTCCAGGGCCAGCGCCGGGGTCTCTACGCCAGCGTGCTTTCGGCGCTCCGGCGCGATGGCTTGCTTTACCCCTGCCGCTGCAGCCGCCGCCTGTTGGCCGATATTTCAGCCCCCCATGGCCGCCTCAGCGTCTATCCGGGCTTTTGCCGGGGGCTCCCGCCCCTGTGGGGCCCCCAGAACCAGCGGCTGCCCAGTTGGCGCCTGCGACTGCCCGCCACCACCCTCGTCTGGCGGGAGCGAGTGGCTGCGGAAGGCTGCATGGATGGCAGCCATCAGGTCGGGGATCTTGTGCTGCGCCGGGCCGATGGACTGATCGCCTATCACCTGGCCACCGCTGTGGATGAACTGGCCCTCGGCATCAGTGATGTGGTGCGGGGCGCTGATCTTTGGTCTTCCACCGGCGCCCAGGTGGCCGTGATGGGGGTGTTAGGCCATGCCCCGCCCCGCTACGGCCATGTGCCCCTTTGGCATGACAAGCAGGGTCAACGCCTCAGCAAGCGGGAAGGATCGGCAGGCCTGGCCGGGCTGCGGGCCCAGGGCCTAGACGCCCCTGGGGTGATCGGCTTGTTGGCAGCCAGCGCTGGCCTGGTGCCGGAGGGCAGCCGGCTCTCCAGTAACGAACTTTTGCAGGAAATTGACGTGAGCCGTATTTTCGGCTGACGCCATAGCTACCAGCCAGCAACTCTGCAGAAAGATTTCTGATTTGAGGCCGTGATTTGGGGGCAAAGTGTTCGGATGCACACGAACCAATCTCCAGAGCCCCCAGCGGTGAATCAAGCCATGGGCCAGGCGGCCAACGGCGCCGGCCAAGCGGCCGCGGCAGTCCTTTCGCAGCAGCCGGGCCAAACAGTTGCCGTAACGCCTTGTCAGCACTGCGGTGGCAGCGGCATCCTGCGCAAGAACAGCGAGAGCTACCGCACTTGCCTTGTCTGCCTGGGCCAAGGAGTGCCGCCCAGCAGCAAGGGATTGGTCTTTTCCTTGATCAGGCCCGTCTCTTCCCCTGCTTCCAGATGAAGAAACCGGTCACGCCGACCACCACGGCGAGGGGGACCGCAGTGAGCAGAAGCAGGATGACGGAGGACCAATCGGTGTACATCCGCAAAAAAGTGCGTAGGCAGCACTGATTCTCTCAGTCAATCTGCCCCCTCAGCCAACTGGCCCATCGTCTGGGTTAACCAAGCAAGTGGGTTAACCAAGCAAGCGGGGCGAGGCTTCTTGACTCTAAGGTCTTTTCTTTGCTGTAAGAATTCAAGCAGCAAGGTCCTCCCATGCAGCACTTTTGGTCCCCGGAAATCGATCCTGCTCACCCCATGGATTGCACCCAAGCTGAGCGCTATGCCCTCAAGCGCCTCGCCAGCGGCCGTTATTTGGCCATAGAGCAAGTGCACCAAGGAGTGGTTGAGGTGGATGACTCCGACGGGGCCTATCTGTTCCACACCCACGAGGCAGCTCTGCGGGCTGCCGACGAACTCAACCGGCTTGGCGAGGGGCCGGTGGATGTTTTAAAAGTGGAATGAGTAAATGCAAATAGACGCAAGCCAAGCAAAAAGAGTCACCTTTGATCGTTAAGTACAGACGATCTCCTCTGCATAGCTGGATAGGGTCAAGCCAGCCGTTTCACTCCTTGCGATGCAACGCCACCATCTGCGCACCTTGGCGGCCCTCTACGCCCACCCCCTGCAACACGGGGTGCGGGTGTCAAAAGTGGAGGCACTGTTGAGAGCACTGGGCGCCGAGGTCAGTTAACTGGATGGCCGACGTCTGAAGATTGTCATGCCAGGCGGCCAGGAATCCTGGATTCGACTCGGTTGCGGCATCCAATCCCCCGATCTCGATAGCGAGGCCATGTTGCGCGTCCGCCATCTGCTCCAGGAGGCTGGGGTCACAGCCGAGCATCCCGAGCCCGAGGCAGCTTCCCCCAGGGGCGACCAGAGTCACCGGTTGGTTCTGCATCTCGACCACCACCACACCGATGTTTTGCAGCTGGAGGGCGATGGGGTCGAGCATGCGGTGCTCAAGCCCCATGGTGGCTGGGCCGGCCGCGAATCCCTCACCCATCGTCACGATCGGGACGAGGCCGGCCAACGGGCGCCGATTGACAGTGAATATCTAGCCCAGATCGTGGCGGCGATGGCCGCTGCCGATGGGGTGCTGCTGCTGGGCCACGGCAGCGGCGAAAGCGACATGCGCCTGGTGCTGTTGGATTACCTCCAGCAGCACCGCCCCGATCTGCTCGATCGCATCGTTGGCATCGACAGTCTGTCGATGGCCCATCCCAGCGAAGCCCAGATCCTCGCCAATGCCCGCGAGCATTTCGGCAACCTTGCCCCCCGCCGACCCGTGCTGGCCCCGGGGCAGGAATACAAGCCCCTGGGCCCCTTGGCCCCTTGGCCTGAGGCCAAGACCCAAAAAGAGGGCCCCGGTCGGGGCCCTTTGGAGCTAGGCCAAATGGCCTTGGCTGCCTGCCTTCAGACCAGCACTGCCTCTGGGGCAGCTGGCTTGGCCACCTCGGTTTGCCGGAAGCGCAACCGCTCGGATTCGACATCGACCGCGATGGTGCTGCCCATCGGGAAGCTGCCGGCGAGGATCGCTTTGGCGATCGGGGTTTCCAGCTCCTTCTGGATGGCGCGCTTGAGGGGACGGGCCCCATAAACGGGGTCGTAGCCCACGGCCGCCAGCCAGTCGAGGGCTGCGGCATCCAGATTGAGGCCTAGTTTTCTGTCCTCCAGGCGCTGGGCCAGGCGCTTCACCTGCAGATCGACGATCTTGCGCAGTTCCTCCTGCTTGAGGCTGTGGAAGATGATCGATTCATCGAGCCGGTTGAGGAATTCGGGGCGGAAATGGGCCCGCAGGGCTTCATTGACCCGCCGCTCCATTTCAGCGTGGCGGGCTGGATCACCGGCGAGATCGAGAATCGAAGCGCTGCCGATGTTGCTGGTGAGAATCAAGATCGTGTTGGTGAAATCCACCGTGCGACCTTGGCCATCGGTGACGCGACCGTCATCAAGGATCTGCAACATCACATTGAAGACATCGGGGTGGGCCTTCTCCACCTCATCAAAGAGGATCACCGCGTAGGGACGGCGCCGCACCGCCTCGGTGAGCTGGCCGCCTTCCTCGTAGCCCACATAGCCCGGAGGCGCTCCGATCAGGCGGCTGACGGCGTGCTTCTCCATGTATTCGCTCATGTCGATGCGCACCATCGCCTCCTCGCTGTCGAAGAGCTGGGCTGCCAGGGCTTTGGAAAGCTCGGTCTTGCCCACACCGGTGGGGCCCAGGAACAGGAAGGAGGCAATCGGCCGATTCGGATCGGACAGCCCCGCCCGGGAGCGCTGGATGGCATCGGCCACCGCCGTGACCGCCTGCTGTTGACCAATCACCCGCGTATGCAGTTCGTCTTCGAGATGGAGCAGTTTCTCCATCTCCGACTGCACCAACTTGCTCACCGGAATACCCGTCCACTTGGCGATAACTTCGGCGATATCATCCTCGGTGACCTCTTCCCGTAGCAGGTTCTTGCCACTGTGGGCCCCGGTGAGCTCGGCTTCCTTGGCGGCCAGTTTTTTATTCAGCTCGCCGAGGGTGCCGTATTCGAGTTCGGCGGCGCGGTTGAGGTCGTAACTGCGCTTGGCCTGCTCGATCTGGAGTTGCACCTGTTCGATCTCCTCCTTGATGGCAGAGAGCTCATCAATGCTGCCCTTTTCCTTCTGCCATTGGGCATTAAGACCGCTCTGTTGTTCAGACAACTCGGCCAGTTCTTTTTCGAGCCGCTCCAGACGATCGCGGCTGGCCACATCGGATTCACGGCCGAGGGAGAGTTTCTCCATCTCCAGCTGCAGGATGCGGCGATCTAGTTCATCGATCTCCTCCGGCTTGGAGGTGATTTCCATTTTGAGGCGCGCCGCCGATTCATCCATCAGGTCGATGGCCTTATCGGGCAAGAAGCGATCGGCGATATAGCGGCTGCTGAGTACCGCCGCCGCCACCAGGGCGTTATCGGCAATGCGCACGCCATGGTGCACCTCATAGCGCTCTTTGAGGCCGCGCAGAATCGAAATTGTGTCCTCCACGGTGGGTTGATCAACGAACACTTGCTGGAAGCGGCGCTCCAGGGCCGGATCTTTCTCGATGTGTTGGCGGTGCTCATCAAGGGTGGTGGCGCCGATGCAGCGCAGTTCGCCCCGGGCCAGCATCGGCTTGAGCAGGTTGCTGGCATCCATGGAGCCGCCGGCGGCACCGGCCCCGACCACGGTGTGGATCTCATCGATGAACAGCACGATCTGCCCCTCGCTGGCGGTCACCTCCTTGAGCACCGCCTTGAGCCGCTCCTCAAATTCACCCCGGTACTTGGCGCCGGCGATCAGGGCCCCCATGTCGAGGGCAATCAGCTGGCGATTTTGCAGGGCCTGGGGCACATCGCCGTTGATGATGCGTTGGGCCAGGCCCTCCACGATGGCGGTCTTGCCCACCCCGGGTTCGCCGATCAGGACTGGGTTGTTCTTGGTGCGGCGGCTGAGGATCTGGATCGTGCGGCGGATTTCTTCATCGCGGCCGATCACCGGATCGAGCTTGCCGGCCTTGGCCGCTTCGGTGAGATCGCGGCCGTATTTGAGTAGGGATTCGTAGGTGCCTTCCGGGTTCTGGTCAGTGACTTTCTGGCTGCCCCGCACCGCCAGGACGGCCTCCCGCAGCCGGCGGCTGTCGCTGCCCACCTGGGAGAGCAATTGTTTGCCATGGCGCTCGTCATCGGCCAGGGCCAAGAGCAGGTGCTCGACGGCGATGTAGGCGTCGTCGAATTCCTTCTTGAGGGCGTCGGCGCGATCGAGCACCGCATTGAGACCCTTGCCGAGATAGATGTTGTCGGGTGGGGCCGAAAGACTGGGCTGGGAAGCGATGGTGGCATCGAGCCTCTGGCTGAGGCTACCCACATCCACGCCTGCCTTTTCGAGAATACGGCTGGCCAAACCTTGCTGGGTCAGGAGCGAAGCGAACAGATGCTCGCTTTCCATCTGCTGCTGGCGCTTCTGCTGGGCCAACTGCTGGGCACCCACCACGGCGCCCCAGGCATTTTCTGTGAATAATTCGGCTGTGGGATGCATCGTCAATACCTCCTGGTGAGCGGACGTGCCGGGTTTGCTGAAGTCACCGTATGAACTGTGGCCGCAAACGCCGAGGGTTGGCACCGAACCCATCGGTACGGTCCTCCCACCTCAGGATGGGTGCACCGAACCGGATGGATGGGTGGACCGAACCAGCCTGGGCGCCAGGGGGCCAAAACAATGCGCGGTCCTATTCCAACTGCACCCGAGGTTGGCTAGCCGGGAGGGGAAGGTAGAAAAGCGATTTGGGCGGCTGGTTTGTTGAAAATGCCTAGAGCAATACAAAGGCGAGGGGCACTAGAAGGGCCAATATGGCCAGAGCGGCAAGTTGGAATTTCCAATCGATTTTGTTAATCTGCTGTTCAGCGGCCTCTTGGCCACTTTCTTGGGCCAAGTGGTAGTAGTTAGAGCCCCAGCAGAAAAGCAGAAAGAAAGCGATTGCAACGATATAAGCATAAATATAAAGATAGTCGAGAAATGTTGGATAGGATAGAGGGGGCATGTCAGCGCGATAAGCCTGCTGCAGGAATATGAGGGTTAGCAGAGCTGTAGTCGGAATGGCAAGTCGCACGTCGCCTAATGCTCCGGGCAGACTTGGTGAAGCGATCACAACACCTACAACAACAAGCAAGGGCAGCAGGTATTGCCAGAAGGCAGATAGGAAGTTGGTTTTATAAACTATGCCGTAGTCGATAGAAGCAAACGCAGAGGCGTCGCCGATGCCAAAGTTAGTGTTGTACTGATGTAAAAAAGGCTTTATCAAGCTTCCAACCATATTATAACCGTTGATATCGGCAAATTGACCAATCAACGTGCTGGATACATTTTTTTCTGGCAGCAGGGACACACAAGATTTACTGTTTTGGTAACAGGCGAGAGCATCGGGCCTGGTTTCCATCGTGATCGGCAGTTTCATGTCGTAAAAGGGGAACCCGGCCAAGTTGAGGTCATTAACAAAGAAATGGCCTGAAAAGCGAAACAGTTGATATTGACGACCGTCCTCCAGCTTCACTGGCTCAGTAGTGTCGGGCTCAATAACCATGTTGGTTGCTTCGATCTCATTGGTGAATTCCAGAATTTGATTTAACGGAATCTTATCGGCTTCAATTATTTTCTGAATTTCCGGACGCCATTTAATCCAGTACCAACCTTCAGCCCAAAATGTCTTGTCTTTAAGGTTGAGTTGGTAAACATTTTCGATATGCATACCGGTATCAATGCTTCGCTGCAGATCGCCCTGAACAAAGGGTATACGATGCTCAAAATCCATGCCTTTGGTGTTGGCATTGCGGGTGTGCTGATTGTCGAAGGCAATCGCATTTTGTGCCGAAGTGGCCTGGAAAAAGCCAATGGCAAATAGCACTACCGCCACCATGATCCAGATTTTCAGGCGGGAGGCCGCGCCTTTGAGCGTCAAGCCAGGTAACTGCTTTCTCGGCACGAGACTTGGTTGTTTAATTGCTTACTGGAATTGTAGTATGGTTTTTCTGCCTAGGAAGCAATACCCGTTTATTGATCTGTCAAGCTTTCGGAAAAAATTTGCCAACGCCTCCTTGCTTCTGTTTTGATTGATTGTTGGTCTTCACCATGCCTGACCCCTCCTTGGTGCAGCAGTTGGCGCTGGCCTCCTGCGACTTTGACGCCACCGGGGCTGATCCTGAGCGCAACTGCTGGCTGGCCGTTCACCGCCATGTGCACGGCGTGCTGCCCTCGGAGTACGACATCCGTGAGGTGCCGGAGACCCTCTATCTGGCGGTGCTGGCCGCCCGCAGGCAACTGGATCGGGGCACCAATCCATAAAAAAGGCCCCGGCGAACCGGGGCCAGCCTTGGCAAATGGTGTGGGCAGAAGAATCGGGTAAGGTTCCAGCTCCGCCCAGACCTGACTCACCACTTGGTGGATTGGTCGATCACGTAGGCGGCCACATCGGCAATCTGGGCTTCGCTGAGCTTGCCACCGAAGGCGGGCATGGCACCCTTGCCATTGGTGACCTGATAAGCCACGGCGGCTTCCGGGCCATCGGCAAAGTTGGTCAGATAGGCCTTGAGCGCATCGGCCTTGAGGGTGCGCTCGGCATTCACCACGTTGCCACCACCCATGTGGCAAGCGGCGCAGTTGCCATTAAAAATGGCGGCACCGCTAGCCACATCGGCGGCGAAGCTCGGCGCGGCACCCAGCACAAGGGCCAGGCAAAGGGCAAGAAGAGAGAAGAAACGACGCATGAGAGGGTGCCCAAAGGCACATGCAACCCATTCAAATTAGCCAGTGGGCAGCAGGCTTCGGGGGCGGGTTCGGCAGATTTGCAACAAATGAAACAGGGGGGCAACGCCTTGCTTCAACTGGGCAACTGGCCCCGATGGGGCACCCCGGCCTGCTCCAACACCGCTTCCAGGCTGGGGGCGTAGCTGCTGAGCCCAAAGCGCTCGGGCGGGCTGACGGGCTCATGCACGAAATGGCGTTGGCGGATCGAGAAACGGTCCCAGGCGTTGACCTCAATTCGCAACAGCTTGATCAAGCCCTCAATCAGCCAGCCGCGCAGATCCAGGCCCACGGGCGGCAGCCAGCCGCGTCGCCAGCGCACCAGGGCGGCCACGGTGCGGTTGATGCTGATCGGTGCCTGGCCCAGCACCAGTCGCCGCACCGCCCCCTGGTTGCGCTCTGGATTGGGCCGGTGGGGTTGGGTGGCTAGATGGGCGCAGACGGTGGCGATGTCGGCGGCGTGGATAAAATGGAAGCTTGCATCGGTGCGCAGCCACTTGGCCAGCCACAGCCAGGGAATCGCCTCTTTGACCCCGGCGGTGAGGTAGCTGGTGGGGTGGGGATCCCCCGGCAGCACCCGGCCGCCGAAGACCAGGGTGGGAAACACCGCCACGATGCGCTCGGCCAGGGGGTGGACCTCCAAATCCTGGAGGCACTGGGCCTTGGTCTGGATGTATTCGGTGCCGTAGGCCATCGCCTCCGGCAGCAACTGCAGATTGCGATCGAGAATGGAGGCGGTGGAAAAATAGATGATCTGCTCGATGCGCTCGGGATCCAGCAATTCCAATAGTCTTTTGACCGCCACCACATTGACCTGGTAGGCCCGCTGCGGATCGCCCCAGGCGGTGGCGGTGTGGATCACCCGGGTGGCGCTGGCGATGGCGGCGGCATGGGGTTCGAGATCCCGCAGGTCGCCCACCAACAGCTGGATGCGGGGGTGGTCGGCGGGCACAGCCGTCAGCTTGGCGGGATCACGCAGCAGCAGTAGCAACTCGGCATTGCTGTGGCGCAGCAAGGTTTCGGCCAGGTATTGGCCGACGCAACCACTGGCGCCGGTGATCAAGATGCGCGCCGGTGATGCCTGGGCCCCGCTGGGGCCACCGGCCCTGGGGCCCTCGGCCCTGGGGCCACCGGCCCTGGGGGTGGCGCTCAAACGGCTGCTCCCAACAGGCTGGTGACGGCCTTGCCGGTCTCAAAAAAGACGCGGGCGTTGTCCTCGGGCGTGCCGGGCAAGATGCCGTGGCCGAGGTTGAGGATGTGGCGCCGGCCCCGGGCCTTGCGCACCGTATCGAGGATGCGCTCGCGGATCGCCGCCGGGGTTCCGAACAGCAGGCCAGGATCCACATTCCCCTGCACCCCCAGGTGCTGGGGCAACCGGGCACAGCCATCGGCCATGTCAACTGTCCAGTCGAGGGAGATGAAATCAACCCCGGTTTTGGCCATGCGTTCGAGCACGCCGGCGCTGCCAGAAATATACAGAATCAGCGGCGTATCGGGGTGGGTGGCCTTCACCTGGTCGATGATGCGTTTTTGGTATGGGGCCGCAAACTCGTCGTAATCGATGGGACTGAGCTGGCCGGCCCAGGAATCAAACAGTTGCACCACCTGGGCGCCGGAATCGATTTGAAAGCGCACGTAGGTGGCGATCGAATCGGCCAAATGGGCCAGCAGTTGGTGTAGCAGCGCCGGCTCCTGGAACGCCATGGCCTTGATGACTGAATAGGTCTTGGAGCTCTTGCCCTCGACGGCGTAGGCCGCCAGGGTCCAGGGGGCACCAACAAACCCAAGCACCGCGGCGGCGTTGCCCACATCGGCCCGCAGGCGGCCCAGCACTTCGCCCACAAAAGGCAGGGCCTCGGCGGGATTGAGGGCCCTCAGGGCATCCACCTGGGCCTGGCTGCGGATGGCGGGCTCGATGATCGGGCCCTTGCTTTCGATGATGTCGAAGTCGATGCCCATGCCCGGCAGGGGCGTCAGGATGTCGGAGAAGAGGATGACGCCATCGGGGGCGAAGGCGCGGAACGGCTGCATCGAGATCTCATAGGAGAGATCTGGGTTCTCCGAGCGTTCGCGGAACCCCGGATAGCGGTCGCGCAGCTCCCGGTACACCTTCATATAACGACCCGCCTGGCGCATCATCCAGACCGGTGGTCGCTCAACCTGCTCCCCTCGGGCGGCGCGCAGCAGCAGGGGGAGGGAATCGGCCATTGGAGCGTGGGGTATGGCAATTGGGGAACTTAGCTGAGCGCCCCTCCCAGCACCGCCAAGCCCCCACCATGGGCCCAAACACGCAAGAGATGGCTCGCCTCGGCTTGACCAAAATTGGGGTGGCCGCGCCGATCTGGGTGCTGTTCGGCATCGGACCCTTTCACCGGCCTGAAACTGAGCTTCGAGGGCGATGCATTTAGCCGCATGTTGACCGTGAACTTGGTCAGCTGGCTTGACGATGCGTAGAAGTTACCTCAAGCTCTTGACAACTTGTAAAGTAAACGATTATAGTTTGTTGGCTTTGCTTGGTTTATGTGAATATCGTATTCAGTAGAAAAGGCTTTGATGATCAGTATGGTGGTATCCCCTCAGTTATCTGGCCCAGCTCCAGGGAGATGCTCTCGTTTCCGATTCCAGTTAAATCGCCAGAAAAAGGTCACCGTGCTGATGAGCTGAGTTTCAAGGGACACAAGCTTACTAAGCTGCTAACAGACTTAAAATATAATTGGGATAAGTATGGTGATAATTTTCATTTTGACCCAATGATCCAATCTCTGCTGCCAGAGAAACCATTGCTCGGTGCATTTGGTCAGTCGGGGGCAGCTTTGGGACATCTCAAGATAAACCAGATTTCGAAAGGAGACATTTTCTTATTTTTTGGGACATTTTGCGAATGTTATTTCGAGGATGACAAGCTGAAACGTTATGCGATGATGCATCCGTTTCATGCCATCTGGGGCTTCTTGAAGGTCGATGGCCTTATTGATATTGAACAAAATCAATCTGATATTGAGGATGAATTGCTCAAGACCTATCCATCCTTAACGAATCATCCTCATATTCAGAATCGACAGCTCTATAAATATAAAAACACCATTTATATCGGCAAGAATTATGGTACGTTTCGCTATTGTCAGTCTCTTCGGTTATCAAAGAATAATTTCAAGAAGTCAATTTGGGAACTCCCGCAAGACTTCAGAGAGGTAAAAATCTCCCATGTCAAGCCTTCAGGCATTCAGAAAGATCCTCCCAATGTCGATTTAGTTTCAGCTAGCAAGGGTCAAGAATTCGTTCTCAAAGATCCAAATGATGGTATTCTCAATTGGTTAAATTCAATTATCAAGCTTAAAATTAATTGACATGGCCTAGGGGCTGTATTCGCGATCTGTATTCGCGGTAAGGAGCTGTTCCTAAAGCTACTACCCACCGGCTGAGGCCCATTCCCAAGGGCCAATCCCGCTGGTCGGCCGTTTTTCAATCCTGTCGCGAATGCAAGCGGCTACTGAAGCCCAGCAAGTCAAATCCACTGAACAGGAAACTCACCCCTACAAGCAGTCCGATCACAGAAAGCATGCCGGCCGGGCCCATCGTCAGGATTAGGAATCCAAGAGCCAATGTGACGAGGCCATTGGCGAGTCCCCAACCCCAGCCCCGTCTGGCGCGATTGCTGAGCGAAACGAAGGCCGTCACAGCTCCTTCAGCCAGGAATACCAGGCCAATCGCCGAAGCCAGAGCCTTGATCTGCATCGCAGCAGGCACCGCACCCGATTTGAACTGAATCACCATCCATATGCCGGTTACTAGCAACAGGGTCGAGACCACCAGACGCCAGAAGCAGTACCAGCGCCCAAGCCGTTTGGCCCGCATCAAGATGTCGATCCAGCCCAAGATGCCCGCCAGCAGAAAGGCAATGGCCACCATCACGGTGACCGAAGCCGAGGCCACCACGGGAAAGCTCAGGGCCAGAATCCCCAGCACGATCATGATGATGCCTTCCGCCTGGCTCAGGCCTCGCAGTTGGCCATCTTCGGCCGCTCGCTGATGGAGCAGATCGGCGTCCGTATCGTCGTCGGGGGTGTTGAAAGTTGCTCCGGAGGGCATGGGGGGCTTTTTGATAACGTACCTATCAAGATAGTCAGTCTCCTTTCAGCAAGTCGCTAGTTGTCATGGACTGAGATATATGTCAAGCCAGCCTTGAATGGGTTCAGAACTTGCGTAATTCGCGGCGGATTTTGACGCCATCACCTGAATGTTGCTGGTTGAAAAGCAGAATTGGTACGGCCATCAGCAGCAGGCCGATAGTGGCTACAATCCACCAGGAAAATACTGCTTTACCTGAATTGCTGTCCGTGCCGGAATCAAAAAGTACCCTTCGGCGCCCGGGCTGCGTGGACCTGTTGAACCGTGCCATTGGTTGACTTGTTACGGGGGCGATGGTGGTAGCTAAAGACCAACATGAGTTAATGGCCTTGAGCGGTAATTTGAGCGATAACTTGGGGCGATAATCAGTGTCGATTACTTGGCAAGCAATATTAAATTAACTGTGAGGCTGGTTTTTTTGGCTGACGTACCATTTAACCGTTGCCTCTAGCCCTTCTTCAAAACCATGCCTTGGCTGCCAGCCCAGTTCTGTTGTAATTTTTTCTGGATTGATTGCATAGCGACGGTCATGGCCTAGACGGTCTTTGACGAAAGTAATTAGATTATGATTGGGACTGCCTTCAGGCTTTAATTTATCTAATATAGTGCATATCTTTTCAATAACTTGTAAATTGGTCCTTTCTCCATGTCCTCCGATGCAATAGCTCTCGCCAATTCGCCCGTTGTTTGCTGCTAAGAGTAGGGCATCTACATGGTCCTCGACATAAAGCCAATCTCGAATATTCATGCCATCTCCATAAAGTGGTATTGCTTCACCAGCTACTGCCTTGAGGATGACGACTGGAATTAACTTTTCAGGATATTGCCATGGTCCATAATTATTACTACAATTCGTAAGAACTATCGGCAAACCAAAGGTATGGTACCAGGCATTTACCAAATGGTCACTTGCTGCTTTACTGGCTGAATAGGGACTACGAGGGTCGTAGGGTGTCGTTTCTGAAAATTTACCGGTTGCTCCCAAAGAGCCAAACACTTCATCAGTACTGATGTGGTGGAAGCGAAAATTTACTTTTCGTTGCCCTTCTAATTGATCGAAATGTATACGGCTTGCCTGAAGCAGGTTGAAAGTACCAATCAGATTGCTTTCTATAAATGCTCCTGGGCCTTCAATTGATCGATCAACGTGGCTCTCAGCTGCCAGATGCATGACAAGATCTGGATCGGCTGTTGCGATGGCTTTTTGTGTTGCCTCTGCATTAGCTAGATCAACCTTAAGAAGCTGATGTCTGGTTGCCACATCCCCTTCTTCCCTAGTGGCTAATGTGGCTATTGTATGTTCAATACTCGTTAAATCACTTGCATAGCCCATTTTATCTAAGTTAAAAACAGTCGCATCACTTTCGAGTAGTAAACGTCTGACAACAGCTCCGCCAATGAAACCTGCTCCACCGGTGACCAGAATTCGTTTGCGTTCACCAAGTAAATCTCGCAAATTAGGAGCTGGCATTGAGGCTTTATGCATGGTATAAGCTTTTGTTTTGGAAAGGAACTGACAGTTTAAATTTAAGTTGTTATGGGAATTTTGGAAATCACTTTTGATAATTCTTTTTGCCAATGATTAATTTCTAATTCTAGTGCAATCCTTGTGGCGGTGCAATCTAGTAGTGAATATCCTGGGCGCTTGGCTGGAGTGGGATATTCTGATGATGTAATTGGTAAGACTTTTGCAGATTGATCAATAATGCCAGCTGCAACACCAGCATCACCAATGGCTATGGCAAAATCATACCAGCTGGCCGCACCAGCATCACAAAAATGATGAATTCCACTTGTGCCATGGTTGATAGCCGACCAGCATGCGCAGGCCAAATTCAAAGCTGATGTTGGACAGCCTATCTGGTCTGCCACCACATTAAGTGTTTCATTTTGAGCTGATTTAAGACGGTGAAGCCGCAGCATTGTTAGGCAGAAGTTATTGCCTACTGGTCCATATACCCAGCTGGTGCGAAGGATGCAATAGCTGGTG
>JBIIJV010000210.1:0-5039 GCA_044233545.1 Cyanobium sp.
TCGGATCAATCGACGCAAGTTTCTCCTAATTGGGTCAGCGACATTAGCCTCAACCATTGTGCTGAGAAAGCCTTTATTTAAAGGAAACCCAGCCAACGCAGCAGGTGTATTTAAAGTAAGGCTAGTCAACCCAAACAAAAACCTAGATCGAACAATTGACGTGTCCTCTGATCAGAACATTCTCGATGTTGCTGAAGCTCAAGGCATACAACTACCCGTTGCCTGTCGGGCTGGGAGCTGCAGCGACTGTGCTGGCAAAATCACCTCTGGTACTGTTGATCAAAGCGATCAGCGCTTCTTAGATCAATCTCAGATCAGTACTGGCTTTGTTTTGCTCTGCGTTGCCAGACCGACGTCTGACTGCACTATTCTCACCCACCAAGAAGAGAACCTCATGTAGATGTGAAGACAAAGGCAGCCAGCCAGCCTCAGTCATAGGAGTGATGAAACAAGGAACAAGTACTGTCTCAACATTTCCCACTCCTTACATTCACACCACTCAGCAAAAGAACGCTAGTCGATCAATGATCATCAACGACGATCATTGATCGACTAGCAAATAATTGAAGAAAAGAAGATGCCAGGAAATAAAGCATTTTTCGTGTACTTCCGCCATTATACCCATCTGTATTTCTGATAATCATCCCAATGTGGAAGTCACATCTTTACATGCGATCCTCACCCTGTAAAACAACTTTCCAGAAAAACTTCCACCATTCTTCAGTTTGACCATTAACGCTGGCCAGAACCGTAATAATTGTAAGAGCCACCTGCTTAACCAGCCAAGACTTAGCTTTTTCAACCGATTGAACGACTTTGGCAGGAGAAGTACTTAGTTTAGCTGCATCCTCAATAATGGCACCCCACCAGGCCGGCAGCTGCGACCGATCGAGATGGCCTGACATGTCGCGATCGATAAAATCCATAGCATCATAGATAGTATAACGAATGATATCCTCAAAAGTTTCTAGGTCGTCGTAGGCGAAAACAATCACAAGGGCATACTCGCCTGATCGTTCCACGTGATAGCTCAGGCTCGACCCTCGTTGCTTCAATCTTGCCAGCAGATTGAACTCCCTTATCGTAAACACGAAGAAACTGACCTTCACCGCTCTTGCCACGTCTACCCAGATTAGGGCGCCTCGAAAAAAATAAGCGCTTTGCAGAGTTTCTGCGGACATGAAAAAGCCGCCAATCAGGTGGCATAGCCAGAGGTTTTATATCTACTATTGACGAGATAACTTGAACCATGGCACCTTCTCAATAGGATTCATGCAGCCTCAGGCCCGCGCCACCGGCACATCGCTGAGCCGGGTGGTGGCCGCCCGTGACAGACGGGAGCGTCGCATCGTCCAGGCCGGGTTGAGGCCGCAGGCCGCCCATTGCAGCGTGCCCCTACCGAAGCGACGGTTGAGGCGATCCACCGCAGCCAGCAGGGCCTGCCTTCGTGCCTGCTCTTCGCTGGACAGCGGTGCCAGCAGGTGGTGTTGCAGCAGGCTTTGCGGTTGCAGACCCTGCAAGAGCACGCCGGCCTTGCGCAGGGGTTTGTGGGGGCGGAACAGCTGGTCTGTGAGGGGCAGGGCTGCCTTCAGCAGCACGGCCGTGTCCTGGCTGGCCAGGGGCAGCACCACGGTGGCGGCATTGCTGTAAAAAACAGTTCCATCAAAGGGGCTGCTGCGTACGAAGACGGTGATCGCAGCGGCTAGCTGCTGTTGACGGCGCAGTTTTTCGGCGGCGCGGCTGAGGTAGGTGGCCACCGCTTCGCGCAGCTCGGCCCGGGTGGTGATGGGGGTGCTGAAGCTGCGGCTGACGCAGGTTTCCTGTTTGGCTGGCGCCACTTCCTGCAGGGGCAGGCAGCTGGATCCCCGCAACTCCAGTTGCAGACGCAGCCCCACGACGCCACAGCGGCGCCGCAGCTCGCCTGGGGGCATGTCCCGCAGTTGGCGGGCATTGGCAATGCCTCGCAGGCGGCACCAGCGCGAAAGCTGGCGGCCGATGCCCCACACATCTTCGATGGCCACCGCTTCCAGCCAGGGGTCCGGATCGGCCACCGCCGCCAGATCGAACACCCCCTGCTGGCGGTATTGGGGATCCTGCTTGGCGATGCGATTGGCCAGCTTGGCCAACACCTTGGTAGGGGCGATACCGATGGCCACCGGCAGCCCCAGATCTCGGCGCACCCGCTGGCGCAGCGCCTGTCCCCAGGCAGTCAGGTCGGGGCCTTCTGGGCCCTGGCCCTCTGGGCTCGTGGCCTCCAGCTCCCCGGCGCGGGGCATGCCCAGGCGGTCCCTTGCTGCGGCTTGGGCCGGGGGACGTCGCAGTCGCCCGAAGGCCTCATCAATCGAATAAACCTCCAGTTCTTCCACCCACGGTTCGAGGGTGGCCATCAGGCGCTGGCTCATGTCGGCATAAAGGCCGTAATTGGAGCTGCGCACGATCACCTGATGCTGCTGCAGCTGCCTTTGCACCTGGAAGTAGGGCGCTCCCATGGGAATGCCCAAGGCGCGGGCTTCGGCGCTGCGCGAGACGATGCAACCGTCGTTATTGGAAAGCACAACCAGGGGCCTGCCGATGACCCCTGGATCGAGCACCGCTTCGCAGGAGGCATAGAAATTGTTGCCATCGATGAGTACGATCGCGCTGGCCATGGTCCCTGGCAGTCCATGCCATTGTAGTACATCTGTACTGACTGCTGATGGGGGGTCGGTGGGGCTGGCGCCTAATCCAGCTCCTCGTCTTCCAGGAGCAGTTGTTGAAATGAGGTGTAGAGCTCGGCGTCAGCCCCCTCCACGCGGCGGGCTCCCGGGGGCCCCGGGACCGCACGGCGCCTGGAGGTTTTGGTCCGAAGCGGCGCGATGGCTTCGGCGGCGCTGCTGGAACTAGAGGGGCTTCCAGCCGGGGAGTTGCTTGCTCCGGCCAGGTCGGTGCGTTGCGAACCACTTTCGAGTTGCCGCAATCGATCGATTAGATGCGGCGGCACCGTGCCATCGGCGCTGGCTTGCATGAGTTCACGGAAGAGTTGCTCCGGATTGCGCTCCAGTTCCAGGGGATGGCGACCCTGGGGGGCCGGGTTTGCCTGCGGGTTCGGTGCGGCAGGGGCGGGGGAAGGCAGTTTTTGGGGCAGCTGGCGGCCGAGGGCCTCCAGCCGTTCACGGCTGCGGGCATCGAAGCTCATGGGGGCGCCGATCGTCTGGAACCCAGTGTGTCGCCTCTGGCATGCCGTTGCCCAGCCATCCTGGCGACGCCGGGGAACCCTGGCGTCAGTTGCATTGCCGAGCATGCCCCGTACGGTGGCCCAACGTCAGGGAGCCTGGGCCGAGCAACGGGCCCTGAGGCTTTTGCAAGGCAGGGGCTGGCGGTTGGTGTCGCGCAACTGGCGCTGCCGCTGGGGGGAGCTCGATCTGGTGGTCGCCAAGCCAGGGCGTTTGCTGTTGGTCGAGGTCAAGGGCCGGGGGCCCAACGACTGGGATGGGGGTGGCACGGCCGCGCTGCGCTGGCCAAAGCGTCTGCGCTTGCAGCGCGCCTGGGATTGCTGGCTGGTGGACCACCCCGCCTGGGCCGACAGACCGGTGGAGCAGGTGGCGGCCCTGGTGCCGTTGCCCCCCCGCTTGGGTCCGGTGCGCTGGATTCGGCTTGGCTGAATGCGGCCTCGCAGAGCTGCTATTCAGGGGCTGGCGCCTTAGGGACTGGCGCCTTCGGGGCTGAAGCGCACCGTGCAGCGATAGCGGGGCAGGCCCCCCATGCTGCCGACGCCGATCTCCTGGCAAGCCGTGCTGTCCACCCGGGCGCCGGTGGGCACGAGCTGCAGGGCCCGTTGGCTGGCGTCCTCCTGGCTCCAGATCGATTCGGCCGTGCGGCTGGGTTGCGCCCGGGCCGCCAGCGGCCAGGGGGCCAGGGCCGCCAGGGCGAGGCCAAGGGTCCCAGCCCGGAGCCCCTGGCCGCCGCGGCTGGGACGGCCCTGGACTGCGGGTCTGGGGCCGTCCTGGGCTTCGGGTCCCCGGCGGCCTGGAGCCTCAAGGGTGGGGGAGGAGGTCATGGCAGCGGGGGGACAGGCAATGTGGAAGTCTGTGCGCAGGTGGTTCATGACTTTCAGCGGCCACCGTGCCCGGCACCGCTTTGGCCAGCATTGGCTCATCGACGCCGCTGTGCTCGATCAGATTGTGGCGGCGGCGGGCCTTCAACCCCACGATCGGGTGCTGGAGGTGGGGCCTGGGCGCGGCGCCCTCACCGAGCGGTTGCTGGCTTGCAAGCTGGCGGCCCTGGAGGCGATCGAACTGGATCGGGATCTGGTATCAGGCCTGAAGCAGCGCTTCGGCCCGGACCCCCGCTTCCAGTTGATCGAGGGTGATGCCCTGCGGGTTCCGATCGAGCGCCAGGGCCCCAAGGCCTGCACCAAGGTGGTGGCCAACATCCCTTACAACATCACTGGCCCCCTGCTGCAAAGGCTGGTGGGCAGCCTGGAGGCACCGCTGACCCCCCCCTTCGAGCGCCTGGTGTTGCTGGTGCAGCGGGAGGTGGGCGAGCGCATCCGGGCCCAACCGGGAACGTCGGCCTATGCGGCCTTGAGTGTGCGCATGCAGCTGCTGGCCCACTGCCGTTTGGTCTGCCCCGTGCCACCCCGCTGTTTCAAGCCCCCCCCGAAGGTCGATTCGGAGGTGCTGCTGATCGAACCGTTGGCCGCCGGCTCCCGCCTCTCCGCCGCTGGGGCTGGGGTACTCGATCCGCTGCTGCGGCGTTGTTTCGCTTCGCGGCGCAAGATGTTGCGCAACACCCTGGCCGGTCTGCTGCCTGCCGAACAGCTGCAGGGCGTCGCCGGGGCCGCCGGTGTCGATTTGGCGGCCCGGCCCCAGGACCTCTCCCCCAGCCGCTGGCTCGCCCTGGCGGCCGGCTTGAATCCGGCCATTCCTGCTGCGGCGTTCGCGCCCCCCGCTGATGGCTGAACTGACCGTATTGGCCCCGGCCAAGATCAATCTGCATCTCGAAGTGCTGGGACTGCGCAGCGACGGCTTCCACGAGCTGGCGATGGTGATGCAGACCCT